>DATCWE010000042.1:0-5295 GCA_036566495.1 Gemmatimonadales bacterium | reverse complement strand
ATCGTGCCGCAGTCGCCGCCCACCATCAACGACTGGGGCGGCTTCGTGGACCCCGACCAGGCCTTCTACCGCCACTTCCACTCGGCGCCGGGCGGCAAGGACTTTCGTCGCTGGAAGAACAAGGCGGCCGACGAGTTGATGGACACGGGCCGGGTCACGCTCGATCGGGCCAAACGCAAGGCCCTCTACGACCAGCTCCAGCGCATGGTCGCTGAGGACGCGATCACGATCCCGCTCTACTCTCCCGACCTGCTCTACGTGCGTCAGAAGACCCTCAAGGGCTTCCAGCCGCACTCCACCGGCTTCTACTACGGACTGCGCTTCGCCTCGCTGGAGACCTAAGGACTCAGCCACTCCGGCGCGTGCGCGCCTACCTGCTGCAGCGACTCGCGGCCATGGTGCTCACCCTCCTCGGGGTGAGCCTGCTCGTTTTCGGGATGATGCGGCTCATCCCGGGCACGGTGGTGGAGCAGCTCCTGGGGCAGGCCGCCATGTCGTCCCCCGAGGTGGTAGCGAGCTTCCGTCGCTTCTTCGGCCTCGATCAGCCTCTGCACGTGCAGTACCTCGGCTGGCTCGGGGGCTTGCTCCACGGCGACCTGGGCGTCTCGTGGCTCTCTGGGCGGCCGGTGCTCGGGCTCTTTCTGGAACGGCTGCCCATCTCGGCCGAGCTGGCCGTGCTCGCGGTGGCCTGGTCCCTGCTACTCGGCATCCCGCTCGGCACCGCCTCCGCAATGTGGCGCGGCGGCCTTCGCGACTCGGCCATCCGCGTGGGCGCGACGCTCGGCCTCTCCCTGCCCGCCTTCTGGCAAGGCGCGGTCTTGATCCTCCTCTTCTCGCTCTACCTCGGCTGGATGCCGTCGCTCCAGTGGGTGCCGTTGTCGCAGAGCCTCGCCGGCAATCTCGCCATCATGGCGCTGCCCGCGCTGACGCTTGGTACCGCCACCGCCGCGATGATCACGCGGATGTCGCGCTCTTCCATGCTTGACGTGCTTGGCTGCGAGTATGTGCGCACGGCGCGGGCAAAGGGAGTGCCCGAGCGCCGCGTGACCTTCCACCACGCCCTGCGCAACGCGCTGATCCCGGTCGTCACGGTGGCCGGCGTACAGCTCGGCTACATCGTGGGCGGCATCGTCGTCGTGGAGGATGTCTTCACGCTGCCCGGCGTGGGCCGCCTGCTCCTGGACGCGATCTTCCAGCGCGACTACCCGGTGGTCCAGGGCGTGATCCTGATCCTGGCCGCCGCCTTCATGACGCTGAACCTGGCGGTGGACCTGCTGTACGCTCTGATCGATCCGAGGCTACGTCGTGGCTGACGGGCGGTCGATCCGATGGGCCCTCCGGCGCCCGCTCGTGACCGCGGCCGGGGTCACGCTGGCGGGGCTCGTGGTGGTGGGCGCGCTGGCCCACGTGGTCGCGCCGTACTCGCCCACCGCGGTGGACTCGAGCCACGTGTTCAGCCGACCGGGCGACGGTCACCTCTTCGGCACCGATCGATTCGGCCGCGACCTGCTCTCGCGCGTGCTCTTCGGCATCCGCGTCTCGCTGGGCATCGCCGGCGCGGCCATCGCCGCCGCGCTGCTGACCGGGGGCACGCTCGGCATGCTGGCTGGGCTCGGCCGCGTGGCCGATCAGGCCCTGGGCCGCGTGATGGACGTCTTCTTCGCGTTTCCGCCCATCCTGCTGGCCATCGGGATCGCGGCGGTACTGGGCGCGGGACCGGGCACCGCGGTGGTGGCGATCGCGGTGGTGTATGCGCCGCTCTTCTTTCGAGTCGTCCGCGGCAGCGTGCTGGCGGAGTCGGCCCAGACCTATGTGGAGGCCGCGGAGGCCCTCGGGCTCGGCCGCCTCGGCATCCTTTCCCGCCACATCCTGCCCAACGTGATCTCGCCGATCGTGATCCAGACCGCGGTATGCCTCTCCTACGGGATCCTGATCGAGTCGGCGCTCTCGTACCTGGGCGTAGGGGTGCAGCCGCCGACGCCGTCCTGGGGCACGATCCTGAATGAGGGCAAGGAGTTCCTGACGCTGGCCCCGTGGGTCTCGCTGTTCCCCGGGGCGTTCATCATGCTGGCGGTGCTGGCGCTCAACGTGCTGGGCGACGGACTACGCGACGCCCTCGATCCTCGATCCGAGATGAGGTGACCATGACCTACGAGCAGAATGACAAGATCGGAGCCCTGACCGAAGACATGGGGCGTCGTGTATATGCACAAGGTAAACAGAGGTTCTGAACTAGACCTGCCCGGAGTGCCAGGAGAAGCTCGCCGCCCTGATGCCACGATGAGGCTGCCGCTCCCGGTGAGTAGCTGCGATACACAGGAAGGCTACAGCCGGGATCAACCCGCGCGAGCAGTTCCAGACGATGCTCTCGGGTGCGTTCTGAATCCGCTTCCGGTGGCGCACTCGATATTCCGACGCGGACATGCCAGCGTACCACGGAGTCACGTCGCGATCGTGACGCGCTAACGCTTGGGTTTCTTCGTCATGCTCCCCCGCCCCGCGATGGTTGCCCTTCCGAGTTGGATCCTGTCAGAGTCTAGTTCTCGAATGCCGGCAGCGCCGACTTGAGCAAGTCCTCGTCCGCATCGTCGAGCGTCACCCACCGTTTGAACTCAGCGCCGCAGCCACACACGACCATTGCGCTCGATCATAGGGCGCTGCACCAGCCACCATGAAGACTTCGACCGTACGTCGCGGAAAAGCACTTAAGAAAGCGTCGCGGGTCCCGGCTCCATGCGGCCACCTTCTCCTCGGTTACTATCCGTCCCCTTACGAACTACCCCTACATGTGTATCCGGCACCGGTCGTCGTCGAGCCTGGGCCGCCGGTGGCGCAGGAGCCGATCCAGCGGGAGGTGGTCTATCCGACGGGGAAGTACGTGCTCCACGGCGACTGGATCACCAGTCCGTGGCAGTGGGTGTGGATTCCCGCCACGTCGACGTCGCACAGGTCGTGGTGGAACGCGGCCACTGCCGCTGCCTAGCGACCTGGGCCCAAGCGAAGGAGGCGACCTTGATGGGGGGGCATCCGCTAAGGCGGATACCCCCCGGACGTTGCGTTGTCGACGTCGATCAGCGGCAGACGAGGACGGGAATCTTGCTGTGGATCAGGACCTTGTGGGTTTCGCTGCCCAGCACGAGGCCCGCAACACCCTTGCGTCCGTGAGAGGCCATGAGGATCAAGTCGCACCCCTTGAGGGTCGCGGTGTCGATGATGCCCTCGTAGGGGTGATCGGCGGTGACGTGCGTAACCTCGCACTGGACGCTCGCCGCCTTTGCCGCAACCGTGATCGCGTCGAGGAACTTCTCAGCGCGGTCCTCACAGTCCTGCTTGTACTGCTCCGCCGTGTCGCTGACCATCAAGGGATCGAGAGCGAAAACATGGAACGGGATTGAGACGGTCATCCCCGTTACCTTCGCCCCAAGGAATTTGGCGAGCCCGATCGCCTGCTCGATCGCCCTGGCGGAAAGCGCAGACCCGTCGGTCGGAACCAAGATGTGTTTGTACATAGCTCCCTCCTTTGCGAGGTGACCGGAACCCCGTCGCGGGTGGTGTCGCGAGGTCGGATGCTCTCGGCCCCGCGCTGCCTCCGGTCCGGTGGTCTGCGGGCGCGCCGACACCCACGGCCACTACTCGGCTTTGATCGGGATGGTCGTCCCCTTCGAGGTCGGGGTCTTGGGCAGGGTAATGGTCAGCAGGCCGTTCTTGAAGCTGGCCACCACCTTGCTGCCGTCCACGGTCACCGGCAGCCGCACGCTCCGAGCGAACATCCCATAGGTGCGTTCGACCCGGTGATAGTGCTCCTCCTTCTCCTCCTGTTCCTGCCGCTTCTCGCCCTTGATCGTCAGCAGGTTCTCCTGTAGGGAGATCTGGATGTCCTTGGGGTCCATCGCGGGCACCTCGAGTTTCGCGATCAGACTGTCCTTGGTCTCCGAGACGTCCATGCTGGGCGCCCAGTCGACCCCCGCGGCGGACTGCTCCTCGAGCTTGCCCTCCAGAAAGCGATTCAGCACGCGCTCCATCTCCGTCCCGGTCATCCTCGTCCACGGCATCAACGTACGCATACGCAGGTCTCCTTTTCTCTTGGTCTCTGGATGCTTTCTCGGAGGTGCAACCGAGGTGCCATCCGTGACCCCCATGGATTCAGTGAGTTGGCATCGACCACGGCGCGGGCGAGCGGGGCGTCATCGTCGCAGTGGGGTCCACGCGCCTCAGCTTGACTGCTAGAGGGCGCCTGCTGTGTCCCCATAGCCGCGCACGAATGGCTCGCGCCCCCGGGTCCACGCGCCGACCGAGCGGGCCGCGCCGGTTGGCGCGCAGACTCACGCGCGGCAGGCGAGATGCCGTTCGACCAGTTCGACCGTGTCGGTCAACAGCGCGTCTTCCTGCTCGTAGACGCGGGACTCGTGCAAGGTCGGGTCGATGAACCGGGTGCGCAGCTCCTCCCGATGCTAAACGTCGGCGATTACTCGCACTTCGAGCGCTTCCGGATGGAGATCCCCGAGTATATGAAGCCGCATATCCCGCCTAACCCGCGGCGACGCGGCAGTAACGAGACCAACGACCTTCGCAAGATAATCACTGAGAGTTTCCGATTCTCAAGCAACCCGGAGCCCGGGCTAGAAATGGCTGACATCGCGGTAAACGCCACGCGGCGCGCGTTGACGGGGAACCTGGGCATCGCGGGCTGGCGGGACATCCGCCGCCTTATGATCCACCGGCCCGAGCACTACATCCGCGTCATCGCTCTGAGGGGGGCGCGGCACCGGCACGAGGGCGCGCCGAATATGCCGGCCCTGAGACACTTCACAGAGGGCGGGAAGGACATGCTTGCCCCACGGTATTCGCGCTGGGGGCGCGGCGCCGTCGAACACGGTTCGTACACAGACGTGCGCAAGGGGCTGGCGCGCACTGCCGCCAACCCCTTGCTTTCGTTCGACTAGATTGGCGGGCTCGACGGGACTTGAACCCGCGACCTCTGGATTGACAGTCCAGTGTGCTAACCAGGCTGCACCACGAGCCCGTAACGAGAACGCATCTTTATACCATGGGGCTCGGGCCCTGTCCACGCGGGCTCCCACCCGCGCGGCCGCTCCCCGGGGCTACCCGCCCCCCGCGGACTGACGCGGGGCGCACTCGAGGCCGGAGGTCCACGTGAGCTGGCCCGGATAGCGCGCCAGCAGGTCGGCGATCTCCTCGCAGGGCGGCCGGTGGCCCAGCAGGTCCTCGCCCGGGGAGCGCTGCAGCCGGCGGTGGACGTTGAGCAGGTAGCTGTAGGCCATGCGGAGGGCCTGG
>DATCWE010000358.1:0-3773 GCA_036566495.1 Gemmatimonadales bacterium | reverse complement strand
TTCCGGCCGGCTCCTGCGGGCCCCGCTCCATGGCATCGGCGCGGGAGATTTCCGCCCCCGACGCGCGCAGCCGCCGCAACACCTCCGCTGAGCCGGAGGTGAGCGCGACCGTAAGGACCACCGGATCGCGCGGCGCGGGCGGCAGCGGATCGGGCAGCGGACAGGGCTCGCGCAGTTCGGGGAGCCATACCGCCGCCGCGCCGGCCTCGCGCCAGAGGGCGACGAAATGGCGGAGGGAGCCCGCGGCCAGCAGCCCCTTGCACCATTCGTCCCTAACCCGCTCTGCCGAGAGCTGCCGCAGCCCCGGCCCCGCGGCTTGCGCGGCGGCGAAGGTGGCCGGGTCGATCCGGAACCCGAAGCGGGCGGCGAAGCGAACCATGCGGAGAATCCGCAGGTAATCCTCGGCAAAGCGCCTGGCGGGGTCGCCTACCGCACGCACGACGCCGGCGCGGAGATCCTGCCCGCCGCCCTCGGGATCCAGCCAGCGGTGGGTAAAGGGGTGATACGCCATCGCGTTGATAGTGAAGTCGCGCCGATGCAGATCCTCCTCGATCGAGACACCATACTCCACCACAGCGTGCCGGCCATCGGTTGCCACGTCCTTCCGGAACGTGGTGACCTCGTGCAACCCGCCCTGGCCGTCGAGCACCCCCACCGTCCCGTACTTGGCACCGACGGTGACCGTGCGCGGAAAGAGCCGGCGCACCTGATCGGGGGTCGCGGCGGTCGCCAGGTCGACGTCGTATTGCAGCGCCTGGCGCGGCGCCAGCCGCCAATCGCGCAGCGCCCCGCCAACGCACCAGGTCTCGAACTGCGCTTGTTCGAGGGTTCGCGCGATCGTGAGGATCGTTTCGGGCAGGGGAACCTGTTCCGCGTCGCTGCCGGTCATGCCGGGCTTCCCCCGTAGGGCGTCCCCGCGGCGAGGCACAAGACCAGCTCCAGTCGCGCGAGCGCCGCGGAGCGGGGTCCCGCCGGCCGCACGCCCAGCCGCAGCAGCTGCCCCCCTCCGCCCTCGAACGCGTATTCACCGCCGACCTCACCATACGGACAGCGGGTGGCCAGAACCACCGGTTTGGCATCGGCAAGCCAGCGGCGTACCGCGGGAAGGATTCCGGGCGGCGCGTTGCCGCGGCCGAACGCTTCCAGCACGACCCCTTCGAAATGCGGTCGGGCGAGCTCGAGCAGCGCCCCATCGTCGCCCAGCTGGAGCGGGATGATGGCGACTCGCGGGGCCATCCCAGCCGGGGCAAGCAGCTCGCGGTGGGAGTCCGCGGGCCGGGCGAATCGCACCGCTCCGTCCAGCACGCTCCCCAGCGGCTCGCTATGAGGGGACGCGAACGCGTCCGGATCAAAGGCGTTGAGCTTGGCGACGTCGCGTCCATCGAGGATGCGGCCGGCGAAGACCACCATCGCGCCGCGCCCGCGGCTTCCCGGGTCGCGCGCCACGCTGACCGCATCCCGCAGGTTGCGCGGCCCGTCCCACGCAGGGTCGCTCGAGGTTCGCATCGCCCCGGTGAGGATCACCGGGATCCCAGGCGGCACGGTGCGGGCCAGGAGATACGCGCATTCCTCCAGCGTGTCGGTGCCATGGGTAATCACCACTCCGGTCGGAGCAGCGGCACCATTCACCAGCTCGGCGATGCGTTGCCGCAGCGCCCAGAGTCGCTGCGGCCCGCGATGGACGGCAGGAAGGCGCTCCCAGTCCTCGACGCGAATCGTGCCGGGCGGCCCCAGATCCCCGACCAGCGCCAGCAGGGCGCCGGCGTCGAGCGCCGGCACATTGCCGCCCGCCGTGGTGCTGCGCTGCATCGCAATGGTGCCGCCGGTGGCCAGGAGGTGGATCATGGATGAGGGGCGGGAATCCTAACCACAGAGCACCGATCCCCCATTGACGTTCAGCACCTCGCCGGTGATGTGGCGCGCGAGCGGGCTGCAGAGAAAGAGGATCGGGCCCGCGATGTCTTCGGCCGGCGGAATCCGCTGCAACGGAATGGTGGCCGCGATCCGCTCGCGGCCGCCGTCGGCGTAGGGACCCGCGCTCATCTCGGTGTCCACCCAGCCGGGCGCGACACAATTCACGGTGATATCGGGAGCATACTCAGTCGCGAGGGATTTGGTCATCGAGATCAGAGCGCCCTTGGTCGCGGCGTAGTCGGCGTGATAGGCCTCGCCGCGTTGTCCGGCGGTGCTGGACACCAGCACGACTCGCCCGCCCTTGCCGATGATCCCCAGGGCCGCCCGCGTGGTGAAGAACACCGCATCGAGATTCTGCGCCATAGTCGAGCGCCAGCGCGCGTCGCTCAGCTTGCCGAGTGGAACCGCTTCCTCGGGCCAGATGCCGGCATTGGCCACGAAGCAGTCCAGCCCGCCGAAAGCCGCTTTGCACTCCCGGAAAATTCGCGTGACCACCGAAGGGTCGGCCAGGTCGCCGCCGGAAACGAAGACCCGGCGGCCCAGGCCCCGGATCTCTCGCGCCAGGGCTTCGGCCTCCGCGAGGCGGGTGTGGTAGGTCAGGCCCACGTCGGCGCCGGCCCGGGCAAACAGCAAGGCGGTGGCCCGGCCGATGCCGCGGGACCCGCCGGTAATCAGCACGCGTTGACCGTTGAGCTCGATCATTCCTCGTCTCCCAGGAGCTGCTTCAGCCGATCGAACAAGGGAACCTTGATGGCGAGCGGCGGCACGGGCTCCAGGATTCCTTCGGCCAGAATCGCCGCAGGATTCCTGCGAGCGAGCAGGTCGGCCTGGTGCTCGCCGCCCTGCTCGCAAAGGTACCGGTAGGCCGCGCCGATCATGCGATCGTCGCCGTGATTGTCCGCCGCGATGATGTCGGCCAGTCCATGCGCCAGTAACTCGCGCGCCCGCTGCCCCCGGCCGCGGCTGGTCAGCACCGTCGTGGCATCGACCTGCATCACGCCCCCCGCCGCCTTCCACTGCCCCACCGCCTGCGGACTGCATCCGGAATAACGCTCGGGATGGGCCAGAAGGGGGACCAGCCCGAGCTGGGTGAGCTGTCGCAAGGCGTTGGTGATCGCGGGCACTGCCACGGCGCGGGTGAATTCGACCAGGACGTAGCGCGTGTCGCCGATGCGGACCTCGGGATGCTCGAGGAGCTCGGCGGTCACCGGGCGATCGAGCATCAGCTCAACACCCCGGACCAGGGCTACGGCGCTGGGCGCCTTCGCACTGAGCTCCTCGAATGCCGCCTCGTGGGACGCGGGGAGACCGCCGGCCAGCTGTCCGACGCTGTGGTGCGGGGTCAGGCAGACGGCGGTGACTCCCCCCTCGCGCATGGCTTCCAGCACCCGCACCGATTGCTCCACTGTGCGGGACCCGTCATCGACTCCCGGAAGCAGATGGCTGTGGAGGTCGATCACCGCGCCGATTCCCGGGTCAGGCGCAAGCGGGCGGCAAAGCGCGCCAGCCCCGCCGGATCGTCGCAAGCCCTCGCCTTGAGTGCAAGAGTCACGAGCGCGTCGGCGGCCAACAGATCGAGGGCCACGGAGCGGTCGCCGGGGTGGGCCAGGACGGTATTCAGGGCATCGGCCGCCGCACCCGCCAGGCGCTCCGCCAGCTTCCCTGGTTGGGAATGCCCCGCCAGGTAGTGCGCGGCGCGCTCCCGCAACGGCGCTGGCGCCCCGGCGCTCTGCACCTCGAACCAGCGCTGGGCCTCCGTCAATTCGCCGCCAGCCATTCCTCGACGAGTCGTGGCGTGGCCTCGCGCGCGGCGGGGAGCCGCGAGACGTTGCCTGCGCTACCGGACGCGAAGGCGGGAC
>DATCWE010000339.1:0-6694 GCA_036566495.1 Gemmatimonadales bacterium | reverse complement strand
GCGTGCGTACGGCCGCCGCCAGTTGCGCCACCTGGGCGCTCCCCCCGTGGGCGGCCAGGTAGGCGGCGCGCTCCAACCCGACCGCGGCCTCAGCCGCGCGCGAAGGATCGGCCTCCTTGAGGGCGGCGAACGCCTCGATGGCCGCACCCAAGTCGCGCTCGTGCAGGGCCGCGCTGCCCAGCTTGGCATACAGCCGCGCGCTCCCGTCTCCCTTGGCGGCGGCACGATACTCCGCCATGGCCGCGGCGAAGTTCTCCTCCCGGTAGGCACGGTCGCCCAGGCGCTCGTGGTCGGCGGCCGCCGAGGTGCACCCGCCAAGCCAGAGAGCCAGCAGGAGGCCGGTTCGCATCAGGAAGGCAACCGCTGCGCCATGGCCAGGTACGCGCCGACTCTCGCATCGGGCGATCGCCGGTTCTGACACGCCGCCCAGAGCTCGCGCGCGGCCGCGGCATCGCCCGCCAGATAATGCGCCAGGCCAAGCGAGGCGGCGGCGTCGAGGAAGTCCGGATGCTCCGCGAGAATGGCCTCCAGTTCCTCGCGGGCCTCCAGGGGCCGGCCGGCCTCGAGCAGCAGGCGCGCGAGCCGATAACGCAGATCGTGAAACGCGGGCCCCAGGGTAACGGCCCGGCGGAATTGCTCAATGGCTTCGGCCAGCGCACCGGCTTCTGCATACGCCTCGCCAACCTGAGCGTGCAGATTGGCCAGCCGCGCCGCCACCGGCCGGGAAAACCCGGCGACACCCGCCTCGCCGTGGGTAACGGCGGCCCGAAAGGCCGCTTCGGCCTCTTCGGCGCGCCCCAACTCGTTCAGGAGGATCCCGCGATGGATGTTCGCTTCGATATAGCGCGGGTTCAGCGCCAGCGCCTGCTCGAATTGCAGCAACGCACGGTCCCGCTGGCCCAGCAGCGCAAGGCAGAGCCCGAGCAGGTGGTGCACGTCGGCGAAGCTGCGCCCCGATTCGAGGACCTCTTCGAGCAGGTGCGCCGCACCGTAATAGTCCTGCACGGCGAAGCGCTCGCGCGCCTGAGCCAGCAGGTGTTCCGAGCTTACATGCATCCCCTAAAGATAACTACGGTCTCAGCTTAAGACGATTTGCCGAAAATACTCGATGGTCCTGGCGAGGCCTTCCTGGAGGGCGACCTTGGGCTCCCAGCCGAGCACCGTGCGGGCGATGGTGATGTCGGGCTGGCGGACCTTCGGATCGTCGGTCGGGAGCGGGTGATACTCGATCGGCGCGGGGCTGCCGGTCATGGCCTTCACCAGCTCCGCCAATTGCGCCACGGTGAATTCATTCGGGTTCCCGATGTTGGTGGGGTCTCCCCGTTCGCTCAGGAACAGCCGGTAGATTCCCTCGACCAGATCGGAGACGAAACAGAAAGAGCGCGTCTGGGTCCCATCGCCGTAGATGGTGATCGGCTCGCCCAGCAGCGCCTGCACGATGAAGTTGGAAACCACGCGTCCGTCGCGGGGGCGCATGCGGGGACCGTAGGTGTTGAAGATGCGGACGATGCGGGTTTCCAGCCCATGATAGCGCTGGTACGCCATCGTGATCGACTCGGCAAACCGCTTGGCCTCGTCGTAGACTCCCCGCGGACCGACCGGGTTGACGTTGCCCCAATAGGTCTCGGGCTGGGGGTGGATCAACGGGTCGCCATAGACCTCCGACGTGGAGGCGAGAAAGAAGCGGGCGCCCTTGGCCTTGGCCAGCCCCAGCGAGTTGTGGGTGCCGAGCGAGCCCACCTTCAGGGTCTGAATGGGGAGCTTGAGATAGTCGACCGGACTGGCCGGCGAGGCGAAGTGCAGTACGCCGTCGAGCGGGCCGTCCAGTCGGATGTACTGGGATACATCGTGGCGGATCAGGGTGAAGCGTGCGTTGGAGGCGAGGTGGCTCAGGTTTTTTTCGGAGCCGGTGATAAAGTTGTCCATCCCCACCACCTCGTGGCCCTCCGCCAGCAACCGGTCGCTCAGGTGCGAACCCAGGAAGCCCGCGGCGCCAGTGACCAGCAATCTCATGCCCGCCTCCGTCCAACGCCGTGGTACTCGAAGCCCAAGCGGGTCATGCGGCCGGGGTCGTACAGGTTGCGGCCGTCGAGCACCAGCGGGCGGGCGAGCAACGCGCGCATCCGCTCGAAATCGGGATTGCGATAGAGCAGCCATTCGGTCACGATCACCAGCGCGTCCGCGCCGGCGATGGCGTCGTAGGGGTCGCTGGCATAGCTGATCCGATCGCCGTAGAGACCGCGCGCCACCTCCATGGCCTTGGGATCGTGCACCCGCACGGTGCCGCCGGCGGCCAGCACGCCGTCGATCAGCGGAAGGGCCGGGCTCTCGCGCATGTCGTCCGTTTCCGCCTTGAAGGCCAGCCCCCATACCGCGATCTGCCGGGAAGTGAGTGCCGGCCCCAGGAAGGTGCAGAGCCGCTTGAGCAGCACTTGTTTCTGCCGTTCGTTGACCGCTTCGACGGCTTCCAGCAGACTCGGCTCCATTCCCATTTCGTGCGCCGTGGCGATCAGCGCTTTGACGTCCTTGGGAAAACAGGAGCCGCCGTAACCAGGGCCCGGGAACAGGAACGCGGTTCCGATGCGGTGATCGGTGCCGATGCCCTGGCGGACCTTGCTCACGTCCGCACCGACCCGCTCGCAGAAGTCGGCCATCTGGTTCATGAACGAGATGCGCGTCGCCAGCATGGCATTGGCCGCGTACTTGGTGACCTCGGCCGAAGGGATGTCCATGAAGAGGATGGGATTCCCCGTGCGAACGAAGGGAGCGTAGAGCTCCGCCATCACCTCCCGGGCCTCGTCGCTGTCGACGCCGAGGACGACCCGATCGGGCTTCATGAAGTCCTCGAGCGCGGCCCCCTCCTTCAGGAATTCCGGATTGGAGCACACCTCGAAGCGCAGCCGCGTCTCGGCGCGAATGGCGCCGCGCACCCGCTCTGCCGTACCCACCGGCACCGTGGATTTGGTGACCACCACCTTCGGCTCGGTCATGTGCTGGCCGATGGCGCGCGCGACGGCGAGCACGTGCTGCAGGTCGGCCGAGCCATCCTCGCCGGGAGGAGTCCCCACGGCGATGAAAATGACCCGCCCGTGCGCGATGGCGGCGGGAAGGTCGCTGGTGAAGCGAAGGCGTCCCTCCGCCTGGTTCCGGCGGATCATCGGCTCCAGGCCGGGCTCATAGATGGGAACGTCGTTGCGCTCCAGACGGGCGATCTTGCGCGCGTCGACGTCTGCACAGAGCACCTCATTGCCCGTCTCGGCCAGGCAGGCGCCCGCCACCAGCCCGACATAGCCGCTCCCGATCACGGCAATCTTCACGAGATACCCCGGCGGCCCAGCGCGTTGCGCGAATCGACGATGACGCGTCCATGCCGGCGAACCAGGTCGTAATCGAGATTGGAATGATCGGTGACGACGATCACGCAGTCGGCGGCGGCCAGGGTTTCGGCCGTGAGCGGGACCGAGGCGAAGCGGTGCCCGTTTTCTTCGAACTCGGGGACATAGGGATCATGATAGGACACCTTGGCCCCGTTCTGTTCCAGCAACCGGATGATGTCGAGGGCCGGACTCTCGCGAAGATCCTCGATGTCCTTCTTGTACGCGACGCCGAGCACCAGCACCGTGGACGCCCGCACGGCCTTACCGGTCTGGTTCAGCGCATCGGCCACCTTGCGAACCCAGAACGCCGGCATCTCCGTGTTGAGCTCGCCGGCCAGATCGATGAAGCGGGTCTTGTAATTGAGGCTGCGCATCTTCCAGGCGAGGTAGTGCGGGTCGATGGGAATGCAGTGGCCGCCCAGCCCCGGCCCCGGGGAAAACTTCATGAATCCGAAGGGTTTGGTGGCAGCGGCGTCGATCACTTCCCAGACGTTCACCCCCAGCTTATCGCATACGATCGCCATCTCGTTGACCAGCCCGATATTCACGCTGCGAAACGTGTTCTCCAGCAGCTTCACCAGCTCCGCCGCCTCGGTGGTGGAAACGGGGACCAGGACGTCGATGGCGGGCTGATAGAGCGCACACACGACCCGCAGACAGTCGGGGGTGATGCCCCCCACAACCTTGGGCGTGTTCTTCGTCTGGTAGACCGGATTGCCGGGGTCCACGCGCTCGGGACTGAAGGCGAGAAAGAAGTCCTTGCCCACGGCAAGCCCGGTCGATTCCAGCGCGGGCAGCATGATCTCGCGCGTGGTGCCGGGATAGGTCGTGCTCTCCAGGATGATCGCCTGGCCGGGGCGCAGCACCGCCTTGATGGTCTCAGTCGCGGCCACGATGTAACTGACATCGGGATCCTTGAATTTCGAGAGCGGCGTGGGGACGCAGATCGAGATCGCATCCGCGTCCCGGAGCCGGCTTCCGTCGGTCGTGGCCTCGAAACGGCCCGCCTCACGGATCGCATTGAGCTGTCCGGCCGAGACGTCCTTCACATGCGAGCGGCCCGCATTCAGCCCGTCCACCACCCGGTGGCTGACGTCGAACCCGAGCACCTTGTAGCCGGCGTTCGCCAGTTCGATGGCGAGCGGAAGCCCGACATACCCCAGCCCGATGATCCCGAACCGGATCTCGCGCGCCGCGGCCTTCTTGATCAGCTCGTCCGCTACCGACATCAGCATGGTCTCCCGTGTGTCACCCGTAAAACCCCGTCAGCGCCTGCATAACCCGCTCCTGCTGTGCCTCCGTCAGCTCCGGATACACCGGCAGGGAGAGCACCTCCGCGGCTGCCGCCTCGGTTTCCGGCAGGCTGCCCCTGCGATATCCCAGGTGCGCAAAGCAGGGCTGCAAATGCAGGGGAAGCGGATAGTACACCGCACATCCGATGCCGTTGGCCTTGAGATGCTCCTGCAGGGCATCCCGCCGGGGCGCGCGGATGGTGTACTGATGGAAGATGGGCTCATTCGCGGGATCGACGGCGGGGGGCACGATGGCGGGATGCCCGCGCAACCGCTCGCTGTACCACGCCGCCCTCTGCCGCCGCGCCGCGCTCCAGCCCGCCAGGAACGGCAGCTTAGCCAGCAGCACCGCCGCCTGCAGCGTGTCGAGCCGGCTGTTGGTCCCCACCTCGTCGTGGTGGTACTGCTTGGCGCCACCGTGCGTTCTGAGCCGGCGCAGCCGCTGGGCCAGCGCCGCGTCCTGCGTCAGCATCATGCCGCCGTCGCCCCAGGCGCCTAGGTTCTTGCTGGGAAAGAAGGAAAGCGTGCCGGCCCAAGCGAGTTCGCCCGCGAGGCGCCAGACCCCGTCCAGGTTGCGCCGGGCCCCGATGGCCTGGGCGGCGTCCTCGATGACTGGCAGACCGTGATGGGCGCCGATGGCCAGGATGCGCTCCATCGCGGCCATCTGCCCGAACAGGTGAACCGCGATGATAGCGCGGGTGCGCGGAGTAATCGCCGCCTCGACGGCGGCCGGGGAAAGGTTGAAGCTCTCCCGCTCGATATCCACGAAGACCGGCGTGCCGCCGGCGTAGTGGATCATCCCGGCGGTCGCGAAGAACGTAAAGGCCGGGGCAATGACCTCATCGCCAGGCTGGAGCGCGAGCGTCTTGAGGGGGAGCAGCAGGGCATCGGTCCCGCTGGCGCAGGCGATGGCGTGCCCGACCCGCGACAGCTTCGCGACGGCAGCCTCCAGCTCGGCGACTTCGGGGCCCATGATGAACTGCTGCCGCTCGATCACCGCGAGCACGGCCGGCATCACTGCGTCGCGAATCGACGCGTGCTGGGCGGGGAGGTCGAGCAATGGCACCGGCACGGCCACCGCGCCGTCCTGGGTCGGCGAGATCGGTGGCACGCTCAGTGAGTTCCGGCCAGGGCGGCCGAGCGGCGGGCGGAACCGGCTATGCAAGTCACGATGGGAAATAAACTTATCGAGCCTTAATCGGCAGGGTCAACGGCTTCGAGTCGCCCGGCGGCCTCCCGATACCGCGTTGCGCAGGCCGGACAGGCCCCTCCGCCTCCCCGCAGCTCGAGGCGCACCCCGCAGCGGCACATCCAGCCGACCTGCCGAGCGGGGACGCCGAGCATCAGTGCGTAAGCCGGCACATCGCCACGCACCACCGCCCCCGCCCCGATGAACGCGTAGGCACCGATCGTGCCTCCGCAGATGACGGTCGCATTCGCGCCGATCGTCGCCCCGCGGCGCACCAGGGTCGGCGCGTATTCGGCCTTCCGCGACACATGGCTGCGGGGATTCACGACGTTGGTAAACACGCAGCTCGGCCCACAGAAGACGTCGTCCTCCAGCACGACGCCCTCATAGACCGACACGTTGTTCTGGATCTTCACGTTGTTCCCGATCCGCACCCCCGGCATGACCACCACATTCTGTCCCAGGTTGCAGCGCTCACCGATGACCGCGCCAGGCATGACATGGCAGAAGTGCCAGATCTTGGTGCCAGCCCCGACGGTGGCACCGGCATCGATGTAGGACGATTCGTGCGCGAAGTAGTCAGTCACTGGTCAGGTACTCCCCCTCGCCCCCGATAAGCTTGACCTCGGTCTCGAGCGCCACGCCAAAACGATCCGCCACTGCCGCCCGCGCCTTGGCGATGAGCGCCCGCACATCGGCGGCAGTCGCGCTGCCTTCGTTCACAAAATAGTTCGCGTGCAGGGAGGACACCGCGGCGCCGCCCACCTTCGCACCCTTGAGACCGGCCGCCTCGAGCAGCGCGCCCGCCGTCCAGGGCCGACTCCAGCCGGCCGGAG
>DATCWE010000159.1:0-2219 GCA_036566495.1 Gemmatimonadales bacterium | reverse complement strand
GGCGCGGGCTCGCGAAATCGCCGTGCGCTTGGCGATCGGCGCGGGCCGCGGCCGCCTGGTCCGGCAGCTGGTGACCGAGAGCGTCGCGCTCTTCGTCGTCGGCGGGGCGGGGGGGACCCTGCTGGCCGCCTGGGCAACGCGCGCGCTGTCCAGCCTGCACCCGCCGGTCGGGATTCCGATCGCCCTGGACTTCTCGCTCGATCTCCGGGTCCTGCTGGTGGCGCTGGGGGTGACGCTGCTGACCGGTATCGCCTTCGGTCTGGCGCCGGCGCTGCAGGCCACCCGGCCCAACCTGATCGCGACGCTCAAGGACGAGCCGTCGCTCGCGCGGGTGGGACGCTTGCGGCTGCGGGGTGCGTTCGTCGCCGCGCAGGTGGCGGGAACCACGCTGCTGCTGGTGACCGCCGGGCTCTTCGTTCGTGCCCTGGGCCGGGCCGGCGGGATCGACCTGGGGTTCGATCCCCTGCCGGTCCATGCCCTGAGCCTGGAGATGGAAGTTCGCGCCGCCGAGCCGAACGCCGTGCGGGTGTTTGCCGAGCAGCTGGAACAGCGCGTGGCCCAGCTGCCGGGCGTGACCGCGGTCGGAACCACGGATATGCTGCCGCTCAACTTCAGCAATCAGCAGACGGTGGTGGCCGTGCCCGGACGGGAAGAGCGGCCCGACGTCGGCTGGTTTCAGACCGACTTCACCAGCGTCAGCCCGGGTTACTTCCGTACCATGGGGCTGGCCCTGGTGCGTGGCCGGATGTTCACCGCCGCCGATCGTGATGGCGGCCCCGCTGTCGTCATCGTCAACGAGACCCTGGCCCGCAAGATCTGGGGCAGCGAGGATCCGGTGGGCAAGACCCTCAGCTTCGGCCGCACCTCGGGCGGCACCCCGATGACGATCGTCGGGGTGGCGCGGATCGCGAAGTACCGCTCCCTGGGAGAGGATCCCCTGCCGATGCTCTACGCGCCGTATGCCCAGCAGGCGCGGCAATCGCTGTCGCTGGTGGTCCGTACCGCACCGGGCGCGCCGGACCCGGCGCGCGGGTTGCGCGAGGCCGTGCACGCGCTCGATCCCACCCTTCCGATCGTGCAACAGGCGCCGCTGATCCAGCTGATCGGCCTCGCGCTGCTCCCCAACCGGATTGCCTTGGGGGTGGCGGCCCTGTTCGGTGGAGCCGGCCTGCTGCTGGCCGCCGTGGGCTTGTACGGCGTGCTGTCCTATATGGTGAGCCGCCGGCGCCGGGAGATCGGCATCCGCATGGCGCTGGGCGCGGCCGCGCACAACGTGCGCAACCTGGTGCTGCGCGACGGACTGCGCCTGGTGGCGATCGGCTTGCTGGTGGGATTCGCCTCGGCAGCCGCGGTCTCCCGGCTGTTGCGGTCGATGCTGTTCGGCGTGAGTCCGCTCGATCCGGTCACCTACGCCGCGATCGCGCTGGTGCTCGGCGGGGTGGCCCTGGCGGCCTGCCTGGTGCCGGTGCGGCGGGCGTTGCGCACCGAGCCGCTCGAGGTCCTGCGCCATGACTGAGCAGCGCGTCGAGCGGCTGCTTCCGGTGCGGCCCCGCGTCTTCAGCATTCTGCTGGTCCTGGCGGCGGGCCCGCGCCACGGCTACGGCATCATGCGCGAGCTGCAGGAATCGACCTCCCCGGGCTGGCTGCTCGGCCCGGCCACACTCTACCGAACGCTCAAGGAAATGCAGCGGCACGGGTTGATCGAGTCGACTGAAGGACCAGACGAAGAATCGGACGGGCCGCCCCGGCGGTATTACGAGCTCACTCCGCTGGGGAAGCGGGTGGCGGGCGCGGAGGCGCAGCGCATGGCCGAGCTGGTGGCGCGCGCCCGCGCCGGAGCGTTGCTGCCGGCCTAGTGCTCTTTGCGGTCGCCCAGCGCCTCGGCGGCGGTCTTGCGGATTTCCCGATCCGCGTCCTTCAGGGCGCGCAACAAGTACGGGGTCACTGCCGCATCGTCGATCTCCGCGATGGCGCGAACCACCGCGCGACGGGTTTCCAGGTCGGGGTCGCCGATTGCGCGGCCCAGCGCATCGATCGCGCGTGGATCGGCGATTTCCGCCAGGGCATTTGCCACGGCGCGGCGTAACGAGGGATCGCCGCTGGCCAGCGCCGCGATGAGCTCCGGCGGCGCGACTTCCAGCTCGTCGAGGTCGCCCAGCGCCTCGGCGGCGGCGCGCCGAACGCGGGGGCTGGCATCCTGGAGCAGGTGGCCGAGGGGC
>DATCWE010000060.1:0-4025 GCA_036566495.1 Gemmatimonadales bacterium | reverse complement strand
ATCCACCACCAGCAGGGTGCCCGGAAGGGCTGAGGACGGCACCGAGTCGCGAGGGGCGGCCGAGCCGGCCTCCCCACCCTCCTGCGCCTCGAGGCGCGCCAGCGGAAGCCGAAGCATGAACCGAGTGCCCCCATCCGTCGCGTTCTGGACCCCGATGTCTCCGCCCATGAGGCGGGCAAGGCTCCGGGCAATCGGCAGCGCCAGCGCGCCGTCGCGGTTGGCATAGGCGTCTCCCCGAACGAAGGGCTCAAAGAGCGTGGGGAGCAGGTCCGGGGGAATGGCCGGGCCGCTGTCCTCCACCGTGACGCGGATCCCACTTCCCGCGGGGCGCGCGACATCCTCACCCACCTCGAGCACGACCTCTCCGCGCTCCATGCGAGCCAGGGCATCCCGCACCAGCGCAGTAAGCACCTGGCGGATCCGGCCGGGGTCTCCCGTCACCCGCCGGGGCGCCTCAGGGCGCCAGGCCAGCCGCAGCGTGATGCCCTTGGCGTGGGCTTCTCCCCCGAGCACTGCCGCCAAATCCTCGATCATGACACGCAGATCGAAGCCGATCGGCTCCAGCGGCAAGGTGCCGTTCTCCAGGCGGGAAAAGTCCGAAACGTTGTTGAGAATCCCCCGCAATACCTCGGCGGCGCCGGTCAGGGCTTCCACGTAAGAGCGCTGCACCGGGAGCAACGCCCCCAAACGGAGTACGCCGGTGAGTCCCAGCAACGCATCAGCGGGGGTGCGCATGGTGCGACTGATCGTCGCGAGCATCTCACCGCGCACGAGGTTGGCCGACTCCGCGGCGGTACGAGCCCGCCGCAGGGCTTCCAGCTCGACTACCTGCTCGTGCAACTCACTGGAAGTGCGCTCGAGCGCCCGCGCCAGCCATTCGCGCTGCTCGATGGCCCGGCTCAGCTGCTCCCTCAAGGCCTCGACCAGATCGCGCCATTGGGGTGGCAATGGTTCCAGCGCATCAAATGGCTGGTCCGATGGATCGGCCAGGCGGTCCAGCATTCTGCCTCCCTCCCCATCGAGGTTGCTTTGCTACTGCACGGTCATCCGCGTGCGCGGCAATCCTCTACTGTAGACGCAATTCTCGCTCCGCCTTGCACTTAAGAGATAGGGCGTCAGCGAGATGATCTCAGATTCGCGCACAATTGTAACAATATTTGACAGTCAAGCAGGACCGGCATCGATTTCGATTTGGAACGATCGCCCTTTCCCGCTCTGCCGCACCAACTTGCCAGCGTCGGTTCCAGGAGTCCCGAAACGCGACAGCCACCCAGACGTCAGGGCCAACCGGACGGGTTGCCCGGCAAAGCCCGAAGCGTTGCGCTGAAGTTTGCGTCGCAGAGCGCGAGGAGAACCGGCTCAGCGCGAGAGGAATCGGATCAGGATGCGGCGGTGTATTCCGACTCGATGCCCAACTGCGACGTTGCTGCAGTGAGGATGACTTCCCAGGATTCGGGACCGGGAATGGTGTAGAGCGCGGTACGCCCCGGTGGGAGTGAGCACGACGGGGAGCGCGGTGGTCAGTCCCACCAGCACCGCGGCGACGCGCTTGCTGGTCCAGCTCCTCAGGATGTGGTAGGCCGAGCGCAGCAGGACGGCCAGCGCGAGGTACCAGAGCAGCGAGACCGGCAGAATCAGCGCGGGTGACAGGAGGGGAGAAAGCAGCGCGCCTCCAACCAGCGCGGCCCCCGAGAGAACGACAAGGCCGCTGGTGCTACGCGAACCGCTCACCGGCCGGGGTCAGCGGCCACCGCCCCAGCCCAACCGGTCCCGCAAGGTGGTGATGTGCGCGACGTGGTGGCGGCCGTGCCAGGCATACAGCGCCAGCGCCCGGTCGAGCGCAAAGGGATTCTGATACTCCGGATGAAAATAGGTGCGGGACCAATCCGCTTCGTTCATCGCCCGAAGCAGTACGATCCACCGACGGTGCAACGCCTCGAGCAGCATCAGCGATACGCCGACTTGGGTCCCCGCGGTATCCGGCAGTTCGGCCCAGCGCGCTTCCGCGTACGGCCGGATCGTCGGATTCTCCTCGGTCAGGGCCAGCTTGAAGCGCAGGTACGCGTTGAGATGGCTGTCGGGGACATGGTGGACCACCTGGCGCACGGTCCAGCCACCCTCGCGGTAGGGCGTGTCGAACTGTGCTTCGCTCAGGCCGTGCACCGCGCTGCGCAGCAGCGCGGGTGCCTCCGCGATCTCGTTCAGCCAGCCGTCGCGGCGGGCCGCGGTAATCTCACCTTCGACCTCAAACGGTCCGATCGGATAGCGCAGATCGCTCATGGGTGCTCCGCGGTTACGGTCGCGGTGCCGCTGTCAGCCGCACCGCTCCGGTAATCAGGGTTACCCTGCCATCGATGGGGATCTCGACGTACAGATCGCGCCCCGTCTTGGTGAGCGCGGGGTAGTGCTCGCCGACGTCCAGCAGCATCGAGCGCAGCACGATCTCCGGAACGGGGAATCCTCCGATGCTCACCCCCTGCAATCGGAAGTGGCTGAGTCCCTGGGCGGCCGGCAGGAGGGCAATGTCGGCGGCCAATACGGTGCTCGAGTCGACCAGCGCGGCGAGTGGACCGATCATCGCGCGGGCTTCCTGCGGCAGATCTTGGAGCCGGCCCGAGAGGACGATGTGCGCGCTGTCGACCGCGATCTCGATTTCGGTGTTCTCGGGAATCGGCTCGACGCCGAGCCGGGCCATCAGGTACGAAGCCCAGTCGCCTCCCTCGATGGTGCCCTCCAGCGACTTGCGATCCAGAAAAACCGAGTCCACCACCGCCTGCGCGCGTGCGACCCCGGCGCGCGAGATCCGGCCCGGGGAGACCTGTGCCGAGAGCAAGGAGGCGAGCGAGGTCACCCCAAGCAGCAGTGTTCTCATGCCGCGCGCTGAGCCCGATCTTCCCGCCACAGTACGACGGCGAGCAACAGCGCGCCGGTCGTGACTCCTATGTCGGCGATGTTGAAGATCCAGAAGCGCGACTGCCCCAGCCCGATATCGATGAAATCGACCACACCGCGAGCCGAGCGCAGCCGGTCCAGCAGGTTACCGAGCGCGCCCCCCGCCACCAGCGCAAGCGCAATAGCCCGTGGCACGGCATTGGAGGGAGTCCGCTGATACAGGAGGAACAGAACCAGCAGCGCGACCAGGGCGACTCCGCCGAAAACCAGGCGGGAGGCGCCGCCAAAGGAGAGGCTCATCGCGGCATCGGGATTGTAGGCCAGCGTCAGCCGGAGCAGATCTCCGACCAGGGGATGCGGTCCCGGGTCGTCGCTCAGCGAGGAAACAATCCACTGCTTGGTCGAGCAATCCGCCAGGACGATGGTGCCGAAAACCGGCCAGAACCAACGCGCCTTGCGGGCAAAGCGTGAAAGAGAGGGCAGCACCGACATACCCGCAATATGAACGCGGGGAGCGACGGGAGGAATTGCACTGCCGGGCAGGGTGGTCCCCCCGGTTCGAGGGCCCGGGGGAAACGGAGGGTGGGCAGCGCGACCGCAAGCGCGGGCAGCCCGGTCGGTGCGGGGGGCGATCTAACCCGCGATGAGCTGGTTCCGCAGACCTTGCAGGTATCCCGAGGGGAAGCCCAGGGATTCCCCCACCTCGATGACGCGCTCCAGATACCCCGGTGCCGGGCGCCCGGCCGCCGGATCGGCGGCGCGATACAGCATGGCGCTGACCGGTCGGCCGGCCTCGTCGCGGACCTCCGCGTGTTCCTTGCAGTAAAGCCCTTCCGGCACGCCCTCGAACGCGTCGAGGGCAGCTTCATCGCTGGCAGAGAGCCGCCAGAGCACACCGTGCAGTTGGCCACCCGCCACCAGTGGAGCGTCTCCGAATCCCGTCGCCGCGATGCGAAAGCACCGGCCCGACAGCACCGCGAGGCCGAGCCGGGTCGCCTGGGGGCAGCACGCCGCCATGTGCACCGGATCCATGTTGGCGCCGTAGGCGAAATAACTGGTCATGGCGCCGCGCTGCCTTCGACCAGCTGTCGGACGGCGGGCACCACCGAAAGCCGGAGCAGGCCCTGCGGCTT
>DATCWE010000397.1:0-5923 GCA_036566495.1 Gemmatimonadales bacterium | reverse complement strand
GGGCGCGGGCGGAGCAGCGCCCAGGCAAGACCCGCCGCCGTGAGCGCGAGCAGGGTCCAGGGAAGCGCCGCCGCGGCCTTGGTGCGGGGACTCCGCGCCGCCGTCGCGGCACGCGTCGCGGTGGTCGTCGTAAAAGCCGTGTTGCCGAGCGCGGCGGAGAACAGCGCCGCGCTGGCAAAGCGGTCGGCCGGCAGTTTGGAAAGCGCGGTCACCACCGCCGCCTCGACGTGCGGCGGAATCGTGCGGCGCTGCAGGGTGAGCGAGCGGGGCTCCTCCGTCATCACCCGCGCGATGATCGCCTGCGCGGTGGGGCCGTTGAAGGGCGGTTCCGCGGTCAGCATCTCGTAGAGCACGCACCCCAGGGCGTAGATGTCGGCCTTGGCGGTCACTTCGCGCTCGCCCATCGCCTGTTCGGGGCTCATGTAGTGCGGCGTGCCCAGCGACATTCCCGTCTCGGTCATGCGGGTGCCGCCGTCCGAGCGCGACACGGCCAGCGCGATGCCGAAGTCGGCCACCTGGGCGTGGCCGCCGTGGAGCAGGATGTTCTCCGGCTTGATGTCCCGGTGGATGACCCCGTGGCCGTGGGCGTACTCCAGCGCGTCGGCCACCTCGCGCGCGATGCGGACCGCGTCCTCCACCGGAAGCTGGTGCTCGCGGTTGAGCCGGTCGCGCAGCGACTCCCCCTGCACGAACGGCATCACGTAGTACACCATCCCGTCGGCCTCGCCCGAATCGAAGAGGCTGAGGATGTGGGGATGCTGGAGGTTGGCGGTGGTCTTGATCTCCTTGAGGAATCGGTCGCCGCCGAGGATGGCCGCGAGCTCGGGCCGCAGCACCTTGAGGGCGACCTTGCGATCGTGGCGGAGGTCCTGCGCCAGGTACACCGTCGCCATGCCGCCCTGACCCAGCTCCCGCTCGATGCGGTAGCGGTCGGCCAGAGCGAGCGTCAGGCGTTGCAGCGGCGCGGTCATGGCTTGGCTCCCATCCGGGCCTTGAGCTCCGCGAACCAGTTCAGGACCAGCACCAGGTCGGTCTCGCTGGAGGTCGTCTTCCGGCTCATGAGCAGGCGCTGGTCGTCCAGGCTGACGTTGTAGCGGGCATGCTCGATGTCGTTGTCGTAATCCACGGCGGAAAAGAGCGCCTTGCGGTCCCGCACCTCGAGGGAGGACCCGGCGGCGACCGTCGCCACCATCACCATGTCGTCCACCGATTTGTAGAAGATCTCGCGGCCGCTGTGCGCCCACATCGGCTCGCGGCCGCCGGCGACCGAGACCTGCCAGCGCCCATCGGCCAGGCTCGGAAACGGCCGAACGTACACCTCGCTCTGGCCCGATTCGTTGGAGACGTAGGCCAGCCAGCGCCCGTCGGGCGAGAGGGCCGGCTCGGTTTCACCAAACCGCGTCGCCACCAGCGGCACCGGGGCGCTGTCCAGGCCGGGTCGGACCCCCAGGATGTCGCCGCCGCCGATCTCGTTGAGGTTGGTGCGGTAGATCAGCCACTTGCCGTCGGGCGACCAGAACCCTTCGGCGATCCCCCGCGCCTCCTGCCGCTGGGTAATCAGGAGCTGCGGCGTCCCGTTCCCATCGGCGCGCTGCACGAAGAGCTCCGACCGGCCGGAGCGATCGGAGATGAAGGTGATGTTCCGGCCATCCCGGGTCCACTCCGGCCGATGATTGGTCTGCCCTTCGAAGCTGAAGCGCGTAAGTGGCCCGTGATCCAGCTCCTTGATCCAGAGATCCCGCGGGCCCTCCTTGAGCAGGCTCACGACCAGCCGCTTTCCGTCCGGCGAGAGCGCGTGGGTGATGAAGTCGGCGGCCCAGCTCGGCTCGATCTCGCTGGCCTTCCCGTCCCGGGTAACCCAGCTCAGGTGCTCCAGCCCCGAGGCCCCGGTGGAGTAGATCAGCGTGCCACTCTGCGAAAAGGCCAGGTCGGCGACCCCGAAGGTCCGCAGGGAGATCCCGTCCAGCAGAGAGACCGGCGGCCCGGTGACCTTGAGCCGGGCGGGGTCGAAGGGTGCGGCCAGCAAGGCCCCATCTTCATCGCGCACATAGATCAGGTGGCCGGTGGGCGCATAACGCGCGAAGGTTCCCCGCAGGAGGGTAGTCACCACCCTGCTCTGGAGGTCGAGTAGAGCGACCTCGCGCTGCGAGGCTCCGCCCCGCAGGATGGTGAAGAGCAGGCCTCTTCCACCCGGCAGCAGCTGTGGCCACGCGTGAGCCGATTGGCCGCTCTTGGTATCGACGTGCGTCAGGGGCTCCGCCGCGCCCCCGGTGGCAGGCAGCCGAACCAGGCCGGAGCTCCCGGATGCATAGAGGTAGCCATCGGCGCCCCAATCACCGCCCAGCGGGGCGAGACCGGTGTCGGCCACCGTGATCGGGGGCGCGCCGGTCAGCGAGGCAAGCTTGAGAGGGGTCGGAAGCGTGGGCCCCACGAAAAAGGCCACCGATTTCCCGTCCGGAGCAAAGAAGGGCGAGAAAGCCGTCTCGCTCCCCAGCACGGGGACGGCGTGCAGCTGATCGCGCTCCCGGACCACCAGCTGGGCGCCACCCGGGTCGCGGGTCGTCGTGTAGGCGATGCGGGCGCCGTCCGGGGAGATGGCGAACCGGCCCCACGGTCCCTGCCGCAGGCCTTCGCCCCTGGCGAGCGCGATGGCGACGCGGGTGACCGGAAGAGGGAGCGACCGCTTGGGGCGCGGGACCCCGATGAGGAACCCGATGGCCAGCACCGCGGCGAGCGCGTAGGCGACTTGGGCCCGCCGCTTCCAGCGCCCATCCCCGGCGCTCGCGGCGGCCAGCGCCATGGTGCCCGGCAGCGTGAAGCCGGGGTTCACCAGTGCAGCCCCGAACTCCGCCGCGCTGGCGAAGCGGTCCGCGGGCAGCTTGGCCAGCGCCATCTGAATCGCCGCTTCGATATGCACCGGCACCGAAGGACGCCGCTTGCGCACCGGCGTCGGGACCTCGGTCAGGATCTTGGCGACGATCGCCTGTGCGGTGTTGCCGAGGTAGGGCGGCTCGCCCGCCAGCATCTCGTAGGTGACGCAGCCCAGCGCGTAGATGTCGCTGCGGGCATCCAGGGTGCGGTCGCCGGTGGCCTGCTCGGGGCTCATGTAATGCGGCGTGCCGAGGCTCATCCCGGTCTCGGTCATCCGGGAGCCGCCGGCCTGCGAGACGGCGAGCGCGATGCCGAAGTCGGCCACCAGGGCCTGGCCCGATTGCAGCAGGATGTTTTCCGGCTTGATGTCGCGGTGGACGACGCCATGGCGGTGCGCGTACTCGAGCGCGGCCGCCACCGCGCGGGCGAGGGCCACCGAGTCGTCCACGCTGAGCTGTTTTTCCCGGGCCAGCCGGTCGCGCAGCGATTCGCCCTCGACGTAGGGCATGACGTAGTAGAGGAAGCTGTCGGCCTCGCCCGAGTCGTAGAGCGGCAGGATGTTGGGGTGCTGCAGGTTGGCGGTGACCTCGATTTCCTTGAGGAATCGCTCCGCCCCGATGATCGCCGCCAGCTCCGGGCGCAGCACCTTGAGCGCTACCTTGCGGCGGTGCTTCAGGTCCTCGGCGAGATACACCGTCGCCATCCCGCCCTGGCCGAGCTCGCGCTCGATGCGGTAACGCTCGGCCAGCGCGGTGCGCAGCCGTTCCTCAGGTGTGCTCAGACGGCTCTCCGGCTTGGCGGGGGAAGCTCAATAATACGCCGCGCGCGCGGGTTCCGCAGCCGAACCGGGCTGGACCGGCTCCTAGGCCGGTTGCTTCGGATATACGGTGCGCCCGCCGGCCACGGTCCGCACCACCGTGATGTCCTTGATCCGGTCCGGCTCGACGTCGTGCGGGTCCTGGGCCAGCAGCACGAAGTCGGCCAGCTTTCCGGCGGAAACGGATCCCTTGAGGCGCTCCTCGTACGACGGATAGGCCCCGTGCAGGGTGGCGATGCGGAGCGCCTCGTCAACACTAACCCGCTGGTTCAGGCCCCACTCGCGGCCCCGGTAATCGCGCCGGGTCACCATGGACTGAATCGCCATCAGCGGCTCGAACGGGCCCGGCCCGTAGTCCGAGGCGCCGGGCACGCGGATGCCCGCGTCCAGAAACGACCGGTGGGCGAACATCCAGCGCAGCTTCTCCTCGCCGTACTCCGCCCACTTCTCCCCGTGGAAGTACACGTAGGTCCAGAAGGGCGTCGGGATCGATCCGCTGGCCTTGATGCGGCGGATGAGGTCGGGATTGACCAGGGTGCAGTGCTCGATCCGGTGGCGCCGGTCGGGGTGGGGCCAGCGGGCCAGGGCGCGCTCGTACGCGTTGAGCACCATCGCGATGGTGACATCGCCGTTGGCATGGATGCCGACCTGCCAGTTATGGCTGTGCGCGTCGTCCACCGCCTCGTAGATCTGTTCCTGCGTCATGGTCTGGATGCCGTAGTCGCTGGTGCCGACATAGGGCGTGCTCATCCGCATGGTGCGCTCGGAGGCCGAGCCGTCGGCGGCGTATTTCACCCCGCCGATGCGCACCCACTCATCGCCCAGGCCCGTGTACACGCCGGCGTCCCGCAGCTGGGGATAGGCGCTGCCCCGGACCATCAGGTAGCTGCGATGCCGGAGCTCGCCGCTGCGGTACACGTCTTCGAACGCGGTGATGTGATCGCCGGTCGCGCCGAGGTCGTGCACCGAAGTCAGGCCCGCGGCCGTGAGC
Organism: Gemmatimonadales bacterium; assembly: GCA_036566495.1. GTDB lineage: Bacteria > Gemmatimonadota > Gemmatimonadetes > Gemmatimonadales > GWC2-71-9 > JABFSM01. The sequence goes on along the minus strand of DATCWE010000397.1, from coordinate 1,244 downwards.
AGCTCCGAGATGTAGGCCATGCCCTTGCGGGCCCGCTCCCTCCGTTGCGCCGGGGTAAACTGCTCCCGCTGCCCGGCGCGGGTCACGGCGCCGCGGGCCAGCTCGGCCACCCGGCCGGTCAGCTCGCCGCTGGTGTCGCGGAAGAAGCGGCCGTCGGGAGGATCGGGAGTGTCGCGGGTGATTCCGGCCAGCTCCAGCGCCTTGCTGTTGTACCAGCTGGTGTGACCGCCGCGATGATTGACGGCGATCGGATGCTGGGTGGAGACGGCGTCCAGCTCCCGGCGGGTCAGCGGCCGGTCGAGCTTGGTGTCGTCGAACATGGCGCCGGTGACCCAGAAGCCGGCCGGCGTCTCCCGCGCTCGCTTGGCCAGGTTGGCCTGCAGCTCCGCCACGGTGCGCACGTTCGCGTTCGCCTCGTACAATTCACTCATGCCGCTGGGATGGCAGTGACAGTCGATGAAGCCGGGGAGCAGCGTCATTCCGGAGGCGTCGATGACCTGGGTGCGCGGCGAGGCCAGGTTCCGGATGTCGGAATTGGATCCCACCGCCAGGAAGCGCCCGTCTTTGACCGCCACCGCTTCTGCCCGCGGCAGTGCGCTGTCTTGCGTGAGCACCCGGCCGTTCACGACCACGAGGTCCGCTTCGATGCCGGCGCCGCGTTGCGGCAGCGGCGGCGGAAGCGCGGGCCCGGGTGAGCCCGGGGGGACAGGAGCTTTCCGCAGGCCGAGCGCGCCGGCCAGCAAGGCGCTCAAGCCGAGGAACTCCTTGCGGGAGTAGTGGGTCACGGGTGCCTCCGTCGGGATGGGCGCCGCCGGCTCGGGGATCCTTTCCCGGGATAATACGGTCCGCGCTGTACTTCCGCAGCCAAACTGATAGAGTTGGACCCCATGAGACGTGCTGCAGGCATCCGGGCTGTCCTGGCCCTGCTCGCCGGTGCCGGGGCCCTCGAGGCCCAGCGCGCGCGCGATGACGGCCAGTGGACCATGCCGGGCAAGGACTATGCGGCCACCCGGTACAGTGCGCTGGCCCAGCTCACACCAGCCAACGTGGGCGGACTCAAGCCGGTGTGGAACTTCTCCACCGGCGTGCTGCGCGGCCACGAAGGCCAGCCGCTGGTCGTGAACAACACGCTGTACGTGGTGACACCCTATCCCAACGTCCTCTACGCGTTCGACCTCGCCAAGCCGGATTATCCGCTCAAGTGGAAGTACCGCCCGATGGTGGATGCCAACGCCCTCGGCATC
>DATCWE010000132.1:0-10222 GCA_036566495.1 Gemmatimonadales bacterium | reverse complement strand
ACGTACCCTATCTGCAGGGTGTCGTGCGCTGCGCGCTCGACCGGGGCAGGGGGCGCGACGCCGAGCTGGGGCATCGAGGCGATGGGAACTCCGGGGAGCTCGAGGTGCAGTCGCTCCGCGGCGTTGGCATTGCCCCCGATGCCCGCGCGGGCCGCCTTGAAACTGATGGCGGCGCGCCGCCGTGCCACGAAACTGCGCCGCCGGGCGACGCTATCCCAGCTGAACAACACCGTCGGGACACCGAGCCGCAGGGCTTCGGCCGACGCGAGGGCGGCGAGCCGGCTGTCCGGCTCTTCCTCGATCTGCACGATATCGGGTCGCGCGTCGGCAAAGAGGCGGCGCAATGCGCGCGGGTTCCAGCGCAGCGACTCGGGGTGTTCAGGGTTACCTCGCACGGGGATGGGTGCCAGGCGGACGCCGGCGTCCTCCTCGGCCATGCCGCCCGGTACGGCGGCGACTATGGCCGCACCCTGTCCGGCCAGCGCACGCAGCTTGCCCCGGCGGTCGGAATCGACGTAGACATGGGAGAGTATGATGGCGCGCACGTGCGAACAACTTAACCGCGCCGGGTCAGCGCGACGTAAAGGCCTTGACCCAGTCGATCTGGAACGTGCCTGGTTGGATGGCAGTGGGATCGTAGCTTCCGAAGAACAACCCGCCGACCGCCAGGTTCAGCGTGATCCGCTCCTGCTTGCCGTACATGCTGGAGATGTAGCCTCCCGACTTGGTATCCACCACCAGGCCGTCGAGCAGAAAGGTGAGGCTGCTCTTGGTCCAGATCACTTCGTACACGTGCCAGCAGTCCATCAGGCTGACGGTGGACCAGATGACGGTGGCGGAGTTGGCAACCAGGTTCTTCCCCGGCCGCCGCCCGAACCAGTATGACGTCTGGTAGGCGAAGGGCTCCTGACCCCGGGCCTCCATCACATCGATCTCTCCCTGGGTCGGCCAGGGATCCCCGTAGCTCCAGAAGGCGGGCCACATGCCGTAGCCGGTGGGGAGCTTGAGCCGAGCCGAGAGCCGCACCTTGGGCGTGGCGTTCGAGGCCGAGAGGTACTTCTTCGACTCGATGCGGCCTGAAGTGTAGGAGAACGTCTTGGGCGTCGCGTCGTAGGGATTGCTCGGCCCGGTGACGGTTTCCTTCCTGGCGGTGATGCTGAGCAGCCCGTTGGCCGCTTGCAGATTCGAGGGCTGATAGAACTGCAGCTCCTCGTTCCAGGCTCCACCGATCCATACGGTCCATTGCGATAGATCCGCCGAGAAGCCGTCCTCGAACACCTTGTTCCATCCGGGACCGGTCAGCGTACTCTCGGTGGGGTCGAAATCGCACACACCGGCCGCTGTGGTTCCGGCGGTAGGGGCGGCGACGGCGGAGGAAGCTGGCGGCGTCGCCGGGCCGGTCACGTCCTCACGGTCCGGAGCGCAACCCGCTGCGAGAATGAGCAGGGCGAGCCCCAGTAAGGGCTGCTTCCGGAGTCGGGCACGGGGTATCATGGCGGGTTAAGATGCAGTCCGGCGGCCTACTCGGCTAGCGTTGCGCGTGAACCGCAATGGTACATTTGTCCCACAGTGAGGACTGCGGCTGCGCAGCAGTTTTGCTAAGTTGTTGTGGGAGAACGTTCGGGCCCTTAGCTCAGCTGGTTAGAGCAGCGGACTCATAATCCGTCGGTCGCAGGTTCAAGTCCTGCAGGGCCCATGACTGCGGCGAAAAGGTGAAGTGGGCGATGAGGGACTTGAACCCCCGACCTCGCGCATGTGAGGCGCGCGCTCTAACCAGCTGAGCTAATCGCCCGGAATTGGGAGGCGGAGGTTAACCCGAACCGCTTGAGCGGTCAACGGTGAGCCGCGCCCGCCGACTATCTTTGGGCCTCCATGCCATCCCACCAGCTCAGGATAGAGACCACCCGCGGCAATCTGGTCGAGGCGGTGCACCGCGTTGCGGTCGCCGTGGTCGCGGAAAGCGGCGCCTTGCTCGGAGCATCCGGCAATCCTGAACTGAGCACCTGGTGGCGCTCCGCGGCCAAGCCCTTCCAGGCCCTTCCGCTGATCCAGGATGGCGCGGCGGACGCCTTTCAGCTCAGCGACGAGGAGGTGGCGCTGACCTGCGCCTCGCACTCCAGCGAGCCGCGCCACCTGGAGGTCGTCTCCAGTTTCATGGCCAAGGTCGGGATCACCGATCAGCAGCTTTCCTGCGGCGTGCACCCGCCGCTTTCTCCGCTGGTAGCCCAGGAGGTGAGCTGCGGTCGTGCGGTAGCCACTCCGCGCTGGAGCAACTGCTCCGGCAAGCATACCGGAATGCTGGCCCTCGCCCGCCACCACGGCTGGCCGCTCGAGGGCTACCATGCCGCCGGGCACCCGGTGCAGCAGCGCATTCTCGACGAGGTGGCGCGCTGGACCGGCCTGCAAGCTGCCGACATCGCTCTCTCGGTGGATGGCTGCACCGCGGTCTGCTTTGGGCTTCCCCTTCAGGCCATGGCGCTCGCCTACGCTCGGCTGGCAGCCTCGAGCGAAGCGGCGGCGGTGCGCGTGCGGGCCGCTATGATGGCGCACCCGTTTCTGGTGGCCGGCACGGGGCGGCTCTGTACCGACCTCATGCAGGCCTGGCCGGGCCGGATCGTCGCCAAGGTCGGTGCGGAAGGCATCTACTGCGCGGCGCTGCCCGCACTCGGCCTAGGCATCGCGCTCAAAGTGGAAGATGGAGATAGCCGCGCGGCGAGCCCGGCCCTGCTGGAAGCGCTGGCGCAAGTCCTCGCGCACGTCGCACCGGAGCTCAAGGACTTCTCTTCGCCCGAGCTGGCCCGGCACGGCCGGCAGCCGATTCGCAACACCCGCGGTAGCGTGACCGGCGAGCTGCGCGCCGCCGGGTCCCTGCGCTTCTTCGCCGCCTGAGGCAGGGAAATGGTTACCGAGGAACGCCCGTCGCCCGTGACCTTGCAACAGCTCGATCCCGAGACCCGGGCGCTGCTGGCCTTCGCCGCCGCCATCGCCGTCGGCGCCGAATCGGAGCTGGCCCAGCGCGCCCACGCTTGCCGGGACGCCGGCGTCGCCTCGGCCTGGATGGACGAATTACTGCTGCAGTCCGTCCTCATGGTGGGCTGGCCGCGCGCCCTCTCGGCGCTCGCGGTGTGGCGGCGCCTCGCTCCCGACGCCGTCGAGGGCGAGGATGCTACGGACTATGGCCGGGCACCGGAGTGGCAGGCACGGGGAGAGGCCGTCTGTCGTGAGGTCTATGGAAAGAACTATGCCCAGCTGCGCGAGAACGTCCGCGCGTTGCACCCGGCGCTCGACGCCTGGATGATCACCGAGGGATACGGGAAGACGCTCGGCCGCCCGGGGCTCGACCTCGCGCGCCGGGAGCTCTGCGTCGCGCTGCAGGTGGCCATTCAGGGCGCGGAGCGACAGCTGCATTCCCACCTCAAAGGAGCCCTCCATGCGGGTGCAGCGGAGCTGGCCGTGACCCAGGCGCTCGAGCTGGTGCGACCGCTGCAAGGGCAGCAGGAAGCGGAGCTGACCATGTCCCTCTGGAATCGGATTCGCCGGTGAGTTTCATCGATCGCGCGGTGGTGCGGGTGGTAGCTGGCACCGGAGGCTCGGGCGCGTCGTCCTTCGCGCGCTACAAGTACGTCCCCAAGGGCGGACCGGACGGCGGTGACGGCGGGCACGGCGGCAGCATCTACGTGCGCGGCGAAGCCAACCTCTCCACCCTGCTCGACTATCGCTATCGCACCAGTTGGAAGGCGGAGCGCGGCCAGCATGGAAAGGGAAAGACCAAGACCGGAGCCTCGGGTCAAGATCTCTACCTGCCGGTTCCGCCCGGCACCGAGGTGCGCGACGCCGCCACCGGTGAGAGCCTCGGCGAGGTGATGCGGCAGGGGCAGGAGATACTGGTCGCCAGGGGCGGGCGCGGTGGCCGCGGCAACGCCCGCTTCGCCACCCCAACCCATCAGGCGCCGCGGGAATGGGAGCCCGGCGAGGAAGGGCAGGAGCGCCAGCTGGAGCTGGTGCTCAAGCTCATCGCGGACGTGGGCCTGGTCGGTGAGCCCAACGCTGGCAAGAGCAGCCTCCTCGCGGCCGTCTCCGCCGCCCGTCCCAAGATCGCCGATTACCCCTTCACCACGCTGGAGCCCAACCTCGGGGTGATGGCCTTGAGCGATTCGCGCTCCGTCGTGATCGCGGACATCCCCGGCATCCTCGAAGGTGCCCACCTCGGCAAAGGCCTCGGGCTCAAGTTTCTGCAGCACATCGAGCGCACTCGCGTTCTGGCATACCTGATTCCGGTGGACAGCCCCGAGCCACAGACGGTCTATGATCAATTGCGGGAAGAGTTGCGGGCCTACAGCCCGGCGCTGCACGACAAGCCGCATCTCATCGTGCTCTCGAAGCGGGACCTGATTCCGGCGGACGCTCCCCTTCCCGGGTTGAATGCGCCTGATGCGCAGGCCCTCATTGCGGTTTCCAGCGCGGCGCGCGGAGGCCTGGAGAATTTCCGCGCGCAAGTCTGGGCGCTCGTGGAAGCGGCACGCCGTGAGGACGTCGAGGAAGCCGCCGATGCCTGAGTGGGACTCCGGCCAGCGCGAGGCGTACCTCACCCTCGCGCTGGTCCCGGGTATCGGTTTCGCGCGATTGGGTGCCCTGCTCGAACGATTCGAAACCCCAAGCGGCGTCCTTGCGGCGCCGCTCGCGCATCTGGCCGAGGTGCCCGGAATGTCACCCGCTGCGGCCACCGCCATCCAGCAAGCGGACCACAATACTGGTGCGCGTGCCCAGGCCGAGTTGCTGCAATTGGGCGGTCGGCTCTTGCTGGCCGAGGATGTGGGCTTCCCCGCGGCACTGCGCGAGATCCCCGAGCCGCCCACTTGTCTCTTTGCGCAGGGACGGATCGAGCTGCTCGAGCTGCTCGCCGTCGCGATCGTAGGAAGCCGCGATCACTCGACCTACGGGGCGGAGGCGTGTCGCTGCCTGGCGCGCGCCGCCGCTGAGGCCGGTTTGGCGGTGGTGAGCGGGATGGCGCGCGGCCTCGACGCGGTCGCACATGCCGGAGCGCTGGAAGCGCACGGCGCCACTATCGGCGTGCTGGGCAACGGCTTTGGCGTTATCTACCCCGCGGCCAATCGCCAGCTCTACGAACAGGTCGCCGAACAGGGACTGCTGGTGACCGAGTTTCCCCCCGGCGAGCGGCCTAACGCGGGCAGTTTCCAGCGCCGGAACCGGCTGATCAGTGGTCTGGCACGGGTGACGGTTGTCGTAGAGGCTGCCATCACCTCCGGAACGCTGCAGACGGTGGCCTGCGCCCAGGAGCAGGGCCGCGATGTGCTGGCAGTCCCGGGGCCGATCACCAGCCCCGTCTCCGCCGGAACCAACCGGCTGATCCGCGACGGAGCGGAGCCGCTGCTCGAGCTGAGCGACTTGCTCCACCACTATCCCGAGCTGGCGCGGAGCGCCGACGGAGGCGGAGCCGACCCCGTGGTCCCGGTAGCACCGCTCGAGCGAAGGCTGCTTACGGCGCTCCATCGCGAGTCGCTCCCGGTCGAACGGCTGGTCGCGCTGGTGGATGCTCCCGTGGCCGATGCCCTGGATGCCCTCTCGGCGCTCGAGCTCCGCGGCGTGGTCGCCCAGGAGGGCGGGGGCCGCTACCGCCTGTCGCAGGACCGCTTGTTTCGCTGAGAAGCGGTCATATTCCCCCGGTGCACCTCTACATCCACGTTCCCTTCTGCGCCCGGCGCTGCAGCTATTGCGACTTCGCCATCGCGGTGCGGCGCGTGGTACCCTCCCAGGCCTTCGAGGACGCCATCCTCCGCGAGTGGACGGGCTGGCAGCAGCATCCGGCGTGGCAGGAATCCCCCGACCTGGAAACCATTTACTTCGGCGGCGGGACGCCCTCGCGGCTCGGCACCGCGCAGCTCGCCGCCCTGCTGCACCGCTTTCGCCAGGATCGCATGGTCGATCCCGATGCGGAGATCACCCTCGAGGCCAACCCGGACGATGTGACGCCTTCCGCCGCGGCCGCGTGGCTCGCGGCAGGTGTCAACCGGGTGTCGCTGGGCGCCCAGTCCTTTTCTCGGCCGGCGCTCGACTGGATGCACCGCACCCACACCGAGGCTCAGATTCCCGCGGCCGTGCGGACGCTGCGCGAGGCCGGACTCCACAACCTGTCGCTCGATTTCATCTATGCCCTCCCCGCCGACATCGCGCGAGACTGGAGCGCGGACCTCGATCGCGCGCTCGCGCTCGCGCCCACTCACCTTTCGCTCTACGCCCTCACCGTGGAAAGTGGGACCCCCCTGGGACATTGGACCGCTCGCGGCGAGACTGCGCCGGCTCCGGAAGATCGGGCGGCAGAGGAATTCCTCGCCGCGCACGAGCGAGTCTCCCAAGCGGGCTTCGAGCATTACGAGGTGTCCAATGCGGCGCGGCCCGGGTTCCGGGCGCGACACAATTCCTCCTATTGGCGCCGCAGGCCGTTCATCGGCCTCGGCCCCTCGGCGCACAGCGGCTTCGCCGCCTCACGGACCTGGAACGTCCGCGAATGGGAGGAGTACCGCCGCCGGAGCGGCGCGGGGCAGCCGGTGCAGGCTGTGGCCGAGACTCTCACCCCCGAGCAGGTAGAGCTGGAAGACCTCTACCTCGGCTTGCGCACTTCCGAGGGGGTTGAGCTCACCCAGGTCCCTCGCCAACACCGGGTGCGTTGGGGGCAGGCTGGATGGGCAATCGAGGGGCCGGAACGGCTTCGGCTCACCCCCGAGGGGTGGCTCAGGCTCGACGCGCTGGTGGCCAGCCTAACTCATTGCTAGTTTTTCTGTTATGCAGAGCTCCGAAGCCTTGAGCGATCGCCAGTTCCGCGTGCTCGAAGGCGTCATCCAGATCTACGTTGAAACGGCTCAGCCGGCCGGAAGTGAGGCCGTAGCACGGCGTTCCCGGCTGGGCATCTCGCCGGCCTCGGTTCGCAGCACCATGAGCGAGCTGGAGTCCCGCGGCTACCTGTTCCACGTCCACACTTCCGGTGGCCGGATTCCTACCGAGCGAGGCTACCGGTTGTACGTCAATCGGCTCATGCGGCCAGCCCCGGTGCCGAAGAGCGCCCGGGTCAAGCTCGAGAGCGAGATCGTTCCCGCGGCCCGCAACCCCATCGAAGAGATCCTGCGTCGCGCGGCCCAGGTGCTCGGCGTGCTGACCCAGGAATTGGGCGTTGCGATCGCCCCGGCGCTGGACGAGCTGGTGCTCGAGCGCCTCGAGCTGGTCCGGGTCAGCAGCGAGCGGCTGCTGGTGGTGCTGACGCTGCAGAGCGGGTTGGTGCGGACCATCTTCGTCGAAGTGCCGGCGGCCGTAGCCCCGGAGGCCGTCGAGCATGTGCAGCGCATCCTCAACGAGCGCTTGGCCGGCCTGCTCCTGGGCGAGATTCGGGGCAGTCTCTCCGAGCGGCTGCGCGATGCGGGCGGGGCGGGCAACGGCGGCGGCTTGCTCAACATCTTCATCGCGGAAGGCGAGGAGCTCTTCGACCTCGCGGGCGCCGGCACCGTGGTGCTGGGCAGCGCCCAGCCGCTGGCCGATCAGCCCGAGTTCGCCTCCAACGAGCGCATGCGGCACCTGCTCGATCTCACCGAGCGGCGTGACGTGCTCCGCCGCGCCTTCGAGGACCGCCACCGGCGGGGACTCACCATCACCATCGGCAGCGAGAACAGCGACCCTCGGCTGGCGGATTTCACGCTGGTGACCTCGGCGTATCGCAGCGGCGGATTGAGCGGAGTCATTGGCGTCATGGGGCCGACCCGAATGCCCTACGACAAGATCATCGGGCTGGTGGAGCATACCAGCCGCATGGTGGAAGGGTTGATGGAGTGAGCGATTTCTACGAGCTGCTCTGCGTCGAGCGCGACGCGAGCGAGGACGAGATCAAACGGGCCTATCGCCGCCTGGCGATGGAGTATCACCCCGACCGGAACAGCGCGCCGGACGCCGCCGCCAAATTCCGCGAGATCGCCGAAGCGTACGAAGTGCTGATCGATCCGGATCAGCGTGCCCGCTATGATCGCTACGGCGAAGCCGGGCTGGGGAGCGGCGCCGGCGGATTCCATCATGTCGATCTCGCAGAAGCGCTCCGCATCTTCATGCGCGATTTCGGGGGCATGGGTGGGCTCGGCGGGCTCGAGTCCCTCTTTGGCGGTGGCGCCAATCCGGCCGAGTCCCGCCGCGGCCAGGACATCCGCGTCACCGTCAAGCTGTCGTTGCAGGAAGTGGCCACCGGCACCAAGCGGGTCGTCAAGCTGAAAACCCTGCTCCGCTGCGAGACCTGTGGTGGTACCGGCGGCGCCAAGGGCACCCGGCCGACCACCTGCACCACTTGCGGGGGCACCGGTGAGGTGCGCCGGGCGGCGCGCAGCGTGTTCGGCCAGTTCGTCTCGGTGGCGGCCTGTCCCGCGTGCCACGGCGAAGGCGCGATCATCACCGACCCCTGCGAGGTCTGTCGCGGCGAAGGCCGCCTTCGGGGTGAGCGCTCGGTCAGTGTGGAAATTCCCCCCGGGGTTTCCAGCAACAACTACATCACCATGCGAGGCCAGGGCGCCAGCGGCCCGCGCAACGCTCCCAACGGCGACCTGCTGGTCATCATCGAGGTGAAGGACGACGAGCGCTTTGAGCGCGTGGGCGACGACCTGAGCCTCAATCTCCCGCTCTCCTTCACCCAGGCGGCCCTGGGCACCAGCGTGACGGTGCCGACGCCCTACGGCGAGGAGCGGCTCAGCGTTCCCGCCGGCATTCAGTCCGGCACCGTCTTGCGGGTTAAAGGCAAGGGTCTGCCCCGCCTGGGCCAGAGCAGCACCGGCGATCTGAACGTCCGGATCCACGTCTGGACGCCGGAGAACCTCACCAGCGACCAGCGCCGCCTGCTCGAGGAGTTCGCCAAGGTCGAAGGGCCGCCCCCCAAGCAAAGCACGGGGTTCTGGTCCCGGCTCAAGGAAGCGCTCGGCGCATGAGCTGGTGCGCCGTGGACGTCGTCAGCCCGGCCGACGAGCGCGACGCGATAGCCGCCTGGCTGGTGGGACGCACCGGGCAGGCCGTGGAAGAGCGCACCGATGGCACGCTGGTGGGGGTCGTCGAGGGTGAGCGTGCGGCCGGAGCGCTGCTTCGCGAGCTCCAGGCGGCATTTGGCGCACGGACAGCCGGCGCTTCGCGCGTCCTGCCCGACTTCGACTGGCGGCTCCGCTGGCGCGACGGGCTCGGTCCCCGCCGCCTGGGACGGCTCACCGTGACGCCGAGCTGGACCCAGACGGATAGCGCCAGCGGCAGCACCGTCGTCATAGATCCCGAGACCGCCTTCGGGAGCGGCGAGCACGGCTCGACCCGCACGGCGCTCCTGTTGCTGGATCGCCATATCCAGCCGGGCCACCGGGTGCTCGACCTCGGCAGCGGCAGCGGCATCCTGGCCATCGCCGCGGCGAAGCTCGGCGCGGCGCGAGCTACCGGTATCGATCTCGACCCGGAGGCGGAGCCGATTGCACGCGCCAATGCGGAGCGCAACGGCGTCGCTGCGCGGGTTCGCTTCCTGACCGGCGACGCCGCGGTTCTGGCCCCCTTGCTCGGGCCGGTCGAGCTCCTGCTCTCCAACATTCTCCGCTCCCTCAACCAGCACCTGCTCCCCATTGTGCGCGCCTCGCTCGCACCGGGCGGCTGTGCCGTCTTCGCGGGCATGGAGCAGTTCGAGCGGGACCAGTTTCTCGCCGCGCTCGAGGCAGCCGGGTACAGCGTCATCGACGAAGCCACCGATGAGTTGTGGTGGGGCGTCGCCGCGCGGGCCGGCTGAGGTGCATTCGGTGCTCGCCGCTCCCGGGACATTGCTCGCCGACTCGACCATCGCGCTGGAGGAAGAGGAGCGCCATCACCTCAAGGTGCGCCGCGCGGTGGCCGGGGAGCCGGTCAGGGTGCTCGATGGTGCGGGCCGGGTAGGCGAAGGCCGCCTCGTCCAGGGGCGAGACGGTTTCGAGGTCGCCGTCGGCGCGGTGCGGGAAGTGCGCGAGCCTCCCGCCTTCACGCTGGTGGTCGGCGCCGGCGACAAGGAGCGCTTCGGCTGGCTGGCGGAGAAGGCGGCCGAGCTCGGCGTGACCGACCTGGTTCCCCTCAAGACCGAACGAACTCGCAGCGTGGCCGCGGGAATCCGCGAAGGCCACGTGCTGGCATTGCAGCGGCGCGCCCGCCAGGCCATCAAGCAATCGCGCGCGGCCTGGGCGCC
>DATCWE010000122.1:0-22462 GCA_036566495.1 Gemmatimonadales bacterium | reverse complement strand
CCGCCGTGACGCGGGACCTGGCCCTGCTGCTGCCCGAGCGGGTGGTCGTCGCCGCCGTCGCAGCGGTCGTCAGGGAGACGGCGGGCGCCCTGCTGGAATCGGTACAGGTGATCGACGAATACCGCGGCAAGGGGTTGCCCGCCGGTCGGCGCGGCGTGGCGCTCCGCCTGGTGTTGCGCGCCAGGGAGCGCACCTTGCGCGACGCCGAGGTGGACGACGTGATCAAACGGGTCCTCGCCACGCTGGATAAGTCGCTTGACGTCACCGTACGCTCGGCCTGATTCGACCCCGCTCGACGAGCTCGAGCGCCTGCTCGCTGCCATCGAAGCCGAGCTGAGCGGCACGCGCGCGCGGGGCGGCAGGCCCGAGCTGGAGACGAGTGCCGGACGCGGCCGCGCCGGGGGGCGGGGGCCCGACCTGCAGCAGGCCCGCCAGCGGATCGCACTGCTCGAAGGGGAGAACCACCTGTTGCGGCAGCGGATCTCCGCGGCGCGGGAGCAAGTCGAGCGCCTGCGTACCAGACTCCGGTTCATCGAAGACCGGAGCGGAGACGCCGCGTGAGCCCGCGGCATTCGGTTCGCATCGCCCTGGGCGGGACCGAGCTGACCGTCAGCTCGGAGCACACCCCCGAGTACACCCAGCAGGTTGCAGCGTATTTCGACGCGGTGCTCGCCCGGATCCGGACCTCGGTCCCCTCGGTGGACGCCCATCGGGCGGCCCTGCTGGCGGGGCTCGCGATCACGGACGAGTTGTTCCAGGCCCGGGAAGGCGATGCGGCCCACGCCGCGCGGCTTCGCGGGATGACTGATCGGCTGGCCCGTCTGGTGCCCGCGAGCAAACGCGGCGGCGGAGCCAAGGGAGCGTAGCGCCCGGCCGACCGACCTTCCCGTGGCCCACCGGCCGCGTGCGGAGATACTTCATGAGCTTGGACCTCCTGCTCCCCGCCCTCGGGGGGCTCCTGGCAGGAATCCTGGTCGCGCTGCTGGTTTCCCGCATGTACCTCCGCGCCCGGCGGAGGGATGCCGCTGCGCTCCTCGCCGACGCCGAATCCAAAGCCCTCGCCGCCCTGCAGACGGTCGCCGCCGAGCGCGAGCAGGCCAAGGCCGCCGCCGTGCTCGAAGGCAAGATGGAAGTGCTCCGCCACCGGGAGGAAACCGAGCGCGAGCTGGCGCGCCGCCGCGAAGAGGCCGACCGCTCCGACCGCCGCGCCGAGGAGCGCGAGCGCGATCTGGGGCGCCGCAGCGAGCAAGTGGGCCAGCAGGAAAAATCGCTGCAGGGCAGGGTACAGGCCTGCGAACGCTCGGAGACCGCCGTCAAGGAAAAGGAAAACAGCATCGAGGGGGTGCTGCGCGAGCAGCACGCTCGGCTGGAACGCATCGCCGGCCTCACGGCCGAGGAGGCCCGGCGCGAGCTGCTCCAGAAGGTGGAAGACGAGGCACGCGCCCAGGCCGCTGCGCTGGGCCGCGACATCCGCGAGCAGGCCAAGAAGGATGCGGAACGCGATGCCCGGAAGATCATCGCCCTCGCGGTGCAGCGACTCGCCGCCGAGCACACCGCCGAAACCACCGTCTCCGCCGTGGCGTTGCCCAGCGACGAGATGAAAGGACGGATCATCGGGCGCGAGGGCCGCAACATCCGCGCATTCGAGCAGGCCACCGGCGTCGACCTGATCATCGACGACACGCCGGATACCGTCGTGGTCTCCTGCTTCGATCCGATCCGCCGTGAGGTGGGGCGGCGCGCGCTCGAAGCGCTGATCGCCGACGGTCGCATCCAGCCCAGCCGCATCGAGGAAATCGTCAAGAAGATCCAGACGGAGCTGGAAACCCAGCTGGTCGAGCTGGGCGAAGCGGCCGCCTACGAGACCGGAATCCACGGCCTCCACCCCGAAATGATCAAGCTGATCGGGCGGATGCGCTATCGCACCAGCTACGGGCAGAACATCTACGACCACTCCAAGGAAGTCGCCTGGCTCGCCGGGATGATGGCCGCCGAGCTCCACCTCGACGTGGCGCTCGCCAAGCGGGGCGGCCTGCTCCACGATGTCGGCAAGGTGCTGACCCACGACAATGAAGGGACCCACGTCGAGCTGGGCGTCGAGATGGCCCGCAAGTATCGCGAGAGTGCCGCCGTGATCGGCTGCATCGCGGCCCACCACGACGACGTTCCCCACGAGAGCGTCGAATCGGTACTCGTGCAGGCGGCCGACGCGGTGAGCGGGGCGCGCCCCGGGGCCCGTCGCGAGGCCTTCGAAACCTACGTCAAGCGGCTTACCCGCCTGGAGGAGATCGCCGGCGGCTTCGAGGGCGTGGAGAAGACCAACGTGATCCAGGCGGGCCGCGAGGTGCGGGTGATCGTGGTGCCCGACAAGATCGACGACCTCAAGGCCCAGGAGCTGGCCGAGACCATCGCCAAGCGGATCGAGAGCGAGCTGCAGTATCCCGGACAGATCAAGGTCACCGTGATCCGGGAGACCCGCGCCGTCGGGATGGCGCGGTGAGCGCACGGATCCTGGACGGGGCCGCCATCGCCCGCCAAATCCGCGCCGAGATCGCCCGCGAAGTCGCCGCACTCTCCGCCCAGGGGGTGATCCCGGGACTGGCCGTGGTGATCGTCGGCGAGGATCCCGCCAGCCAGGTCTACGTCAAGAGCAAGGGGGAAGCCTGCCGCGAGGCCGGGATGCATTCCGAGACCATCCGGCTCCCGGCGACGACGACTCAGGCCGAATTGCTCGCCACCGTGGACCGGCTCAATGCCGACCCCCGGATCCACGGCTTCCTGATCCAGCTGCCTTTGCCCAAACAAATCGATAGCGAACAGGTCCTGCACCGCGTTGCCCCGGAAAAGGACGTGGACGGTTTCCACCCCATGAACGTCGGAAAGCTCGCGGTGGGCGATGCGTCCGCCTTCCGGCCCGCGACACCCTTCGGCGTCCAGCAGATGCTGATTCGTTCCGGGATCGAGACCAGGGGAGCCCACGCCGTGATTGTGGGACGCTCCAACATCGTGGGCAAGCCCATGGCCAACCTCCTCCTGCAGGACGGCCCCGGCGGCAACGCCACGGTCACGGTGTGCCATTCGCGCTCCCAGGACCTTCCCGCGCTCACCCGCCAGGCCGACATCATGGTGGTGGCTATCGGGAAGCCGCGATTTGTGACGGCCGACATGGTGCGGCCCGGGGCTGTGGTGGTCGATGTGGGGATCAACCGGGTAGCCGACCCGGGCAACCCGAAGGGCTATGCGATAGTGGGTGACGTGGACTATGGCCCGGTGGCCGAGGTGGCCTCCGCCATTACGCCTGTGCCTGGTGGGGTGGGGAAGATGACCATCGCGATGTTGCTGGCCAATACGCTCCAGGCTGCACGGCGCGGACGGTGATCGGCGTGGTGCACCAGTCCGGCGGTACCACTGCCCTTTCGGTCTCCGAGCTGGTGGGAGTACTTCGAAACTCGGTGGAAAGCGCGGCTCGCCAAGTCTGGGTCAAGGGTGAAGTGAGTTCTCTCAAGTCGTTCGGAAAAGGCGACTGGTACTTCACTCTGCGCGACGCCGAGAGCTGTATTCGCTGTGTAATGTGGAAAACATACACTGTAAGAGTCGGGGAGCCGCCCGCCGAGGGTACCGAGGTCTACGCGCTCGGCAACCCCACGGTCTGGGAGAAGAAAGGCGAGCTCAAGTTCCCCGTCGTGGTGCTCCTCCCGACGGCGGGAACCGGGCTCCAGCAGCTGGGCAAGGAGAAGGTTCGAGCGGCGCTGGAAAAAGATGGGCTGCTGGCGCCCGAGCGGAAGCGTCCGCTGCCGGAGTTCCCCTCGGTGCTTGCCGTGGTCACCAGCCAGGACGGCGCAGCGCTCCACGACATCATCATCGTGGCGCGCCGGCGCTGGCCCCGAGTGCGGCTGTTGATTGTGCCCGCCCAGGTCCAGGGGGACGGGGCGCCGGCTGCCCTGGTGCGCGCGATCGGTCGCGTCAACCGACTGGAGGGCGTGGACCTCTGCGTGGTGGCGCGGGGAGGCGGCAGTCGGGAGGACCTGCTGGCGTTCGACGACGAGCGGGTCTGCCGAGCTATTGCCGCGCTGCGGATGCCTTCGATCTGCGCAGTGGGCCATGAAACCGATCTCTCTCTGGCCGACCTGGTTGCCGACATGCGGGCCGCGACCCCTTCGGCCGCCATGGAATTGGCACTCCCCGACCGGGTGCACTACCTGCGCCACGCTGGGTCGCTGGGGACGCGGCTGGCACACGGGCTCCGGCGGCGAAATGAGGTGCTGGAGGCCCGGCTGGCGCGCAGCGGCGACCGGATCAGGATGGCCATGGGCCGTCGGATCACCGAGCCCCGCTCTCGCATGGAGCGGCTGGCTGCTCAGCTCGAGGCGCTGAGCCCGCTGGCCGTGCTCGCCCGAGGCTACAGCGTGGCCCGCCTCGCGGATGGGCGCGTCGCGCGCCGCCGGGCCGACCTTCCCTCCGGCACCGGCTTCACTCTGCGTGTCTCGGACGGAGAAGTACCCTCCCGTTCGGAATAGCCGATAGCGAAGCCACGAAGCGCCGCGCCGCGGGGCGTTATCATTGAGCCATGTCCGCGGAATCCCTCAGCGCCGACCTGCGCCGCCTGGAAGAGATCGTCCGGCAGCTCGAAGCGGACGACACCGACTTGGACCACGCCCTGCTGCTGTTCGAGGAAGGCGTGGCCAAGCTGCGGGCGGCGCGCGAGCGGCTTTCCGAGGCGGAGCTCCGAATCCAGAAAGTGCTGGACGACGCGGCCGGAGAGCTCCGCATCGAGGAGGTGCGGGAGTAGCGCTACATGAGGTCTTCCAGCACCGCCACCCGCAACAGCCTCGCGTAGCGCGGATCGACGGCCAGGCCCCGCCGATCGAAGGGCGGTTCGGTCAGCATCCTCCGCAGCCGCACGGGGCGGCGATGGTAGGCTCGTTCCACCCAGTTCATCGCCTGGGTCCATTCGCCCAGGTCGGCATAGGTCATGACGATCTGGTCCGCGGGGATCCGGGTGTTGTAGTAGTGCGCGAAGGGGTCGTTGAGTTCCGCCTCCTTGAGCAGGCCTTCCAGCTCGCGCCGCAGATCGCGTCGCCGCGCTTCGGCCGGGCCCGCCTCCTTCGCCTCGGCCTCCAGGAGGTCCGCGCGCTCGCCCTGCCTGGCGAGCCGCAACCGCGAGCCCCGGATCTCGACCGCCAGCTCCAGCTCGCCCAGCCGGACGTGCGCCAGCTCCAGCCGTTCCAGCGCTGGACCGTAGCCCGGCTGGATGGCGATGGCGCGCTTGAGCGCGTCGATGGCCTCGGAAGTACGTCCTGAAGCCAGGAGTGCGTCCCCCAGCCCGTTCCACACCAGCGCCAGCTCCGGTACCCGGTGCGCAGCCGCCCGCGCGATCCGCACCGCGTCCTCGGTGCGGCCCAGCACCTTGTAGACGACACCCTGAAAGCGCAGCGCCTCGCCGTCCGCTGGATTGAGCTCTACCGCGCGCTCGATGTGGCGCGCGGCGGCGTAGCAGTCATCGTCGTAGTAGAGCGCGATCTTGCTGAGCGAGTTGTGCACTTCGGCGCAGCGGTCGTCGGCCGCAAGCGCATCCAGGACGAGCTCGCGGCCGCGCGCGAACGCTTCTCGCGGCGGCTGGAACCCGAGCCGCCCCATCGTGTAGAGCCAGTTCGCCATGGCGCACAACCCGCGCGCGTGACGGGGGTCGAGCGCCAGCGCCCGTTTGAGGTACACCTCCGCTTGATCGAGATGACTGCGTGCTGCAGGGCCAGCGCTCACGCTGTAGTAGATGGCCTGCAGCCCCTGAGCGACCAGGCGGTCGGCGTCGCTGGGGGCGGCGGGCGCCACCGGAGCTTCCACTGTCGCCCGCGCGCCGCGCAATTCTCGGGCGACCTCGGCCGCGGTCACCGGCCGGTGCGCGGGATCCTTGGCGAGTAGCCGCATGATGATGGCGTTGATCGCCGGGGAGATTCCCGCGTTCCGTTCCCGCGGCGGGCGCGGGTCTTCCGTAATGTGTTTGACCAGCACGCCGCTGGGTGTCCCCGCCGTAAAGGGGGGTGTGCCGGTCAGCAACTCGTACAGAACGCAGCCCAGGCTGTAGAGATCCGAACGGCCGTCGAGCGGCACGTCTCCCGTGGCCTGCTCGGGACTCATGTAGGCGACCGTGCCGAGCACCATGCCGGCCGAGGTGAGGCTGCGGTCGCTCTCGGCGGACTGGCCCGCGATGTGGGCGATCCCGAAGTCGGCCAGCACGGCGCGGCCGCCCACGGTGAAGATGTTCTCCGGCTTGACGTCGCGGTGCACGATGCCGGCGCCGTGGGCGTAGGCGAGCGCCTCCGCGACGTCGGCCCCGAAGGCGGTGGCGTCCTCCTCCGACATCCGCCGCTCGCGTTCGAGGCGGGCCCGGAGGTTCTCACCCGCGACGAACGGCATCACGTAATACAGGCGTCCGTCCACCTCCCCGGAATCGAACAGCGCCACGATCCCGGGATGCACCAGCTTGGCCATCAGGGCGATCTCGCGCTGAAAGCGCTCTGCGCCCATCGCATTCGACAGGGAAGACGAAAGCACCTTGATCGCGACGAAGCGGTCGAGGTGGCGATCGTGGGCACGGTAGACGACGGCCATCCCGCCGCGGCCGATCTCCTGCTCGATCCGGAAACGGTCGGGGAGTCGAGGCTGCTCTGCCTGCGTCATGGGGTCGGAGGTTAATCAGGCTCCGAACTGGCGCAAATGATGGTCGAAGTGGCGGTGGGCAAACCGGCCCCAGGCACGGTGGCTCATGGGACCGAAGAAGGGATGTTCGGGCCAATCGGTGCGGGTTGTCGCTCCGACGAAACGGAGCAGTAGATCCTCAAAGGCGTTCAGATCGCCGTTCCAGGAGCCGGGAGGCGAGAGGAATAGTTGCCCCGCTCCCTTGATGCGGCCCTTAGGCCAGGGGAGCCAATACATCACGATGTGGCGGACCAGGGGCCAGCGCAGCGCGCTCGGGTGGGATGCGATCCGCGTCTCTCCCAGCATGTGCCGCAGCGAGTCGCAGAGGTGCGCGAGCATCCTCGGCGCCGTCATCCGACCCCAATGCGGCGGTGCGCCGGGGGACAGCCCACGAAGCCGGGCCAGCAGGCGCTCGCGGCACCCGGAATCGAGCAGGCTCTGCACGTTCGTCGGTCAGGATCGGGCCGGCCGGAGCAGACGCACGGCCCAGAGACACAACCCCGCCGCGACGATCGTGATGGCGAGGAAGAAGGGATTCCGGGCTACTTGAGAGCCTTCCTCGATGAAACGCCAAACATGGATTGCGGCGAGCACGCCGAAGACGATGCCGGTGGTCATGACGTAAGCTCTCATGGGGACCTTTCGAAGCGATGCTGCTCTTCCCTGCAGGCGATCCTGAAGCCGAGAATACCTCTCGCAATGTAGGGCGCTGCCGCTGCCCGTTCCAGTTTCAAAACGCGAGGTCCAGCGCGCCCCTGGGCACGCTGGACCTCGCGACTCAATGACCGCTCGGCGCGGAAAGAGTTAGTCGCTTATGGCAATCCGCGCCTTCGTAGGGTCATTAGACACTGGATCACCTCCTCGGTTGCAGGGTGAGCGTAAGGGGGAACGCCTCGAATCTAATAGTGGCCCCAAGCCGGGAGGCAAGCCCTGAGCTAACTCTTCTTCGCCCATCCCATTAGCCTACGGGATGCTCGATGGCTCCTCCACAGAAACCCTCCTGGCACAAGCCCGGGCGGTTACCGACGCCCGCCTTGCCGCACGCGCCGAGCTTCTGCGCAGCGACCCGGGTGGCAGCGACGGCGCAGCACTGGCGTACGCGCTCGGCACCTCGGGCAAGCGGGTGCGCCCGGCCCTGGTGCTGGCCTCTTATGGTGCGGCCGGCGGCGCACACCCCGCTATCGCCGGTGTCGCGGCCGCGGTGGAGATCGTGCACACCTATTCGCTGGTCCACGACGATCTCCCCTGCATGGACGACGACGCGCAGCGCCGTGGCCGCCCCACGGTGCACGTCCGCTTCGACGTTCCCACCGCCACGCGCGCGGGATTCCTGCTGGTGCCGGTGGCGGTCGAGGAGCTGGCCGCCGCTGCCGCCGAGCTCGATCTGGCTGTTGAGGCGCTCGGCGGGATGGCCGAGCTGCTGCTCGAGGCCAGCGGAATTCGGGGGATGGTCGCGGGGCAGTGGCTGGACCTGGAGGCCGAGGGGCAGAGCCCCGCGCTGGTGGATCTGGTCGAGATTCACCGCCACAAGACGGGGGCGCTGATCGAGGCGGCCTGCGTGCTGGGCGGGCTCGCCGCGGGCGCGCCGCCGCCTCTGCTGGGCGCGCTGCACGATTATGGCCGCGGGGTCGGACTCGCCTTCCAGATTGCCGATGATCTCCTCGATGCGACCGCTACCAGTGAGCAGCTCGGCAAGACCGCGGGCAGCGACGCCAAGCTGGCCAAGGCCACCTACGTGAGCGTGCTGGGCGTGGACGGCGCGCGGCGGGAAGCCCTCCGCCACGCCGAGCTTGCCCGCGCGGCGCTGCGCCGGGCCGGCGTGGCCAGCGCGACTCTGGACGGCCTCGCCGATTATATTGTGCAGCGTCGCTCCTGATTCCTCTTTCTAAGGATCAGATGTCCCTGCTGGCAGGACTCGAGAGCCCTGAGGACCTCAAGCGCCTGCGTCGCGAGCAGCTTCCGCAACTCGCGCAGGAGATCCGGGAGCGCCTCATCGAGGCCTGCTCCGTCACCGGCGGCCATATCGGCGCCAGTCTGGGGGTCGTGGAGCTCGCCATCGCGCTGCTCTACGAGTTCGATTCTCCCCACGACAAGGTCGTCTGGGACGTCGGCCATCAGGCCTATGCCTGGAAGCTGCTCACCGGGCGCAACGACCGCTTCGAAACCCTGCGGCAAACCGGCGGCATCTCCGGCTTCCTCCGTCGCGGCGAAAGCCCCCACGATCACTTCGGCGCCGGCCACGCGGGCACGGCGATGTCGGCTGCGCTCGGCATCGCCACGGCCCGCGACCTCCAGGGCCTCGACTACAAAGTCGTCGCGGTGGTGGGCGATGGTGCGCTCACCTGCGGCTTGTCGTACGAGGGCATGAACAACGCCGGGCACTCCGATCGCGACATCATTCTCGTCGTAAACGACAACGGGATGTCGATCTCCCCCAACGTCGGGGCGATCAGCAAGACCCTGGGCCGCATCGTGGCCAGCCCGTTCACCAACCGGATGCGCGAGCACATCAAGCACCTCACCATCAAGGCGGGGCACCTCTTCGGCGAGCGCGTGGTGGAATTCGCCAAGAACGTGGAGGAGAGCGCCAAGAATCTCTTCTCGCAGGGCATGCTCTTCGAGGAACTGGGCTTCCGCTACTTCGGCCCCATCGACGGCCACGACCTCGCGACCCTGTGCGAGACCCTCAAGTTCGTGCGCGGGCTGAGCGGGCCCCGGGTGGTGCATGTGCTCACCGAGAAGGGCAAAGGCTTCGCGCTGGCCGAGGCCAACAAGGAGAAATGGCACGGCCTGGCGGCCTACGACCCCATCACGGGCGAGGCGCGCAAGAAGGCGAGCGGACCCTCCACCTGGACCCAGGTCTTCGGCGAGGCGCTCACCGCGCTGGCCGCCGAGATTCCGGAATTCGTGGTGATCACGGCCGCGATGCCCTCGGGCACCGGGACCAGCATCTTCCAGAAGCAGTGGCCGGAGCGCTTCTTCGATGTCGGCATCGCGGAAGGCCACGCGGTGACGTTCGCCGGCGGGTTGGCGACCCAGGGCGTGCGCCCGGTTTGCGCCATCTACAGCACCTTCCTGCAGCGCGCCTACGACGGAATCATCCACGACGTTGCGGTGCAGCAGCTGCCTGTGCTGTTCTGCCTGGACCGCGCTGGATTGGTCGGCGAGGACGGCCAGACCCATATGGGCCTGTACGACATCGCCTACATGCTCGCGGTGCCCGGCATGACCGTCACGGCACCCAAGGACGCCAACGAGCTGATCGGCCTGCTGCGCACCGGCCTGGCCCACGCGGGACCGTTCTGCACGCGCTACCCGCGCGACAAGGCTCCCGCCGAGCCGCTACCGGTGCGGGAGGTGCCCGCCGTTGCCTTCGGGACCTGGGAGGCGCTGCGCCCCGGACACGATCTGGCCATCCTCGCCGTGGGCACGATGGTGCCGCCGGCGCTCGACGCCGCGGCGCGGCTGGCGCTGGAAGGCATCGATGCCGCCGTCATCAACTGCCGCTTCCTCAAGCCCTATGACGAGATCATGCTCGAGTCGGTCGTGCACGAGAGCAAGCTGGTGGTAACGGTCGAGGAGGGCACGGTGGTGAACGGCTTCGGGGCGATGCTCAGCCGCGAGCTGCAGGCCTCGCACCCCGAAGTCCGGGTGCATTGCCTGGGCGTCCCCGACCGCCTGATGGATCAGGCCCCGCGCGCCGAACAGCTGGAGCGCTTCGGGCTGACGGGGCCGGGGATCGCCGCGCGGATCTCGGCCTTGCACCACGAGGAGACGTTCGAGGCGCGATGAACGTCGGCGTCATCGGCAACCCGCGCTATGCCGGGCTGGCGGCCATCCTCCCCGGGATGGCCGCGCGCGCGAAGGGACTGGGTCTCCGGCTGCTCTCGGAGCCGACCTTGGAGCCGTACTGGCCCGAGCATCTTGCGCCGCTCGGCTCGGCCACCCTCGACGCCTTGGTGACGCTGGGCGGCGACGGCACCCTGCTGCGCGGGGCGCGCTTCCTGCGCGGTGCCCAGGTCCCCGTGTTAGGCGTCAACCTGGGCCGGGTGGGCTTCCTCACCGCCGCGATGAAGCATGAGGCCGAGTCGGCGCTCGAGCGGCTGGCCACCGGCCGCTACGTCACCGAGCAGCGCCACACCCTGCAGGCCGCCATCGTGCCGGCGCGTGGGGAATCGGCGTCGCTCCCCGTGGCCCTCAACGACGTCACCATCCACAAAGGCGGGGTGGCGCGGCTGATCCGCCTGAACGTCCAGGTCAACGGCGCCGACGTCGGCAACTACAGTGCGGATGGGCTCATTATCGCCACGCCCACCGGATCCACGGCGTACTCGCTGTCCGCCGGCGGGCCGATCATCGTGCCCGATGTCGAGGCGCTGGTCGTCACGCCGATCTGTGCCCACACGCTCGCGGTGCGACCGCTGGTCATCCCCGCGAGCGCCCGGCTCTCCATCTCGCCGATCCGCCCCTGGACCGAAGACCTGCTCGTCTCGGTGGATGGACAGCAGGCCATGACGCTGGGAGCGGACGACCGCGTGGAGCTGCGCCGGGGCGACGCGCCCGTGATTCTGGTGCGGTTCGAGATCGACTACTTCTCGCGCATGCGGGCCAGCCTGCGCTGGGGTGACCTCTTCGAACGGGAGTCGGCCACCTGATCTCCGAGCTGCGGGTGCGCGACCTGGCTACCATCGCGGATGTCACGCTGCCGCTGGGGCCCGGCCTCAATGTGCTCACCGGCGAAACCGGGGCGGGGAAGTCCATGCTGGTGGACGCGGTGAGCCTGCTGCTGGGCGGGCGGGCGGACAGCGGGGCCATCCGCCCGGGCAAGTCGCGCGCGATCGTCGAGGGCGTTTTCGAGGAGATCCCGGCCGCGCTGCGCAGCAGCATCGAGTCGCTCGGGCTCGGTTCGGACGACGGCCGGCTGGTGATCCGGCGCGAGGTCACGGCCGAAGGCCGCTCGCGTGCCTGGGTCAACGACAGTCCCACCACCATGACCGTGCTCTCGGAGCTTGGCGAGCAGCTGGTGGAGCTGCACGGGCAATACGAATCCCAGACCCTGCTCCGTGGCGATACCCAGCGCGATCTGCTCGACGCGTACGGCGAGGCGGAAGCGGAGCGCCGTGCGCTGGCGGAAGCCGTGGTGGCGTCGAATGCCATCGCGGAGGAACAGAAGACCCTGGCGGCTCGCCGCGGCGAAGTCCGCAAGCGGGCCGACTATCTGCGGCACGTCGTGCGGGAGATCGATGCCGCCCGCCTCGTCGCCGGGGAAGAGGAGACCCTCGACCAGGAGGCCCGCCGTCTCGGCCAGGTCGAGCAGCTGACCACTCTCGCCGAGCGCATCGCCGCCGCCCTGGACGGGGAGAGCGCTTCTGCGCTGGAGGCGCTGGGGGAGGCGTCGCGCGCGCTCTCCCAGCTGGAGAAGGGTGACCCCGCGATCGCCGAGTGGCGTGAGCTGCTCGACGGCGCCTCGGCCAATCTGGGGGAGCTCGCCCGGGCCGCGCGGGCCTACGGTGCCGGCCTCGAAAGCGATCCCCGTCGGCTCGGCGAGCTCGAAGCGCGCCGCGATTTGCTCTACCGACTCAAACAGAAGTACGGCGAAACGCTTGCGCTGGTGCTGGAGACCCGGCGGGAGAGCGCCGCAGAGCTCGACGTGCTGGATACCGCCGACCTCGACCTCAAGACCCTGGGCGCCCGCCGCGCGGCACAGGACGCTGCGGTGCGGGTCGCCGCCCAGGCTCTCACCGAGAAGCGCACTGCGGCGGCGGAAAGCCTCGCCCGCGCCGCCAACCGGCTGCTTCCCAAGCTCGGCTTCTCCGGTGGGCGGATCGCGATCGGGCTGGTCCCGCTCTCGCAGCCGACCACGACGGGCTACGAATCGGTGCAATTCCTGGTGCAGCTGAACACGGGGATGGAAGAACGGCCACTGGCGCGCGTCGCATCGGGTGGGGAGCTGTCGCGGCTCACCCTCGCCCTCAAGGTCGTCCTGGCCCGCCACGACGCGGTACCCAGCCTGGTCTTCGACGAGGTGGACCAGGGGATCGGAGGCGAGGTCGGGGGCCAGGTGGCCGACGCCCTTGCCGAGGTCGCCAAGCGGCATCAAGTGCTGGTGATCACCCATTTACCTCAGATCGCCGCGCGCGCCGATCGTCACCTGGTGGTATCGAAGCGCGCCAAGGGAGGCCTCGCCACCAGCGACGTCGGCTGGATCCACGGCGAAGACCGGGTCGCGGAGCTGGCCCGCATGCTTGGCGATCCCGACGCGGAAACCGCGCGAAGGCACGCCCTCGCCATGCTCAACCCCTCGGGTCGCTGAAGGCTCCACTCCATTCGCGCTCCTCGAATCCACCAGGCTCCCATGCGGATTTCGCTGCTGGTCGCCGCCCTGCTCGCCGCCTCCTCCGCCCGCGCCCAGAGCTTTCCCACCGCGGATCCGGTGATCCTGCGGATGTACCGCATCGGCATGGACAGCTCACAGACGCCGACGCTGGCTCACGTGCTGTTCGATTCCTTGGGCCCTCGCCTCCAGGGCACGCCTAACATCAAGGCGGCCCAGGATTGGCTGGTGAAGCTGTACCGGTCCTGGGGGATCGAGGCTCGGGAGGAGCAGTACGGGACTTGGCGCGGCTGGAGACGCGGTGCGTCGCACATCGACCTGGTGGGTCCGCGAGTCCGGACGTTACAGGGCCAGATGGTCGGGTACAGTCCAGGAACGGGGGCCCGGGATGTGGTACGCGAGCCGATCATCCTGCCCCGTTTCAAGGACAGTACCGAGTTCGTCAAATGGTTGCCCCAGGTCAGGGGCCGGCTCGTGATGATCTCGGCCGCCTTGCCCACCTGCCGCCCTCAGGACGACTGGGCAGCGAACGCCACGCCGGAGTCCAAGGCGCGCATGGATACCCTGATGGTGTCCACTCAACGTGAATGGGCGAGCGTGCGGGTCACCGCAGCCAATCCAGGCGATGGTGCCAGCGCGGGGGTTCGCGGCAGCGGCTATTCGTCGGCGCTCGGCGGTGGCGAGCTCGGGTTGCGTCTGGAGCAGGGCGGCGCCGCCGGCATCATTGCTTCGCGACCCAAGCTGAGCTGGACGATGGGTGGCGGGCGCACGCCGGCGCAGGCCGTCGCGGCCGGCAACCAGGGCGGCTTCGGTGGTTTCGGGGGGGGCGCACTGAATACGGGCTGGGGGGCGATGGAGGTTTTCGAGACCTACAATCTTACCACCCCAGCCATCGCCCTCGATTGCGAAGATTACGGCCTGGTGTACCGGCTCACCGAAGCCGGCGACCGGCCGAAGCTCAGGCTCAACCTCGATGCCCAGCTGCTGGGAGAGCAACCCGTATTCAACGTGCTGGCACAGCTCAAGGGCGGCCGGCAACCCGATGAGTACGTGATGTTGTCGGCGCATTTCGATTCCTGGGACGGCGCTTCGGGCGCCACGGACAACGGGACTGGCACCTTGACCATGCTCGAGGCGATGCGGATCCTCAAGCAGGTCTACCCCAACCCCAAGCGCACCATCCTGGTGGGGCACTGGAGCGGGGAAGAGGAGGGCGAGGTCGGCTCCAAAGCCTTCACCGAGGATCATCCGGAGGTGTTGAGCGGATTACAGGCCCTTTTCAACCAGGACAACGGCACCGGACGCATCCGCAATATCGGCGGCGGTGGCCTGCTGCACTCGCCGGAGCACATCAACGCCTGGCTGGGCAAGCTGCCGATGGAATGGAAGGCGCGGATCAATTTCGCCGGCCCCGGGCGCCCCGCCGGCGGCGGCAGTGACGACTTTCCCTTCGGTTGTCTCGGCCTGCCGGCGTTCGGCCTCGGGGCCGCGCCGTGGGATTACGGCACCGTCACCTGGCACACCGAGCGGGACACCTTCGACAAAGTGGTCTTCGATGACCTCAAGTACAACGCGACGCTGACCGCCATGCTGGCCTACCTGGCCTCGGAAGATCCCGCCCGGATTCCCCTCGACCGGGTGGACCTGGTCACCCAGGCCGCGACGGAGCGGGCCGCTCAGCAGCGCCAGCTCGACTCCCTGCGCGCGGTGGATTATGCCGCGGCCGCGAATCTGCGGCGGCAGTTCAGCGGCGGCGGCCGGCGGGGCGGACAGGGAACCAGCTGGCCGGCCTGCGTCAAGGCGGCCCGCAAGACCGACCCCCGGCTCAAGTAGCCGCTCGCCTTCGCGGGCTGCCGGGGAAGGGAGTCCCGCATATGCCTATCTCTGCTACCCCTTGTTGAAATAGGTATAAAATCTTAGCTTGTTGGCGGATCGGGGAATCGGGGGCCCTGATTCCCCGGTTTGCCTGATCCCCTGATTCCCTGATCCCCTGACTTCCCATGGCAGGCTCCGACCTCTACACCGGCTCGCTCGACCTCCTGATCCTCAAAGCCCTGAGCTGGGGGCCGCTGCACGGCTACGGCATCGGGCGCTGGATCCGCACCTCCACCGACGAGTACCTCGCCATCCAGGAAGGCGCGCTCTATCCGGCCCTGCACCGCTTGGAGCGCAAGGGTTTTCTCGACGAGGAGTGGGGCCTGACCGACACCAATCGCGAAGCCAAGTTCTACAAGCTCACGCTCGACGGCCGCAAACGCTTGCGCGACGAGATCGTGCGCTGGCGGCGTTACGCGAAAGTGATGACGGCCGCCTTGGCGGCGGCGCGGCCGTAGGGGGAGCCATGAAACGGAGCTTTCACTGGAGTCGCAGCCCCGCGGACGCGACCGACGAGGTCCGCCGCGAGATCGAGCTGCACCTGGAGCTGCGCGCCCGCGAATTCGAGGCGCAGGGATTGAGCCCCGAGGCAGCCCGCCGCGCGGCACTCGCGGCCTTCGGCGACCGGGGCGTCATCGAATCGGAGGTCCGTGACATGCGAGGCACGACCATCCGGGAGCGCCAGCGGCGTGACCGGCTCGGCGCCCTGGCGCAGGACGTTCGCTTTGCCCTGCGCGGGCTCCTGCGCAGTCCGGGCTTCACCGCCGTTGCTCTGCTCACCCTCGCGCTGGGCATCGGGGCCAACAGCGCCATCTTCAGCGTGGTGCGGTCGGTGCTGCTGCGGCCGCTGCCGTACCCCCAGTCCGATCGCCTCGTCCAGCTCTGGACCGATCATCGCAGCCGCGGTCGCACCCAGCCGGAGTGGCTCACTCCGCCTGAATTCGTGGACTGGCGCGACGGCAACCGGACTTTCGCCTCGATGGCGGCCTATCAGGGATGGGCCCCTGACCTGACCGGAGCCGGTGATCCCGAAGCGCTGGGGGGGCTGCTGGTGGGCGGGAATTACTTCCAGGTGCTTCAGATCGCCCCGGCGCTGGGGCGGCTGCTCGCCCCGGCCGACGACGATGCCGGCGCCGAGCGGGTCGTGGTGCTGGCCGACGCGGTGTGGCGGCGGCGCTTTGGGGCGGACGCCGGGGTGCTCGGTAAGCAGATCCAGCTCAATGGCGAACCGTGGACGGTGGTGGGCGTGCTGCCGCGCGATTTCCGTCCGCCCCTGGCCACCAATCCCGACGTCTACCGGGCCATTCGGCGCCCCGCGAACAGCGGTTGCGGCCGCGGCTGCATCGTCCTCCGGGCGATCGGCCGGATGAAGCCCGGGGTGACGCTGGCGCAGGCGCAGGGGGATCTGGGCAGCATCGCCAAGCGGCTCGAGCAGGAGTATCCCTCCACCAACCAGGGAGTCGGTGTTTGGCTGATCCCTCTCCACGAGCAGATCACAGGTCCCACCCGGCTGCCGCTCCTCGCCTTGACTGGTGCGGTCGCGTTCGTGCTGCTCATCGCGTGCGTGAACCTCGCCAATCTCCTGCTGGTACGGGGGGCGGGGCGTGCTCGTGAGCTCGGGGTGCGAGCTGCGCTCGGAGCGGGACGGGGGCGGCTGGTGCGCCAACTGCTGACCGAGAGTGCGATGATCGCCGCCGCAGGTGGCGTGCTGGGGCTGCTCACCAGCCTGGCTGGAAGCCAGTTGCTGGCGACGCTGATACCTCCCGGAGTCCGCGGGATCCAGGGCATCACGGTCGACGGAACGGTGGTGGCGTTTACCGCGGGCCTGACCCTCCTTGCGGGGTTGCTCTTCGGTCTGGTGCCCGCGATCCACGCGGCACGCACCGATTTGATGGGTGTGCTGCGCAGCTCGGGGCGCGAGTCGGGGCATCGGGCGGGCGCTTTGCGCAGCGCGCTGGTGGTGGCGGAGCTGGCCTTCGCGGTCGTGTTGCTGGTGGGGGCGGGCCTGTTGCTGCGGAGCTTTCTGTTGATGCAGCGCCTCGATCTGGGGTTCCGGAGCCGCGATATCGTGCTGGTTTCCGTCGGGTTCCCTCGGGCGCGCTATCCGGATGCGGCCCGTGCCGTGGGCTCCATCGAGGCGTTGCGCGCGCGATTGCAGGCCAACCCCGCGCTGCGCGGCGTGGAGCTTACCGATCTGCCCCCCTTCACCCCGGGCGATCAGGATATCACGGCGATCCCGCTGGGTGAGCCCCGGCGCCCCGGGCAGCCGGAGGGCATCTGGTATCGCGCGGTGACGCCCGGGTATCTGAACCTCATGGCAATGCGCCTGATCGCGGGGCGCCAGCTCAGCGCCGAGGATCGGGAAGGCTCGCCCCGCGTCGGAATCATCAACGCGGAAGCGGCACGGCTGTTCTGGCCCGGCAAGGATCCGATTGGACGCATGCTCGCCACCGGTCAGGATTCGAGCGCCCCACGGATCACGGTGGTCGGCGTGGTGGCTTCGGGCCACCACGACGGCCCGAACCAGCCGCTGAAGCCGGAGCTGTTTATTCCCTTGGCGCAGTTCCCCTCGCGAGCCGTGGTATTCGCGCTGGAGCCTTCCCGCAGCGCAGCGGCTGCGGTGAGCGGGTTCCGCGAGGCCCTGCACGAGGTCGATCCGCTGGTGACCGTCGCGTCGGTGGATTCCATCGACCAGCTGGTGGGCACGGCGTTATCGCTGCCCCGCCTCTACGCCCTGCTCATAAGCATCTTCGCCGCGGCGGCACTGCTGCTCGCGGTGCTCGGGGTGTATGGCGTGATGGCGTACGCGGTCTCCCAGCGCCAGCGGGAGATCGGTGTCCGCTTGGCGCTCGGCGCCGCCCCCGGCGGCATCCGACGCCTGGTGCTGGGGCAGGGAGGCAAGCTGGCGCTCGCGGGCGTGAGTCTCGGGCTGCTGGCCGCGCTGGGGCTGAGCCGACTGGTCACCCGGCTGCTCTTCGGCATCGGAGCCTTCGATATGCCGACGTATGTCGCGGTGCCGCTGGTCCTGGGCGGCATGGCGCTGCTGGCCTGCTGGCTGCCAGCGCGCCGAGCGATGCGAGTGGATCCCCTGGTGGCGATGCGCGAGGACGGCTAGGCGGGCATCTCTCAGAACATCTTGCGATAGAGCCGCAGCATGAAGCTGATGGACTGCCGCACCGGAACCTGGCCCAGGCTGGAGCCCACCACGAGTTCGCCGCGCAGCACGGCATCGATCGGGATCCCGCGGGCGCCGTCCTTGCGGGTGCCGTCGTGTACGAAGCTCAACGCCGCCGAGAGTGCCGTCCCATCTTCCTTCGAGCCCAGCGCGAGGACGTCAGGAGTAGTCCCGGAGATTGGAGCTTGATTGGCCACGTACTTGTACTTGTCCGCGCTCTTCTCCCAATGCCGCAGCCCGGCGACCAGCGCGAAGCGCGGGGCGATGCGCAGATACGGTTCCAGGGCGCCCTCGATGATCTCTCCCGGATCGCGTTCGACCGCCGCGAGCGTAGCGGCTGGGGCAATGGGCTGATCTGGGGGGGTCAGCCGGCGCGACTGACGCCCGGGGAGCTGCAAGACGTAGCGTGCGGTAACCCGCGCTCCAAACTTCCCGACGCCCAGGTCGGTGACCAGATCGCCCTGCACGTCGGGCTGACGGTCCCCGGTGGGAAGATCGAAGAGCGCATCGGGCTGATCCAGCTTGCCGGTGCGCAAGCGAACCGTGCCCTGCAGCACGGAGCGCACGGCCAGCCCGCCTGCGGCAGGCCGGTGATCGAGCCAGGCGTACGCTGCCCCAACTTCGACGTCGCCGATGGATTTGAGGATCGGCGGCTCGAACGGCTGCGCCTCGACCGAGCCGCCGGGGCGAGTGGCGAAGTCCTCGAGTCCACCGGCCGGGATCCCGATAGTCGGCAGCGCCGGCGCGTTGCTCACTCGAAGATCTGCATCCACGGCGACCAGGGCGGTTCGCAGCGAATCGATACTGATGGTCAGCGCGATTCCCCCCGGCGATCCCAGTAAGGGCAGGAAGGGCGAATCGACCAGCAATTGCTGCAGGTCGGTTTGCAGCGCGGTGCCGCGCGCGAGCGCTGCCTGCGCCAGCGCCTTGCGCGCCGGGTCGCCGTCGTAGGTGCCGCCCACCAGCTGTGAATTGAGCGATGAGAGCGCGCCCTGCAGCTGGCCCAGGAACCCTGCGGTCTGAGCGCTGCCGTTGCTGGTACCGAACAGCGGATGCGCCGGATTGAACCCCGCCGTAGCGTTGGTGGAATCCACCTCGAACGCTTCCTGCACCCGCACCCGAACGAGGGGCACGGTGCCGAACACGGTGAGGCGACGCGTCAGGCCATAGGCGGCCCCGATGCTCTCGGTCCCGACATTCACCAGCATGTGGGAGGAAGTCCTCCCGAGGGAGAGCGACAGGGATTGCATGCCGGTCAGGGTGCGGAGTCTCTGTTCGATCTCCGCCACGGCAGGGAGCCAGGTTCCGGTCGCGGGGTCGCGAATGAAGTTGCCGGAGGCATCCCGCCTGGCACCCGCAAAGTAGGCCTCATCCCAATTCTCCAGCCTACCTCCTAAGTCGAGCCGAAAGAGCCCCTTAGGCACCGTGAGCGGCGGAAGCTGAGCCGCCAGCGGGGCGCTGGCGGAGAGTCCGAGAAACAGGGAGGCGGGGTAGGACCAGAAGCGCGGCATGGGAGCCGGAAACTCGCCGGGTGACGGCTGCAATGCCAGTCTGGCCGCAACCGGGCCGTTCCATGAATGTGTGGGGTCCGCAGCCTGACAGCGTCTTGCTTCACAACACGCTAACCCAACCCCGATTGCCGCGGCTCGACCGCTTCTTCAGTGTGGCAACCGGTTGTGGCGAGGCAGCATCACTTCTCGGGTTCCGGAGGCCGTCCGATTTGCAACCCAGTGGAGGTAAATGGATTACGGACTCGGTGCGCCAAGAGGTGTCAAGGCTTGGTTCATGCCTAATAACCTGATAGTGCTGGTTGGCTGGTTCACAAATCGGAGGAATACCATGCGGAAACTCGGCAGCAAATTGGCGTTCGGACTCCTGGCGGCCGGTCTGGCCACCACGGGATGCCAGAACGGAGATCTTACCGGCAGCGGCGGTCCGTCTTTCGCGGTGCTCCCCTCGCCGGGCACCGGCAATGGCGTGGCGAATTTCGAGGAGTTCGAGCTCTGTAAGTACGGGAGCTCGGCCACCTTCAGCTACAGCGTTACCACCTATGGCGGGGCGGGCAAGACGCTTCCCGGCGCGCCGCAGACCGGCACGATCTCTCTGAATGACGGAGAGTGCCGGATCGTCGCTTTGTACGGCGGCTTCGGCGCCGACGTCACGGTTTCCGAGACGGGGGCGCAGTCGGGCTTTCACCTCGACCGGATCGACGTCAGCGTGATCGATGGCGGCGGCACCACCAAGACTTCCAACGTCGCACAGCCGGTCACCGAGTTCATCTCCGGGACGGGTGGCGGCGGTCTTCGCGGCGCGCTGGCCGAGTTCTTCAACGTGGCCAATCCTTCTGAGGGTGGCGAGGGCTGCACGCCGGGCTATTGGAAGGTGGAGCAACACTTTGACTCCTGGCCGGCGGGTTACCTCCCGGGCGACCTGTTCTCCAAGTACTTCGAGGATGCCTTCCCGGGTAAGACCCTGTTGTTCGTGCTGTGGCAGGGTGGTGGCGGGTTGAACGCGCTCGGCCGGCACGCCGTATCGGCGCTGCTCAACGCCGCGTCCAGCGGGGTGGATTACGACCTCTCGGTGCAGCAGGTGATCGACGGCTTCAACGGGGTCTTCCCCGGGGGAGACTACGAGGGGCAGAAGAACATTTTCGCGGGCTTCAACGAGCAGACCTGCCCGCTGAACTGAGCGGACCGGCAGAACACGCGGGACGCGGCCCCGGGGTCATCGACCCCGGGGCCGTGTGCTATCTTGGGGGCTGGCGGTTCGGCCGGGGTGGCGAAACTGGCAAACGCAAGGGACTTAAAATCCCTTGGGAGCAATCCCTTGCGGGTTCGATCCCCGCCCCCGGCATTGCTACAAAGTCAGCGCGAGTGAGGTGAGGACAACGCAGTTCGTTCGGCTGGCGTTGGAGATACCGGCTTTCGGAAACACCTGCTTGGTCGCCCGGAGTCCGCGCAGTTCGGTGCGCCAGAGCAGCCCCTCCGGCAGGGCAATGTCCAGTCCCATTGACGCGCCCGTTGCAACCAGCCCAGACGCTCCCGTGGTGGCTGCAACTACCTGATCCGGGTCGGAGAATCGTTCGACGCGTGCCGAGACGCCAATTTGTGGTGTCAGGTCCACCCGCGCGATGAGGACCGCGCCGTACCACTCTCGCAGCGAGGTACCCCGCTCGCGGCCGTAGTCGGCCTGGCCCTGGAACAGCAGCCGCGGTGCGGGGAGCGCTCTTACCATCAGCTGGTGGAACCAGCGGGTTGCAACGGGCAGGTCGCTGGGCTGCTCGTTCCCGACGAAGCCCCCGTAGGCGAAGGTGAGCTTGGGGGTGAGCGCAAAGTCCACCCGAGCCCCCAAGGCCTTACCGGCGTTGTCCTCGGAGATTTTCTGCCAGCCGTTCATCAAGTGCCCTTGCACGGTGAGCCGCCGTGCTGGCTGCCACGTGATCCTGACGCCGCTCAGGTAGTACGGTGTGTACTCGGCTACCAGGGATCGTGAATAGGTGGGATTGTCGCGCGAGATCCAGCCCTCCCAACCGACATAGGAGAAATAGATCCCGGCATCCAGCCAGGCGGCCTTTGCCAATTTGAGCCCGGCCGTCGCTTCCTGGACATGCCGGCTGAGCGCGGCTCCACTCAGAACGCCGATGCTCGGCTCTCCGGCATAATTGGCCTGCACCGCCGTCCCGACCTGAAGCGCCAAGCGGCCGCGCACTCGCGGTCGCTCCAGCGACAGCGAGACATGGGCCAGATTGAGGTTCACCTCGTTATGCCGTGCTGCTTGAGTCGTGAACGCGCGATCCCGCAGGGCAGGCCGGCCGAAGTCGTAGGCGTAGTAGACGTCCACGAATCCCCCGATCGCAACGACTGCCCGGGCCGAATCCCGCCCCGAGTCGGGAGCTGCCCGGGCCAGGCCCAGCGCGCCGGCCAAGAGGAACAGCCCGTTCACGGGCGTTCCTCTCGCAGCCGATACCCGACCCCCGGCTCGGTGAGTAGCAACCGCGGCCGGGTGGGATCCCGTTCCAGCTTGTGCCGCAGTTGGGCCATGTAGACCCGCAGATAATGGGTTTGTTCGACGTAGCTGGCGCCCCAGACTTCCTGCAACAGCTGCCGGTGGGTGAGCACCCGTCCGGCATGGCGTACCAGGGTGAGCAGCAGCTTGTATTCCGTCGGCGTGAGGTGCACCGCTTCGCCTCCGCGCCAGACCTGGCGACGCAACACATCCACGCTGACTTCCCCCGCCAGCAGGATCGGCTCCTCCATTCCCTCCGCCGGGGCGACGGCGTGGCGCAGCGCGACCCGGATTCGCGCGAGCAGCGCGGCCGCCCCGAACGTTTTGGTGATGTAGTCGTCGGCGCCGAGGTCCAGCAGCGCAACCTTCTCGTGATC
>DATCWE010000037.1:0-18844 GCA_036566495.1 Gemmatimonadales bacterium | reverse complement strand
GGCCACGGCAGTCACGCGGGCAGGGAGCTATGGCTATCCGGTGGTCCGCCGCGCCGAAACGGCCCGGGCGACGGCGCAGCGCACCCACCTCGCGGCGCTGCGCCGACGCTTCGTGAGCGGGCCCAGCCTCGAGCTGCCCCTCGCGGAGATGAAGCTGGGATTCGACCCGGGGAAAGTGGAAACCCTCGATTCGGTCGGCACGATCTATGGATCGCTGCGCCTCTCGGATCGCTGGGGGCTGTTACAGACCGATGGCTCCGGGGGGTTGATCTCGGGCGACTGGCGGCGCCTCGTAGTTCCTGCACCGGCGGCGGAGGTGACCAGCGGTCGCAGGCTTGCCGGGCCGGGTTGGGTGTTGGAGCTCGCCCCGGGGTGGCGCTTGGTGCCCGGACAGCGACCGGGGGACTGGACGGTGATCGGAGGGCAGTGAGAACCCTTCACCCTTTCACCTCAGCCGCACCCTCGCCATCACGCGCCCGGTCACCGCGTCGACCGGGGCGGAATAGATCTCTCCGCTGAAATCCAGCCGGCCGCCCCGGCTCCAGGTCACTCCCGCAAACAGCGCCAGCCGGTCCAGGTCCACGACCACGTGGCGGCGATCGACCACGCCGAACTGATTCGTGAAGTTCACCTGGAACCTCGGCGCCAGGTGATTGTATCCCGCTCCGACATAGGGCTGCAGGCTGGGCCCCAGCGCCCAGCCCAGCGCGGCGGAGACGCCCAGGACGTTCGGTTTGAAGGAATCATTCGAGCGGGTGCCCTGATAACAGGGGCTGCCGGCGTCCTGCAGCGCCTCGTCGTCACAGGTAATCGGCGCCTTGATCACGCCGAAGCTGCCGTGCGCCCGCAGCTCCAGCAGCCCGTGCCTTCCCAGGCCAGTGGTCCGCGAGAGTGCCACGCCCACCACATTGGCCCGTACATCGGACATCCGAACCGGCGGAATCCAGCTGGCTTCGAGCGCGAACCCCGCGGGCAATCCCAACCGGGCCCGGGGACGCGGTGCGGCGAACAACAGATCGGTATGCTCGGGTCCCTGCTTGTCGGGGCGGCACGTCGTCGGTGTGGCAACCGCGGGGTCCACCTTGGGCAGGTAGGTCACTTCCAGCGCCAGCTGGAAACGGCCGGCCGCGGCCCGCGCCGGAGCCGCGGCGCTGCTGAACGCCAGCGGAACGTCGAAGATCGCCATGGTACGCGCTTCGTTGGAGTGTTTTCCCGGTGAGCAGGTATCGATGAGCTGCGCCTCGACACTCCGTGCGGCCAGCGCGACGAGCAGCGCCATTCCGCCGATGGTCCTTCCGATCGCACATCCCATCTCAGGCTCCTTCGGCGCGCAAGCGCACCCCCGAAAATCTAACCGCTGCGATACTGGCGAGCGCGTGGGGTGAACTCTACTATTCCGCGTCCGGTTCCCCCACCCGTCCCGCCAGGATCGCCTGATGCTCTCCGATGCTTCGCTCACGTTCTTGACCGCGCTGCTGGACGCCCCTGGCCCCTCGGGATTCGAAACCGCTCCCGCCCGCCGCTGGCGTGCCGAGGCCGAAGGATTTGCCGACGCCGTGCACGCGGACGTGAGCGGGAATTCCTATGCAACCCTGCGCGGCGCCGCCGGCGGGGACGCGGCGCCCCTCATGCTGGCCGGGCACATCGACGAAATCGGCGTGATGGTGCTCCACATCGACGAGCAGGGATTCCTCTGGTTCGAGCCGATCGGTGGCTGGGACCAGCAGGTCTTCGTGGGTCAGCGGGTAACTTTGCTGGGACACGGCGGGCCCGTCGCCGGGGTGATCGGGAAGCCCGCCATCCATCTGCTCGAGAAAGAGGCCCGCGAGAAAGCTTCCAAGGTGAGCGAGCTCTGGATCGACATCGGCGCGGCGTCGAGGGCAGAAGCCTCCGCTCGGGTGCGGGTGGGGGACGCCGGGGTGCTCGGCGGGTCGCTCGAGCGCCTGCCCAACGATCGCCTGGTGAGCCGGAGCCTCGACAATCGGATCGGTGCCTTCGTGGTGCTGGAAGCGTTGCGCCGCCTCGCGGCGGAGCGCGCCGCCATTCCCGTCACCGCGGTCGCCACCGCGCAGGAAGAGATCTGCCAGACCGGCGGGGGGGCCCGCCCCTCCGCCACCGCGCTCGCGCCCCTCGCCGCTCTGGTGGTGGATGTCACCCACGCCACCGATACCCCGGGCACCGAGAAAAAGAAGCACGGGGACATCGCCCTGGGAGGCGGCCCCGTGCTGTCGCGCGGATCGGTCCTCAACGCGCGCATGTTCGAGCTGCTGGTGGAAACCGCGGAGCAGGAAGGCATCGCCTACACGGTGCAGGCGGCCGCGCGCGACACCGGCACCGACGCCGATGCCATCTTTTCGGCCCATCGCGGCGTGGCGACGGGACTGGTCTCCGTGCCGCTGCGCTACATGCACACGCCCAACGAGCTGGTCGCCCTCGCGGATGTCGAGCGCGCGGCGCAGCTGCTCGCCGCCTTTGCCCGGCGGCTGACCCCGGCAACCGACCTGGTCGCTCGCTAACCCGCTAGGGCCGCAGCGCCGCCAGCGCTTCGCTCGCTGGCGCCCGGATCTCCATCGCTTCGTCGCGGCTCAGCGTGCTCAGGGCTGCTTCCGCTCCCGGCCCCGCAAGCGCCAGACCCTTGACCGCGAACAGCCGAAGCGGCAGGGGATTGCGCCCGAAGCGTTTGGAGGTCGGCGCGGCCCAGGCCGCCAGCACCGCGATCGCGTCTTCCGAGCCGATGCGGCCCAGCGCCAGCAGGGCCTCCCGCTGCACCTCGATCGTAGTCTCCCGGTCCAGCAGCTCGGCGATCGCGCTGACCAGCTCCCGCGCCACCGGGCCGCCGAGATGCACCAGCGCCTGGCGGCACACCGCCGGCTCGGCATCCGCGAGCATCTTGCGCACCCACTGCAATGCCAGCGGAGTCCCGATCCGGCCGAGGGCGGCCGCCACGGACTTGCGAACCCGCTCGTCGGGGTGGCGGATCTGCCGGCCCAGCGCCGGAACCGCGTCGCTGATCTCCATGTCCCCGCACAGCTCCGCGGCGTTGCGCACCACGTACCAGAGCGGGTGCTCCAGCCGGCCGAAAATCGCCTCGGCGCCCGCCCGCATCTGGGTGATGGCGGTGTAGTAGCTGCGCCGCTCGCTCAGATCCGGTGCGGAGACCAGCAACTCGACCAGCGTCTCGGTTCCGGCATTGCCGAACCGGCGCAGGACCCCCACCACTTCCTGGCGGCGCTCCCCGTGGGCCAGGCGCGCCAGCATGCCGAGATGATCCTGGGTCACCAGCCGCTTGAGCTCGAGCCGGTAGGTCTGCCCCGTGCGGTCGGACGGCGCTTCATCCTCCGCTTCGATCAGCTGCAGCGCGGCGTCGAGCACGCCGTTCCAGTCCTCCTGGGCAACGGCGGCGCGGCCGCGGGTCAGAATCGCCCCGAGGGCCGGGCGTTCCCGCGTCGGCATTTCGGCCGGGAGCTCGACCTCCGGCGCCCCGGCCGCCGCCGGGTCGAGGCTGATCGCTTCGGCGTCGCCGAGCCGGATCTCGAGCGCATCGCGCTGCCGGGCCTTCTGTGCCGCGCTATCGCCGGTCGCGCGCGCGGAGACCTTCTGCACGCCGAGCTGATCTTCGGCGGCGACCAGACGGATGCGCTCCGCGCTCGCTCCCATGGCCGCCACGACGTCCTGGAAGCTGGAGTAAGTCCCGGCGAATCCCGCGAGCACCCTCGCCAGCCGGAGCAGGTCCGCCTCGTCCGTTGCGGCGGGCAGCTCGACGCTGCTCAACCCGTGCAGCAGGAGCTGTTCGTTCAGAACGGTCGCCCCCGGCAGCTTGAGCGAAATCGACTCCTCATTGAACAGCAGGGCCTCCGACTCGGCCCTGATGCGCAGCGGGCCATCGTCGAGGAAGCCGCGAATGGCGGCGAGTAACGCCGCCTGGGCGTCGGTCGCTGCCGGCTCGTAGCGGGTCAGGTGGATCAGTGCGCCCAGCAGCGGCGCCAGCGGCAGTCGGCTTGGCATGTGAGCGCTGAAGATAGAGTTAACTTCGGGGCCGAGCAATCAGGAGACGAGATGGCGATTCTCGATGGTGACAAGCTCGTCGCCGCCCTCCGCGGCGCGTTCGCGCGGGAGCTTCCCCGGGTGGAGCTGCTGCGCCTGGCGGCGGAACGGATTCGCGCCGCGGGGCCGCCCTATACCTCGGTGTACCTCTACATGCTCCAGGGCGATGAGCTGCTGCTGGAAGCCTGGAGCGGCCGCACCACCGAGCACACGCGCATTCCGGTCGGCAAGGGGGTCTGCGGCACCGCGGTCGCCACCGGAGCAGACCAGAATATCGGGGATGTCCGCGCGATCGAGAATTATCTCGCCTGCAATCTGTTCACCCGCTCCGAGCTCGTGGTGCTGATCCGCCGCGGCGAGCGCATCCTGGGCCAGATCGACGTCGACAGCGATCAGGCCGACCCGTTTACGCCCGGGGAAGTCGCGGAGGTCCGCAAAGTGGCGGACGCGCTGGCGGTGCTGTTGTGAAGGAAACGACTGCCCTGCGCGCGGTTCGCGGGGTCGCGATCTTCGAGCGGCGCATCGGCAGCGGACCTGCTGCCGTCGTGCTCCACGGCGGGCCGGGGGCGCAGCACGACTATCTCCTCCCCGGATTCGACCGGCTCGCCCAGGGTCGCGAGCTCATCTATTACGACCAGCGCGGCGGGGGCCGCTCACCGGTGCCCCGCGAAACGCCGGTTGGCTGGCGCGAACAGGTTGCCGATCTCGAGGCGCTTCGGGAGCTCTGGGGAATCGAGCGGCTGACGCTCGCGGGATACTCCTGGGGCGGCCTGCTCGCGCTGCTTTACGCGCTGGAACACGGCGCGCGAGTCGAGCGGTTGGCGCTGGTTTCCTGCGCTGCGGTGTGGCGCGGCGCGCGCGTGGAATTCGAGCGCCGCCTGGCCGAGCGGAATGCCGCACCCGAGGTGCAGGCGGCGCGCCGCGAAGTGCAGCAGGGCGGGCTGCGCGAACGCAGTCCGGAAGAGTATCGGCGCCGCCTCTTCGAGTTGTCCGTGGCGGGCTACTTTCACGACTGGCGCCGGGCGCGCGAGCTCACGCCGTTTCGCATCACCGGACGCACCCAGCAGGAGGTCTGGGAGAGCCTTGGCGACTTCGACCTTCGCCCCGCCCTGGGCGGTTTGGCGCTGCCGGCGCTGGTGTTGCACGGCGAGTCCGATCCCATCCCGATCGAAGCCGCCGCAGCGCTGGCGGACCGGCTGGGCGCCCCGCTCGAGCGCATCCCCGCCTGCGGACATGTGCCCTATGTCGAGGCCCCCGAGAGCTTCACCCGGGTGCTCGACGCTTTCCTTCCCAAGACCGGCTGATGCCGGCGCGCCCCACGCCGTTCGACCGGTTGTTCGGCGCTCTGGCCCCCGAGCGCTTCCCGCGCCTGCGCGGCGCGCTCGAGGCGTCCGGCCGCCCCCCGGAGGATCGCGAGGGTTTCCTGTTGGTGCGGGAGGTGGCCGAGCTGCTCCGCGAGCTGCGGCCCGAAACGGGCATGGGAGAGGCGGTCCACGCGCTGATCGCTTTGCTCCATCACGCGTATCTCCACTGGCTGGCCGGACAGCCAGTCCAGCAGCTGAGCGAGGAGCAGCTCGCGCAGCTGGTTGGGAGGTTGGGACCTGCCGCGGAAAGTCTCCCCGCCTCGGCGGATCCCGGCGCCCCGACCCGTTACGTACAACTGCCCCCGCTCCGCGTGTGGGCCACGCCGGTGGCCGGCCAACCCGATGAGCCCCTCGACGGCTGGTTCGCGTTGCGCTCGGGCCAGCAGCTGTGCCTGCTCGCGATCTTCGGGTTGAGTCCCACCCGCGAGGGGCTCACCGCGGTGGAGCTGACGGGTCCGCGTCCCGCCTTGCTGCGCCGGCTCGATGGCACCCCGCCTTTCTCCCCGCTGCTCGCGGGAGGCGCCGCCGCCGGGCTGGTCTCGCTGGCGGGCGAGGAAGAGCTGCTGGCGCTTGCCTGGCACGCCGAGGCTGGCCGGTGAGCACCGATCGGTTGAGCGTCGCCGGGGTGCTGGAGCAGATCGCCGGCTTCCTGGAGTTGCGCGGTGAGAATCCCTTCCGGGTCCGCGCCTTCCGCAACGCGGCGAAAGCCGTGCTGGGCCTTCCGGGCTCGGTGGCCGAGGCCCTCGCCGACGGCTCGCTCGCCACCACCCGAGGCATCGGTCCGGCGACGCTCGCCATCATCACGGAGCTGCTCGGCAGCGGGCGCTCCGGGTATCTGGAGGAGCTCAGGCAGGAGGTGCCGGCCGGCTTGCTCGACCTGATGGGCGTTCCCGGGTTAGGCGCGACCCGCGTTCGCTTGCTGCACCAGCGGCTCGGCATTGCCTCCCTCGATGCGCTGGAGGCCGCCGCGCGCGATGGTTCCCTGGCCCGCCTCTCCGGTTTCGGCGAAAAGAGCGCGGCCAAACTGCTCAAGGGAATCGCCTTTGCCCGCGGCAGCCGGACCTTCCGGCTGGCCCCGCAGGCCGCCCAGGAAGCCGAGCTGCTGCGCTGCGCGCTGGAGCGGCTGCCGGGCGTTTCGCGCGCCGTCGTCGCGGGCGAGGTCCGCCGGCGCTGTGAAGTGGTCGGCGAGCTCGCGTTCGTCATCCTGACCGACCTGCCCGCCGCCGACTTGCTCCAGCCGTTGGCCGGCCTTCCCGGCCTCGCCGAAGTCAGCGCCCCCGCGCCGGATCGGCTGACCTTTCGCGCGGTTGGTGGCGCGGTCGCCAGCGTGCGGCTCGCCGTCGCCTCCCAGTTCGGGGCGGCGCTGCTGCGAGCGACCGGGGCAGAGTCGCACCTGACCCTGCTCGCCGCCCATGCCGAACAGCGGGGATTCGTTCTGGGCGCCGGCGCGCTGACCCGTGCCGGCGCGGCCATTCCCGCGCCCGATGAAGCCGCCCTCTACCGGGCGCTCGGGCTCGCTGAGGTTCCTCCCGAGCTGCGCGAGGGAGCCGATGAAGTGACCCGTGCGGCTCGGGGAACCTTGCCGCGCCTGCTCGAGCGCGCCGACCTGGCCGGCCTGATTCACTGCCACACCACCTATTCGGACGGCACCCTGAGCGTGGCCGACATGACCGCGGCCGCCCGCGACGCGGGTTACTCCTACATCGGGATCACCGACCACAGCAAGGCCGCCGCCTATGCCGGCGGACTCGACGCGGATCGGGTGCGGCTGCAGTGGGCGGAGATCGCCGCGCTGAACGCCAAAGCGGGCATCCCGGCCCTCAGAGGCATCGAGGCGGATATTCTGGTCGATGGCAGCCTCGACTACGACGACGCCACCCTGGCCGGATTCGACTTCGTGATCGGCTCGATCCACAGCCGCTTCTCCCTCGGAGCGGCGGAGATGACGGCCCGGGTGCTGCGCGCGCTGGACTGTCCCTATCTCACCATCCTGGGACATCCCACGGGCCGGCTGCTGCTGTCCCGCAACGCCTATCCCCTCGACCTCGAGCAAGTGTTCGCCCGCGCCGCGACGAACGGCGTGGCCCTCGAGATCAACGGCGACCCCCACCGTCTCGATCTGGATTGGCGGCTGGTACGCCGGGCGCGGGAGGTCGGAGTGATGATTTGTATCGGGGCCGATGCCCATGACCGGGAAGGGATCGCCTACCTGGAATTCGGAATCGCCATGGCGCGGAAGGCGGGACTCGAGCGGCAGGACGTGCTCAACACCCGGCCGGTCGGGGAGTTTCTCGCCTTCGCGCGCGCGCGGAGGCCCCGATGAAAAAGCGGCCCGCCCGGCGGGAACCCAAGGTCGCAAGGAGGAAGCGCTCCGCCCGACGTGAAACCCCAGCCGAGCTGGTCGGCCGCGCCGCGGAGATCTTCGCGCGACTGTCCGCGGAGTATCCCGACGCCCACTGCGAGCTGGACTACCGCACCCCCTACCAGCTGCTGGTCGCCACGATCCTCTCGGCCCAGTGCACCGATGCCCGCGTCAACCTGGTGACGCCCGCTTTCTTCGCGCGCTATCCGACCCCGCGCGCGCTGGCCCGCGCCGAGCGCGAGGACGTGGAGGCCCTG
The DNA here is from genome assembly GCA_036566495.1 of Gemmatimonadales bacterium. Classification (GTDB taxonomy): domain Bacteria; phylum Gemmatimonadota; class Gemmatimonadetes; order Gemmatimonadales; family GWC2-71-9; genus JABFSM01. Next base: position 10,817 of record DATCWE010000037.1, on the reverse strand, counting down.
ATCCGCTCCACGGGATTCTTCCGCAACAAGGCGAAGAGCCTCATCGGCATGGCGCAGGCCTTGACCGAACGCCATCGCGGCGAGGTCCCCCGGGAAATGCCCCTGCTGCGCGAGCTGCCCGGCGTCGGCCGCAAGACGGCCAATGTGATTCTGGGAAATGCCTACGGCATCAACGAGGGAGTGACCGTCGATACCCACGTGGCCCGACTTTCCGCGCTGCTCCGGCTGACCAGGCACCAGACGCCGGAGCAAATCGAAGCGGATCTGATGGCGCTGTTCCCCCGCGCCGATTGGACGCTGCTTTCGCACCTGCTCATCTGGCACGGGCGCCGGGTGTGCATCGCGCGGCGTCCCCGCTGCGAGGGCTGCGTGGTGAACGAGCTGTGTCCCTCCGCGCTGGCGCCGCGGAAGGTGTGACGGCCCCGGCCAGGGTTCAGCCGTCGCCGCCTCGGAGCATGCGTCTCCAGCCGGAGACCTCCTCCTCTCCTTTTCGCGGCTTCTCCTTGATGTCCATGCTGCTCCAGCGTACCCGTCCGCTCAGCCGGATCAGCAGCCCGATGGCCCCGGCGCCCGCCGTCGACCGGATCGAGTGGGTCGTGGCGCTCCAGCGCTCCTCGCATTGGTTCTCCAGCTGGGCCCCCGCAGGAACGATGAGCGTCAGGCTCCCGAGCAGCACATCGAGCTCGATGTCCAGGACGTCGGAGCAGAACACCGCATCGCGCAGATCGATGGTAAGCTCCCCCATCACCACCTTGACCTCCAGGCGCAGCGGCACGGTCCAGGATCCGGCCCGCTTCGAGGAGCTCAAGATGGTTTTGATCCGCAACAGCTCGGCGGGTTCCACCGGGGCGCCGCGGCCCGGGCTGGCGTAGGACCTGATGGTTTGCCGCGCGAGGGGGAAGCCCCCGCTGGGCACCACGTCGGCGACGATCGCGTCGAGCGTCGCGCGGTTCGGTGCCTGGCGCACCAGCGCGAGCCGCGATTCGAACTGCTCCACGGTCATGCGGTCGGTCGCGACGGCGGTGGACAGCAGGCGGATCGCTTCCTGGCGACTCGGTTCGAGTTGGTCCATCAGCCCATTGTACTAGCTTTGCGCATGGGCACCAATCGCCTCGGCGCAGCCGGCTCGGCCTACCTGCGTTCCGCCGCCCACCAGCCGGTGCATTGGTTTCCCTGGGGAGCCGAAGCGTTCGCCGCCGCCGCGGCCGCCGACAAGCCGGTCCTGCTCGACATCGGGGCCGTTTGGTGTCACTGGTGTCATGTCATGGACGGCGAATCGTACGAAGATCCCGCCCTCGCCGCCTTCCTCAATCAGGAGTTCGTCTGCGTCAAGGTCGACCGGGACGAGCGGCCTGACGTCGATGCCCGCTATCAGCGCGCCGTGCAGGCGATTACCCGTCAGGGAGGCTGGCCGTTGACCGGCTTCCTGACACCCGCCGCGGAGTTGTTCTTCGGCGGGACCTACTTTCCGCCCAGTCCCCAGCGTGGCCAGCCGTCCTTTCGAGAAGTGCTGACCAGGATCCTCGCGGTCTGGCGGGAGGCGCGCGATCGGGTGGAGTCCCAGGCGCGCGCCCTCCGCGAGGTGCTGACGGCGGAGCTCGAGGTGGCCGTCCCGGGGACGCTGAGCGAGCTGGCCCTGGATGACGCGACCCACCGCATTCTGGCCACCGCCGACCGGACCTACGGAGGTTTCGGAAGTCAGCCGAAGTTTCCCCATCCGGTGACCATCGAATTCCTGCTGCATCGCTGGTGCGACGATCCCGATCCGACCGTCAGCGCCGTGATCCATGAGACCTTGGACGGGATGGCCAATGGCGGCTTTCGGGATCTGCTGGGCGGCGGATTTCACCGCTACAGCGTTGACGATTCCTGGACCGTGCCCCACTTCGAGAAGCTCAGCTCGGACAACGCCGAGCTGTTGCGGACCTATGCCGAGGCCGGAGCCCTGTTCCGCAAGCCGGCCTGGCTGGCGGTGGCCGCGGAAACCGTGCGCTGGGTTCGGGAGGTGCTCGCGGATCCCGGGGGCGGCTTCGCGGCCAGCCAGGATGCCGATGTCGGGCTCGACGACGATGGCGACTACTTCACCTGGAGTCTTCAGGAGCTCGGCCAGCTGTTCACCGGCGCTGCGCTCGAGCTGGCGGTCGCGCATTTCGGGATCGGGACCCGCGGGAGAATGCCGCACGCGCCGGAGCGCAATGTGCTCTTCCGGAATGCCGCCGCGGGGGATCTCGCCGGGCGGCTGGGGCAGAGCGAGGCGGCGGTCAGCGCGGCCATCGCCACCATCGAGGAGGAGCTCCGCGCGGCCCGAGGCGGGCGGCCGACCCCCTTCGTGGACCGGACCCGTTACGCCAACTGGAACGCGATGCTGGCTGGTGCGTTGCTCCGAGCTGGTCCGTTGCTGGGTGACCCCTGGTGCGCCGAAGCCGGCCTCGCCGCCCTGCGCCGCATTCGGGAAGAACAGGAAGACCCGGCGACGGTCCGTCACACCGCCGCCGGCCCCGCCGGCCTCCTCGACGATCCGGTCCACTGCGCGGCCGCGGCGCTGGACGCCTTCGAGCTCACTGGAGAGCTGAGCTGGCTGGCCTGGTCGGAGGTCCTCATGGATCGCGTCTGGGAGGATCACTGGGATCCGGAGGCGGGCGGCTTCCATGACATCGCCAAGTGGCGCGACAAGGAAGGGCTGCTGACCGCCGCTGTGAAGCCGATCCAGGATAGTCCCAACGCCTCACCCAACGGTGTGGCAGGCCAGTGCATGGCGCGGCTGTTCGAGCACACCATGGCGCCGCGCTGGCACGACCGCCACGAGGCGCTGGTGACGGTCTTTGGCGCCAGCGCCGCCTTGCTCGGCCTGTTTGCCTCGGCCCACCTGCTGGCGGCCGACTGGCTGGTTCGGCCGGCCACGCACCTCGTGATCACGGGTCCCGCCGACGATCAGCTCGCCGGAGAGCTGCACCGGCTGGCACTGAACGCGTTCGTCCCGCGCCGCGTCGTCGTGCGGCTGCGCCCGGGTGACGCGACCGGGAGCCTGCCACCGGCGCTGCGGACGCTCGCCCCCATAGCCGACCGCCCCCGCGGGTACCTGTGTGTCGGCACCCGCTGTCTCGCACCGGTGGACAGTCGCCGCGCGTGGAGCGCGGCGCTCCGCTCCGTGCTTCCCGGCTCGCCGGAGGGTAAACTTCACCCCGCTCCCGAGTCCTGACCCCTCACCCCGACTCCAGACCAATATGAAAAAGGCCGTTATCGAGACGAGCCGCGGGACCATCACCGCCGAGCTCTTCGACACCGAGGTTCCGGGCACCGTTGCCAATTTCGAGAAGCTCGCCAACGCGAAATTCTACGACGGAACCCGCTTTCACCGCGTCATCCCCGATTTCATGATTCAGGGGGGCGATCCGCTCTCCAGGAGCGCCTCCGACCCCCGGGTGGGCACCGGCGGGCCGGGGTATCACATCAAGTGCGAGACCCACCTCAACACCCATCGTCACGTGGCGGGAACCCTCTCCATGGCGCACGCGGGAAAGGACACCGGAGGGAGCCAGTTCTTCATTTGCCATTCGCCCCAGTCGCACCTGGATCGTAAACACACGGTGTTCGGACAGGTCACCGAGGGCATGGATGTGGTGAATGCGATCCGCAAGGACGATCTCATCAATTCCATCCGGATCGCCTGAGCGTGCAAGTCGACTTCGCGGTGCTGGCCGACTATGCGCTCATCGACCAGCACGGAAAGCTCTCGGTGCTGGGGATCTTCCAGCATGTCTGGGTGGGCAGTTTCCCCGCCATGCACCCGCGCACTCACCTCGTGCTCCGCGTCCGGGGTCGCCGCACCGAGATCGGACAGCACCCCATTCGCATCCGCTTCGTCGATGATGCCGGTGCCGAGCTCATGGGTGGAGAGGGAACCGTGCAATTCGGTGAGCCGCCGGCCGGGGTGACCGAGATTGAAGCCGGCGCGGTCCTGGTGTTCGACGTGCCGCTGCCGCGACCGGGCGCGTATGCCTTCGAGATCTCCATGGCGAACAGCGCCCCGATCCGGGTGCCGCTGTCGGCCTCGCAATTGCCCGCGGAGCAGACGACCCAACACTGATCCCGGATCCGATGAATCGCGCCGCCGCCCTCGAGTTGCTCCACGAGTACACCGCCTCCGACGCGCTGCGCAAGCACATGTACGCCGTGGAGCTCGCCATGCGAGCCATGGCCGGACGCTACGGCGCCGACCCCGAGGCATGGGGTGTCGTGGGTCTGCTGCATGACTTCGACTACGAGCGCTTTCCCAACCCCGACCACGCCCCCGACCGGGAACACCCCGCGGAGGGCGTGCGGATCCTGGCGCAGCGCGGCCTGTCGCCGGAGGCGCAGCAGGCCATTCTCGGCCACGCCGCGTATACCGGGGTGCCGCGCACGACTCCGCTCGCGCAATCGCTGTTCGCGGTGGACGAGCTGTGCGGCTTTCTGGTGGCCTGCGCGCTGGTGCGGCCCTCCCGCAGCCTGGCCGACCTGGAGGTCGGGAGTGTCAAGAAAAAGCTCAAGGACAAGGCCTTCGCGCGCGGAGTCAGCCGCGACGATGTCCAGACCGGCGCAGCGGAGCTCGGGGTTCCGCTCGATGAGCTGATCGGGTTTCTGCTCGTCGCGCTGCGCCCGCACGAGCGCCTGTTGGGCCTTGGCGGGCCGTGAGCTCGCGCCCCGAGCCTCAGCGGGAGTTTCCCCCGGAGGTGGTGGAGCGCGCGATGGACCGGGCAGCCGGCGGGCGCCCGATCCCGGGGAACCGGGTGACCCTGCTGTTCGATGGTCCCAAGATCTATCCCGCCATGCTCGAACGGATCGCCGCCGCGCAGCAGTGGATCCATCTCGACAGCTACATCATCCGCAGTGACGCGACCGGCCGGCGTTTCGCGGACGCGCTGGTCGAGCGAGCCCGCGCCGGCGTTGCGGTGCGCATTCTCACCGATTGGCTGGGCTCGCTTTCCACCCGGCGCAGCTTCTGGCGCTCGTTGCGCGAGGCAGGCATCACCGTGCGCAGCTTCGGCTCGCCTCGCCTGCTCCAGCTCCGCCGCAACCTGATCCGCGACCATCGTAAGCTGCTGGTGGTGGATGGCAAGACCGCCGTCATGGGGGGACACTGCATCGGGGACGAATGGGCCGGCATCCCCGGAAAACGCGAGCCCTGGCGGGACACGGCGTGCTCGATCGACGGCCCGGCTGCGGCGGCCATCGACAGCGCCTTTGCCAACCTCTGGCAGCTGACCGGACCGCCCCTGGACGACGCCGAGCTGGCCGGCGACGTGGGGGCGTGCGGCGAGTCCGCTATCCGCGTCGTCGCGGGCGAGCCGGGCGGGATGCGCGCCGCGCGCGCCACCGGCCTGTTGCTCGCGGGGGCCGCGGAGCGGCTCTGGATCACCGACGCCTACCTGGTCGCTCCGCGCGCCATCTATTCCGGATTGCTCGATGCGGCCCGCAGCGGCGTCGACATCCGCCTGCTGGTGCCGGGAACCAGCGATCTCACCCACCTGCAGAATCTGACCCGGATCGGCTACCGCGATCTGCTCGAGGCCGGCGTGCGCGTCTTCGAGTGGCGCGGTCCCATGCTCCACGCGAAAACCCTCGTCACGGATGGGCGCTGGACCCGCATCGGCTCCACCAATCTCAACTTCTCCAGCCTGCTGGCCAATTACGAGCTCGACGTCCTGGTCGATGACGGCGCCCTCGGCCTGGAGATGGAGGCCCAGTTTCGCCGTGACATCGAGAGCTGCGTCGAGATCCGCTATCGCGATCCGTCCACCGGCCGGCGCCGTCGCAAGCTCGCCGCCGTATCGTCGGAGCAGCTGGTTCCACCCCGCCGCCATCGCCCCGGCTTGCGGGAGCGGCGCCGCCGGGCCGTGATGGCGGTATGGGCCGTTGCGGCGGGGGCCCGCCGAACCATTCTGGTGCAATACAGCGTCGCACTGGCGGGGCTGGGCATCCTGTTTTTGTTCTTTCCCAGGATCATGGCGTGGCTCTTCGCGGTCATGGCGCTCTGGCTCGCCGCCGCGGCATGGTTCGAAACCTGGGGTCGCGAGACCGAGTGAAAACCCCGACCGTGCGAACCCGCGACACGGCGTATCTTTCGACAGGTCAACGACCTCAACGCCCGGAGCACTCCCTGCGTAACTCCGACGTGGAAGACGCCGAGCTGGCTCGGGCGGCCGCGCGCGGCGATTCCGACGCGTTTGGGCGCTTGATCGACCGGCACGGTATGGCCGCGCGGCGCGCCGCCCGGGCCATCCTCCGCGACGACGATGATGCGGACGATGCCGTACAGGAAGGCATGCTCGCGGCCTGGCGCGCCATCGACCGCTACGACGTGGCCCGGCCGTTTCGCCCCTGGCTGATGCGGATCGTGGTGAACGCCGCGCTCGACGCCCGGCGCAGGGGACGGGTCCGGCACGCCGAGCCCATCGCCGAAACCTTGGAGTCTCCGGGCCTGGGCCCCGATCGCATGGCGGAAGCCTCGCTGCTGCGGACCCGGATCGATGCGGGTTTGGCCGAGTTGCCCGAGCGGCAGCGCATTGCGTTGGTGTTGTTCGATGCGGAAGGTTGGGGTCATGCGGAAATCGCCGCGACCCTGGGAGTACCCGAAGGAACCGTGCGGTCCTATGTGTTTCACGCCCGGCGCGCCATGCGCCGGGCGCTGGGCACGCTGGCGGAGGGAATGAAATGATGCAGTCACCGTTCGAGCACGAGCGCGATGAGGAGCTGGGCCGGGTGCTGCGCGAGCAGCTCACCGGCGCGGCGCCGGAGGCTTTCCTCCATCGGATGCGCAGCGCGGTTGCCGCCGCGCCGCGCGCCACCGAGTGGGACGTGCTGGCCGATTGGGCCCGCCCGCGCGTCATGGCCCTCGCCATTGCGGCCGGCCTGCTGCTCTGGCTGGGTGCCTGGTTCGAGGGAACCCAGGCCCCCGTCGATCCCAGCCTGATGGTGGCCTCGCTGCCCACACACGCGGTCGTCTCGGCCCAGCCGCCCGCGGTCGACGAGATCATGGCCGCCCTGCGGGAACGCCCATGACCCGCTCCCGCAGCGGGGCCGCGCTCCTCCTGCTCGGCACCTTCGTCATCGGAGGGCTCGTGGGCGGCGCTTTCACCGCGCTGGCCGACCACCGTGCGCACAAGCGCCCGGGTTATGTCGACCGCCTCGCCGCCGATCTGAGTCTCAGCCAGGCCCAGCGGGACAGCGTCCGGGTCGTGCTGGAGCGGCACCAGCCCGCCATGGATTCCCTCTGGCAGCTGATCCGGCCGCAGTTCCAGTCGGAGCGGCAGCTCATCCGGAATGAAATCAGCGCCCTGCTCTCGCCCGAGCAGCAAGCCAAATACGCCCAGCTGCAGCGGCAGGACAGCCTCCGTCGCGCCGAAATGGATCGGAGCCGGAATGGCCATCGGTAAACGGCGCGCGCTCTGCTTCGCCGCGAGCCTGTTGCTGGTGGCTGGCCGGGCCGGAGCCCAGAAGCCCAGGGTGACCCTGGCCGAGGCCATTGAACGCGCCAACCGCGTACAGCCCAGTGTCGTTCAGGCCTTCGGGACCGTGCGCAACGCGGAGGCGCGCCAGCGCTCGGCCTCCGGAGCATTTCTGCCCAATCTCTCTTTGAATGCCTCGCGCGGCCTCAACTTCTCCGAGGGGCAACAGCTGGATCCCAGCACCGGACAGTTCATCACCAGCGGAACCACGACGGGAAGCCTGGGGACCTCGGTGAGCTCCAACGTGGATCTGTTCACCGGATTCCGGCGCACCAGCGAAAAGAAGGCGGCCAACGCAAATCGGGGCGCCGCCGAAGCCGGTCTGCTGAATGCGCGCTACACGCTGCAACTGACCACCACCAATCAGTTTTTCGATGTGCTGGCCGCGGAGCAGCTGCTTCGGGTGCGGGAGGCCAGCGTCCGCCGCGCCGAAGAGCAGCTCAAGGTGTCGGTGGCCCTGTTGCACGCCGGCCGCGGCATCCGGCCCGACTCCCTGCGCTCCGTCGTGACGCTGGGCAATGCCCAGCTCCAGCTCATCAACGCCCAGACCGCGCTCGCCACCGCCGAGGCCAATCTGGGTCGCCTGGTCGGAGAAGACGGCCCCGTCGGCGCAGTGGATGATTCCGCGCTCTACACCATGCTTCCGGCGGTGGACACCGCCTCATTGCGGGCCGAGGCCATGGCTCAGGCGCCCTCGGTCAAGTCGGCCGAAGCCAACGCCTCCTCGGCTCACGCGGCGATCGGCGCGGCCAAGGCCGCGTATTTCCCGACCCTCAATCTGTCCGGCAACCTGGCCCTCAACGGGAGCAGCCGGAACGACTACTCCTTCCTGCAATCCCGCCAGTTCAGCCTCGGCCTCAGCTGGCCGATCTTCAATCGCTTCCAGCGGGAGCAGAGCATCGTCAATTCGCAGGTGAGCGCCGAAACCGCCGACGCCAACGCCGCGGAAGCGCGCCGCCAGGTGCTCGCCACCTTCACTGCGGATGTCGCCGCGCTCGAAGCCGCCCGGCTGCGCATCGCCATCACCCAGACCAGCGTCCTCGCCGCCACCGAAGACCTCCACGTGCAGCAGGAGCGCTACCGGCTGGGTGCCGCCACCATCGTGGATGTGCTCACCTCGCAGGAGGCGCTCGACCAGGCCGAGGTGGACTCGGTGACCGCCCGCTTCGATTACGTCCGCGCCCGTGCCCAGATCTCGGCCCTGATCGGGAGGCCCTTGTGACCGTCGCATCCAAGCCCACAGAGCGGATGGGGGCGCTTCCCCCCGACGTGCCGAGCGATGCGGTGATCGTGGTCCGCGGCCTCAGGCGCGACTACGTGATGGGGAGCGAGACCGTGCGCGCCTTACGGGGCGTGGACGTCACGATCCGCCGCAACGAATTCGTCGCCATCATGGGGCCCTCGGGCTCGGGCAAGTCCACGCTGATGAACCTGATCGGCTGCCTCGACTCGCCCAGCGAAGGGGAGTACTGGCTCAATGGGCACCGGGTGTCCGAGCTGGGCGACGACGAGCTGGCCCGGATCCGCAACCGGGAGATCGGCTTCGTGTTCCAGACCTTCAATCTGCTTCCCCGCGCTTCGGCGCTGCAGAACGTCGAGCTGCCGCTGATCTACGGCGGCACCTCGGCCAAGGAGCGGCGCAAAGCGGCCGGCGAGGCATTGCAGCGTGTTGGCCTGGGCGATCGCATGACCCATCGCCCCAATGAGCTGTCCGGCGGCCAGCGGCAGCGGGTCGCCATCGCCCGGGCGCTGGTGAATCACCCCAGCATCATCCTGGCCGACGAGCCGACCGGAAACCTCGACTCCAAGACCAGCGAAGAGATCCTGACCCTCTTCGAGCAGCTGTATAAGGATGGCCAGACCATCATTCTCGTAACGCACGAACACGACATCGCCGCGCACGCCCGCCGTCAGATCCATCTCAAGGACGGCAAGGTCGAGCACGACGTCGCCACACCGGAAAGGTCCTGATGCGTACCCGTACCGTCTCCTTCGCTTTGCTGCTCCTCGCCGTCGGCTGCAAGGAGAAGCCGAAGGTCACCGCCTGGGTGAAGGTTCCGGTGGAACGGCGCAATATCGTCGTCTCGGCCCGCGCGACCGGGACCGTCCAGCCCGACACCGTGGTCGAAGTGAAATCCAAGGCCTCGGGCGAGATTCTCGACATGAAGGTCGAAACCGGCCAGACCATCCAGCGCGGTACGCTGCTGGTGCTGGTCGATCAGCGCACCCCGCGCAACCGGCTCAACCAGGCGGACGCCGATCTGGAGGTGGGGAAGGCACGATTGGAGAACGCCGAATCCCAGCGCAAGCGCGCCGACGAGCTGTTCAAGTCCCAGTCGATCTCGCAGGAGGAGCACGAAACGGCCGTGCTCGCGGTGGCCAACGCCAAGGCCGCGGTGGTCAGCGCGCAGGTTTCGGTCGAGAACGCCAAGATCGCCATGGAAGACACCCGGGTGCTCGCGCCGATCACCGGCACGGTCATTTCCAAGAGCGTCGAGCGCGGCCAGGTCATCTCGTCGCCGTCCACCGATGTGGGCGGCGGCACGGTGCTCCTCAAGATGGCCGACCTCAACCTCGTGCAGGTCCGCACGCTGGTGGATGAGACCGACATGGGGAAGATCCGGCCTGGCCTGCGGACCACCGTGACCGTCGCCGCCTATCCCAATCAGCCGTTCCAGGGCGAGGTCCTCAAGATCGAGCCCCTCGCGGAAACCGCGCAGAACGTGACCATGTTCCCCGTGCTGGTGCGGATTCAGAACCAGGCCGGCTTGCTCAAGCCCGGTATGAACGCCGACGTGGAAATCCACATCGGGCAGCGCGACAGCGTGCTGGCCGTGCCCAACGCGGCGTTGCGCACCCAGCGCGACGTGGCCAGCGCCGCTCAGGTGCTGGGCATTCCCGACGACCGCCTCAAGACGCTGCTCGCCGACGCGCAGAAGCGCCGCGATTCGCTGCGTACCGCTCTGGCGGCCCGCACCCCCCGCACCGATACGGTCAAGGTCGATACCATCGCCAAGAAGCCGGCGGGCAACACCTACACCATGCAGAACGGCCGCGAGATCCAGCTGCCGGAGGGAGTGACCGCCAAGCAGGTCGAGGCCGTGTTCGCGAAATTCCGCAGCCGCGAGGAGCTCACGCCGGCGGACCAGGCCGTCATGCAGAAGCTGCGCGCCAGCGGTGCCATGGGCGGCATGGGGGGTGGCGGCGGCGCACGCAACTTCGGCGCTGGCGGCGGAGGCATGCCAGGACGCCAGCGCGGCGGCAACGATTTCCAGTTCGGCGGTGACTACATCGTTTTCACCATGCGGGACGGCCAGCCGATTCCGGTAT
>DATCWE010000008.1:0-3580 GCA_036566495.1 Gemmatimonadales bacterium | reverse complement strand
CTCGCGCGGCCGCGGAGGCATTGGGGGCGCACTCCGCCTCCATCAGCCGGCTCTCGGGGATGCGCGCCGGGCCCTACTGTTCCATTGCGACCGAATGGTTCCTTCCCGGGACCGGCCCGGGCCCGCTCTGTGACTGGCACCCGGTGGCCGGCCGCTTGAGGTTGCCGCCCCAGTATGCGGATTGGGCCTCGCAAGCGCAGCTCGCCGCGGTCAGCGGATCGCGCAGCGCGGCCCGCCCCGCCGGCAGCGCAGACTCCGCGACCAGTGGTTTCCACATCACCTCGCCGGCCAGCGGAGACGTCTTTCGGTTCGTTCCGGGAGTCGACCCGCGTTATTCCACTATCGGCCTGCGCTGGGCGGGCGCTCCAGCCAGCACGAGGATCCGGTGGACGGTTGACGGGAAGGCGCTGCGCGGTACCCGATTGCCCCTGGTACCCGGGCGGCACGTCGTGCGCGCGGCGGCTGGTGCTTTGCGCGACGAGGTCGTCATCGAAGTGAAGGGCAGCCGTTGACGGCAACGCCCCGTCCCACTCGCGTAGAAGTCCTCGCCCTGCTGGCCATCCTCGCGCTGGCGCTGGTGCTGCGCGTGCCGCTTCTCGGGCGCGGCTTCCAGGGCGACGAGATCCGCACCATGCTCGATTTCGTTGAGGCTCCCTCCACCTGGGAGACGATCACGCGGGTCGTCGATTTCAACAATCATCACTTCTATTCTTTGCTCGCCCGCGGGATGGAGGCGGCGCTGGGGCGCGCCGAGTGGGTCGTGCGACTGCCGGCGCTGCTTTTCGGCTTGCTGACCATTCCGGCGCTCTGGATCGGCTTGCGCGGCGACTTCGGCTCGCGGACAGCCCTCCTCGCTGCGTTGTTGGTCGCGACCTCGCCGATCCACATCGGGTTCAGTGCCACGGCGCGGGGATACACCGGACTCGTGTTCTTCACCTGGTGCGCGACCATCCTGTTTTTCAGCGTGGTACGTGAGGACGGGAGAGTTTCCCGTGTGGTCGCCTACGCCGTCCTGTCGGCGCTGGGGATCTGGACCCACCTCTATGGCGCCGCCGTTCTGGCGGTTCAGGCGCTCTTCCTCGCGATACTCCTCGCGGGCGAGGCGCACCGCAGCGGGCTGGCGCCGGCGTTTCGTCGCTTTCGAATGGCGGCGGCGGGTGTGGTGGGCGCCGCCCTGCTCACTCTGGTCTTGTATGCTCCAGCCCTGCCGCGGCTCCTCCCCGTCCTGCGCTCTGTTCAGCACGGTCCCTTCGACCCGCGCCTGCCCTTCGTCGTGCTCACCTATCTCGTGGGGCTACCGCTCGGCTTCGCCGGACTGCTGCTCGGCGGGATAGCGGTGGTGGGACTCGTCTGGGGGCTCTGGTCGCGTCGGCTGGTGGCGCTCTATGTCGCCCTCGTCTTCGTCCTGCCGGTGGGCGCAACCTGGCTCTCCAGAGAACAGAGTTTCATGGAGAGGTTTTTCATGTTTCTGCTGCCCTTCGTGGCGCTTGGCGTGGCGCTTTGCGTGACCCTGGCGGCCGAGTCGGCCTGGGGCACCACCCGCGGAACGGCGCGCGGTTGGCTGCGAGCCGGCGCGCGAGCGAGCGCGGTCTTCCTGTTGCTTCTCACCACCTGGCTCTGGGCAGCCAGGCCCTGGAGCAACGTGCCCACGGGGGCCTACCGGGAGGCCGTCGCGGCCCTCGAAGCGCCTCCCTCGCATCCCGGCGCGTCCGTCGGCGTGTGCGTCATCGGGAGGAACACCCGCTACTATGCCTGGTACGCGAAGCATCCTCCGCTGGTCCCGGCTACGGTCGAGCAATTCGAAGCCTTTGTTGCCGAGCATGACGCCGTACGCTGTGCCTGGGTTCCCACCCCATCGGAACTACCCGCGCATACGGCCATTGCGGCGATCCTGCAAAGCCGCTGTGAGGCCCGCGATCACTTTCTGGGGATTCGGATGTATCAGTGCGAGCACCAGAGATAGAACGATTGACAGAATCCCGCCGGGACCGGAACTTCCCCAACGTCCGACTTACCCTCACCTGATCCGCCGAGGCCTGCATGCGCCCCCTCTGCTTGGTTCCGCTCGCGTTCGTTGCGCTGACTCCGCTGGCCGCCCAGGACAAACCGGCGGTGCAATGGATCGCTCCGTCCGGCCCCGCCGCCGCCAGCTTGCCCTTCTCACCCGCCGTTCGGGTGGGCAATCTGCTCTACCTGTCGGGGCAGCTCGGCACCGACAGCACCGGGCTGGTTGCCGGCGGCATCGAGGCCGAGACCCGGCAGGCGCTGACCAATATCAAGCGGTTGCTGGAGGCCAACGGGTCCTCCATGGATCATGTGGTGAAGTGCCTGGTGATGCTCGCGGATATCGGGGAATGGGCCCGGATGAACAGCGTCTACGTGACGTTCTTTCCGGTGCATAAGCCGGCGCGCAGCGCTTTCGGCGCGACCGGGTTGGCGCTGGGTGGCCGGCTCGAGATCGAGTGCATCGCCACGCTGCGCTGAGGGCGCGTCGCTCCGGGGAAGCGGAGCTTGGTCGGAGCTTCCCCGGCAGGCGGCAGTCTCTCGACCGAACCTCTGAGGGAGGTCCCCGCGTGGCACGCAACCCCTTCCGCTTTGCGACGGCGCTCGGCAGCATCCTGCAGGTCGGGATGGCCCTGCTCGGGTTGGCTTTCCCCGTCCTCCAGCAGGGCAATCTGTATCCCATCGGCGGGACCTGCCTTGCGCTCTTGACGGGCTTTCTGTTCGCGCGCTGGCTCTCCGGAAGGGCGCTGCCTCCCGCGCTGCTGGGCGGCGCGTTCGCCGGAGGCTTCAGCAGCTTTCTCGGCACCGCGGTGGCGGCCCTGACCGGGCAGTCGGCGCCCGGGCCGGTGGTCACCGTCCTGGTCGCCACGGTCACCGGTTTCGTGGCCGGCTCGGTGGGAGGGTTTTTCGGCATGCTCTTCGGGGGTCCCCGCCTGGCGGCCTGAGGGGTACGCGGTTGCCGGCGGGTCGCGGGTCCGCCCTTGCGGCCGGAACGCGCTGCTTGCATAATTATGCATTATGCACAACCAATCCCTGGCCCTGGCCTTCTCCGGCGGGCTCGACACTTCGTATTGCGTGCCCCGCCTCAGCGAGCAGGGGTACGCCGTGCACACCGTCTATGTGAACACCGGGGGCAGCTCCAGCGCGGAGCGTGCCGCCATCCGGCGGCAGGCCCAGGCGGTCGGTGCGGTGGAGCACCACGAGATCGATGCGCGCGCTCCGGTGTTCGACCGCTTCGTGCGCTTCCTGATCCAGGGCAACGTGCTGCGCGGGGAGGTCTATCCGCTTTCGGTGGCGGCGGAGCGCACCCAGCAGGCCATCTCGGTGATCGAGGTCGCGCGCGCCATCGGCGCCACCGCCGTGGCGCACGGCTCCACCGGTGCCGGCAACGATCAGGTGCGTTTCGACATCGCCCTCCGGGTGCTGGCTCCTGAGCTGGCCATCGTGACCCCGATCCGGGATGAAGCGCTCTCCCGCGAGCAGGCCATTGCGTTTCTGGAGGCGCGCGGGCTCCCGGTTCCGGCCAAGGCTTCCGCCTACAGCATCAACGTCGGCCTCTGGGGCACGACCTGGGGGG
>DATCWE010000380.1:0-9718 GCA_036566495.1 Gemmatimonadales bacterium | reverse complement strand
CCCGCCTCTGGCGCCGGTGGCGGGCAATCGCCGGCTGCTGGCCATTTATGATCGGGTCAGCCGGGACCTGGGCTTTGGGCCCGTCGGGATGGACAATCCCGCCAAGGCAGGTGCCGCGGACGTCTCCTTCACCGCCGGCATCGTGCCCATGGCCATTGACGGGCTCGGCCTGGCGGGCTGGGATGACCACACCGTGAAGGAAACCGCAGACTTGAGCAGCCTGCCCATGTTGACCAAACGAGCTGCCGTGCTCCTCTACCGGCTGACCCGGCCACCCGTTCCCTGATTCAAAAGGGTCTTTCATACAAAATTCGCCTTACGCTCTACTCCCAGGGCCCATCCTACATGCACCCTGGGAGGTCGCATCGTGGCCAACACGCAGTCCCTCTCGTCCGCCGGAGGCGTAGCCGCCGTCCTTCCGGCGCGCACGATCGCAGCCGTCCGCCGGTCTCAGCATACCGTCGAAATCGTCTCCGACCCCGGCGAGGGAGCTCAGAAGTGCGGCCAGATCTTCGGCCAGGTTTCCGCGCGGATGGGCAATGGCGTCTGGACCGTGGAGATCATTCCCGCCGAGATCCAGCCTCCACCCCGGCTTCCTGAGGGCGCCAGCGGCAACCGCATCCGGCTGGGAGCCGGGCCAGTCACGAATTGGGGCGACGACACCAACTTGATCATCGCCTTCAACGAACAAGTCCTGCTGGCACGCCACCGGCTCGGTGCGCTGGCCCCCGACGCCGTGCTGCTGGTGGAGAACAAATGGGCGGCATCGGACGATCCGGCCATCCGCACCGCATGGAGCGAGGCCATGGCCGAATTGGCCGGCTGTGCCTACCGGCTGATTCCGGTCCCGATGGAAGAGCAGTGCCTTACCCTCGTCGATAATCCCCGCAAGGGGAAGAACATGTTCGCGCTCGGGATGCTCGCCTGGATCTACCGGCGTGATCTGGAGCTGATCCGCGAGCTGATCGCGCGGACCTTCCGCAAGAAGAGCGAGGAGGTCTTCGAGCAAAACCTCGCGCTGCTCCAGCTCGGTTACGCCTGGGCGGAGGCCGAGCTGGATTTCCGCGTGGAGGTGGCCCCCGTTCCGGCCACCGAGCGGCTGGTGGTCATGAACGGAAATGAAGCGCTGGGGATGGGCGCCATCGCTGCCGGCATGGAGCTGTGCTCGATGTATCCGATTACCCCAGCTACCTCGGTCTCCCATTATCTCAGCGAAGTCTTCGAGCGTTTCGGCGGCATGGTGCATCAGGCGGAGGACGAAATCGCCGCGGTCGGCGTGGCACTGGGAGCCTCCTATGCGGGCAAAGTCGCCTTCACCATCACCTCGGGTCCGGGGCTCGCCCTGAAGACCGAGTTTCTCGGCCTGGCCATCATGACCGAGATCCCGCTGGTGGTGGTGGATGTGCAGCGCGGCGGGCCCAGCACCGGCCTTCCCACCAAGGTGGAACAGTCGGACTTGCTCGCGGTGCTCTTTGCGCAGCCGGGGGACGCGCCGCGCATCGTGCTGGCACCCGCTACGATCGAGGAATGCTTCCATGTGATGATCACCGCGCGGCGGCTCGCGGAAGCGTTCCGCACCGTGGTCATCGTGCTCTCCGACGCCAACCTCGCCACCGGGGTTACGCCCTTTCCCCGCCCTTCTCTGGACCTGCGCTGGCAGGCGGAGCCACCGGACCTGACCCCGGTGGATCCGGAGCAACGTCCGTACGCCTGGGATCCGGACACCGGCTTGTCGCGCCGCATCGTACCGGGCCAGCCCGGCGGTATGCACACGGTGACCGGCCTCTCGCACGACGAGGCCAGCAAGGTCGCCTATAGCGCCGGCGTGCACCAGCGCGCGACCGCGATGCGGAGCCGGAAGCTGGCGGTACTGCAGCAAATGCTCACCGTGCCCCGGGTATACGGAGCGGAGCATGGCGATCTCCTGGTCGTGGGCTGGGGCAGCACCAAGGGCGCCATCGAGGAGGCGGTGGACCGCGCCAGGGCCGAGGGGCTGCGCGTGTCGAGTGTCCACCTGCGGTTCCTCTCCCCGCTGGAGCGCGGACTGCGGGACCTCTTCGTCCAATTCGGCCGGGTCATGACGGTGGAGCTCAACTACAGCGATGATCCGGCGGACCCGTTCATTACCGACGAGAACCGGCGCCGCGGTCAGCTCGCCCTGCTGCTGCGTGCCGCGACCCTCCTCGATATCGATTGCTGGACCCGGGTGCCGGGCGAACCGCTGCGGCCCGCCGCGATCCTGCAAGCCATTCACAGCCGAATCCCCGGTGGAGTGCGCCAGTGACCCAGCTCCCCTGTATGCTGCTCGGTTGCGCGGGCAACGCCGAAGAGCACGAGTATGCGCTCAGCGAGTACGAGGGCGCCCGGGCGCGCTGGTGTCCGGGGTGCGGCGATCACTCCGTGCTCACCGCGGTCCAGCGGCTGCTCACCAGCGAGCAGCTGGTCCCCGAGCAGACCGTCTTCGTCTCGGGGATCGGGTGTTCCAGCCGCTTCCCGCACTACTTGCGGACCTACGGCTTCCACGGCATCCACGGGCGGGCGCTTCCTCTGGCCACCGGAATCAAGCTCCAGCGCCCCGACCTTACCGTGTTTGTGGTCATGGGCGACGGTGATTGCACCTCGATCGGCGCAGCGCACTGGATTCATGCCTTGCGCTACAACCCCGATCTCACGGTCATGATGCTCGACAACGGCATCTATGGCCTGACGAAGAACCAGACCTCGCCCACCACCCCGCAAGGCTGGGCCAGCAACACGCAACCCCGGGGCAGCTGGCTCCCGCCCCTCAATCCGCTGTCGGTCTCGCTCGGAGTGACCAACGCCTCGTTCGTCGCCCAGACGGCGGAATGGGTGCCTGCGCATCTCTTCGCGACGCTCCGTGCTGCCTACCGGCACCCCGGCTTGGCATTCGTGAGGATCCTGCAGCGGTGTCCCGTGTACACCCCGGCACTCTACCAGCAGGCGGTACAGGACCCCGCCCGCATCACGCTCCTGGTCCACGATGATGGCGTGGCGGTCCCCGAGCTCGCGAAGGTCTACCGAACCCAGCTCTCCCACGATCCCCGCGACCTCGACGCCGCACGCCGGCTCGCGGATGCGGGTGACGCGGTCTACCTCGGAGTCTTGTTCCGGGATCCGACGCGGCCTCGCTACGAAGAGCTTCGCCGCGTGACCCCCCGCACGGCTGAAGAGCGCCTCACCCTGCTGAATGCGGAGCTCGACCGCTATGCCGTCTGACGATCCGCGCGTCCGGCTCGCTCTGGAGGCGCTGGCTCACCCGATCGCCGAGTTCCGCGCCGCGATCGCCGGGGCCCTGGTGCACGCCGAAGCCGTGTTGACCGCGGCGACCGCGGGCTCGGATGCCCGCACCGCCCAAGCCAGGGGGGAGCTCGGCGCCTTCGCCGAAGGCCGCATCGACCCCTCGGCGTTCGCGGCGCGGTTCGCGCGCGTCGCGTACGCCGAGCCCGCTGCTCGCGCCGGGCTGGTCCGCGCGGTCGCCCTTCTCCGCGGTATCCTCGACCGGGGCGACCAGCTCTTCGTCATCGAGCTCCCTTCCGGAGGCGATCTCGCCGCCGCAGTCGGTGCGACCCTCGAGCAGGTCGGGCAGGCCTTCGGCGCAGTCCAGCTCGCCGAGCTGGTCCGGGCCGGGCGCTATCACCCCGAAACGCCCGATCCGGTCCGCGCGGCGAGCAGCTACCCGCGATGGGGCGCCGCCGCGCGGGGTCTCGCTCCCCCCCTGGTGATCTCGCTGGACGGCGCGGATCTCCGCGCGGCGACGCTCGCCGAATTCTGCGACGGGCAGGCGAAGCTGGTGCTGGTGGTGCGCGGATCCTGCGCTCCGGCACCTCTCGTCCGGCTGATCACCCCAAAAACCTTCGTGCTGCAAACCACCGATCGCGCCGGACTCGATCGCCTGGCCACCTGTCGCGGACCGGCCGTGGCCGCGCTGGTTCCCCAGGGCGCCGCTCGCTTCCTCCACGATCCCGCCGGAGGCAAGGAGTCCTGGCAACGGCTCAGCGTGCTCGAGCTCCCGGAGGCGCCGCGCCGCGCGCTCGGCGGCGCCAGCGCCTGGCAACAGGCCGAAGACTTGGAGCAGCTCGCCACCCTGGCACGCACTCCCTTCAGCATCCCTTCCTCCGACGTCCCCGCGTCGCCCGCGCTGGGCGAGTCGGATGCGGTCGACCGGTTGGCATCCTGGCTGCTGACCCAGCAGAGCCCGCTCGAACCATGATTCTCACCGCGATCCTCATCCTCGGCGGCGTCGGCCTGGCCTTCGGCGTGCTGATCGCGCTCGCCAATCGACGGCTCTGGGTCTGGGAAGACCCGCGCATCGAGGTCGTAGCCCAGATGCTGCCGAACGCCAACTGCGGCGCCTGCGGTCTCCCCGGCTGCCGTGCGTTCGCCGAGCAGGCCGTCGACCGCAAGGTCGCGCCGGCCCAATGCACCGTGGCCAACGACACCACGCGGGAGGCCATCGCGCGCTTCCTCGGCGTCGAGGCCGGCCAGGCGGTCAAACGCGTCGCGCGGTTGCTGTGCGCCGGCGGAAACGACGTCGCGGGGCAACGCGCGGAATATCGCGGTATCGCGACCTGCGCTTCGGCGGCCGCGGTGGCGGGAGGTGGGAAGGGTTGCACCTGGGGATGCCTGGGACTCGCCGATTGCGAGCGCGTCTGTGATTTCGATGCCATCACGATGAGCCGGAGCGGGCTTCCTCTGGTGGATCCGGACCGGTGTACGGCGTGCGGTGACTGCGTCGAAGCCTGTCCCAAGTCCCTCTTCGTGCTGCTGCCACTCGAACACCGCCTGCTGGTGCAGTGCAAAAACCTGGTCGAGGGCAACGACGCGCTGGAGCAGTGTCGTGTGGCATGCACCGCCTGCGGGAAGTGCGTGCAGGATGCCGCGGCGGGATTGATCAGTGTCACCAGCGGCGTCGCCGTGGTGAATTACGACCTGATCGCCGCGGCGACCGCGCAGGCAGTGGCGCGCTGTCCGACCGGGGCGATCGTCTGGCTCTCCGGGGCGCAATTCCAGCAGCCGGTGATCCAGCCCGTGAGAGAGGCCGCATGAGACTCTGGAAGCAGCCGCCGGTTCCCGAGGGGCCCAAGTATCCCGGCACGCTCCAAGCGCTGGACGGAAGCGCCGCCGTGGTGGCCATGGAGACGGCCGCGAGCGAGGCGGCCGGGGCCTACCCGATCACTCCTTCGACCCAGATGGGGGAGGGCTGGGCGCTGGCGGTGGCCGAAGGGCGCCACAACGTCAATGGACGCCGGCTGCTCTTCTTTGAACCCGAAGGAGAACACGCGGCGGCCGCGGTCACCGCGGGCATGTCGATGTCGGGGCTACGCTCGACCAATTTCTCCAGCGGGCAAGGGATCGCCTACATGCACGAGTCGCTCTACGCCGCCGTCGGCAAGCGACTCACCTACGTGCTCAATATCGCGGCACGAGCGATCACCAAGCAGGCGCTCAATGTGCACGCGGGCCACGACGACTACCACGCGGTTGACGACACCGGGTTTTTCCAGGTTTTCGCCAAGGACGTGCAAAGCGTCGCGGACCTCACGCTGGTAGCCCATCGCATCGCGGAGCTGTCGCTCAACCCGGGGATCTGCGCGCAGGACGGCTTCCTGACCAGCCACGTGATCGAGTCGGTGCGCCTGCCCGAGCGCGAGCTGGTCAAGGCCTATCTCGGCGATCCGGCGGACCTCATCGAGTCTCCCACGCCGGCGCAGCGCCTGGTGTTCGGCGAGCGGCGGCGGAGGATTCCCGAGCTGTTCGACCTCGATTATCCCGCCATGCTGGGTGTGGTGCAGAACCAGGACAGCTACGCGCAGGGTGTCGCGGCCCAGCGGCCCTTCTACTTCGATCACCTGGCCGAGCTGGCGGATCGGGCGTTCGACGAATACGCCGCCCTTACCGGGCGCCGCTACGCGAGGGCCATGGGCTACCGGCTGGAAGACGCCCAGTGGGTCATCGTCGGTCAGGGCTCGGTGGTGTCCAACGCCGAGGCGGTCGCGGACCACCTGCGCGAGACCCGCGGGCTCAAGGTCGGCGTGCTGGACCTGCTGATGTTCCGTCCCTTCCCCGCCGACCTGGTCACCCGGTTGCTGGCGGGCAAGCAGGGCGTCGTGGTACTCGAGCGCACCGACCAGCCGCTGGCAGTGGATCAGCCCCTGTTGCGCGAGCTCCGCGCAGCGATGGGGCGCGGCGTGGAGAACGGTCGGCCCGCGAGCACCGTCGCGCATGCCGGGCTCATGCCGCTCCGAGCCGACCAGGTTCCCGACTTTTACTCCGGATGCTTCGGCCTCGGCAGCCGGGACCTCCAGCCCGGGGACATCATCGCAGCCGTACTCAACATGCTGCCCGGGGCGGCGCGGCGGCGACAGTTCTACCTCGGGGTGGATTTCATCCGGGACGACACTCGCATTCCCAAGCTCCAGATCTGGCAGGAGCAGCTGCGCGACAGCTATCCCCGGCTGAGCGGGCTTGCCCTCCACTCGGCCGGTGAGGTGAACCTGCTGCCGCCGAACTCCGCGGCGGTGCGGATCCACTCGGTCGGTGGCTGGGGCGCGATCACGATGGGCAAGAACCTGGCGCTGACGGCCTTTGAGCTGCTCGGGCTCGACATCAAGGCAAACCCCAAATACGGCTCCGAAAAGAAGGGGCAGCCGACCACCTTCTACGCGGTCCTCGCCCACCAGCCGGTGCGGCTCAACTGCGAGCTGCGGCACGTCGACGTGGTGCTCTCGCCCGACCCGAATGTCTTCCGCCACAGCGACCCCCTGGAGGGCCTCGCCGACGGCGGCGTGTTCGTGATCCAGAGCGACCTGGCTCCCGAGGTCCTCTGGCAGACGCTCCCGGCGAAGGCGCGGCACACCATTATCGAGCGGAAGCTCCGCTGCTACACCCTCGATGCGTTTGCGATCGCGCGCGAGGAAGCATCGGACGCCGAGCTGCGTTACCGGATGCAAGGCGCGGCGTTTCTGGGCGCATTCTTCCGCACCACACCGCTGCTGGCGCGCGAAGGGGTTTCGGAGCCCCAGGTTTTCGAAGGGATCCGCGCCCAGCTCAGCAAGAAGTTCGGCGCGAAAGGCGAGCGCGTGGTCGAGGACAACATCCGGGTGATTCGCCGCGGCTTCGACCAGATCCGCGAGATCGTGCCCGCGGCAGGTCCGGTCGCCGACCAGCCTGGTGAAGTCCCGCAGCTCCCGATGCTGCTCGACGTGCCGAGTGCCCAGATGGGCATCGGCAATCCGGGACGCTTCTGGGAGCAGGTCTGCTCCGTCTGCAAGCTCGGTCAGGACGGTATCGCCGATCCGTTCGCGGCGCTCAGCGCGATCCCCGCCGTCACGGGTGTCGTACGGGACATGAGCGGGGTGCGGCTCGAGGTCCCCGCTTTCCTCGCCGAGCAGTGCACCGGTTGCGCGCAATGCTGGATTCAGTGCCCCGATGCGGCCATCCCCGGGCTCGTGAACAGCGTGGAGGACATCCTCTCCACCGTCGTGCATGCCGTCGCCAACGGCGTGCGCATGGAGCGGCTGCGTCCCATCACCAAGCACTGGGCTCGCGAAGCGCGCCGGCTGCTCGACGGTGATCCGGCACTTCCCTTGCCCGACGTGTGGACCCGGTCCTATCGCGCGGTCACGGAGCGGCTCGCTTGGGATGCAGGGCGCTGCGCCGAGGCCGAGCCGGAGTTCGCCGCCGTCCACGCGCGACTGGCGGAGTTCCCCTTGGCGCGAACCAAGCCGTTCTACGACCGGGCCGGCGGCCTGTTGTCCATCACGGTCAATCCCGAGGCCTGCAAGGGCTGCAACCTGTGCGTAGCGGTCTGCCCCGATGGCGCACTGGTCACCGTCAAGCAGGACGACGAGACGCTCGCCCGCCTCCGGCGCAATTGGGCGCTCTGGCAGCGGCTCCCCGATACCGACGACCGCTACCTCAATGTCACGGATCTGGACGAGGGAATCGGGGTGCTCTCCTCGCTGCTGCTCAAGAAGGCCACCTACCGGTCCATGGTCGGCGGCGATGGGGCCTGCATGGGGTGCGGAGAGAAGACGGCCGTTCATCTCATCATCTCCGCGATTCATGCCTCGATGCAGCCCCGCGTGACGCGCCATGTCTCCCGGCTGGATGAGTTGATTGCCGGGCTCGACCGCCAGGCCCGGGAGCTGCTCGCCGCGGACGCCGATCTCGATGCCGCCGCCGGGACACCGGGCCCGGTGGCCCTCTCCGTGGACGCCACCCAGCACGAGCGTCTCGCGCTGCTCGCGCGGACTGTCCAGGAGCTGCGCCAGCTCAAGTGGCGTTACGTCGAGGGTCCCAGCGGGCGGGGACGTGCCGCGCTCGGCATGGCCAACAGCACCGGCTGCTCGTCGGTATGGGGCAGCACCTACCCCTACAACCCCTATCCGTTCCCCTGGGTCAATCACCTGTTCCAGGACTCGCCCTCGATCGCCATCGGATTGTTCGAAGCGCACATGCGCAAAATGAGCGACGGGTTCCGCTCGGTCCGGCGAGCGGAGCTGCTGCAGGGAGGGAATTACTCGGCCACCGTCCACGAGCCGGAGCTCGCCGAGCTCGACTGGCAGCATTTCAGCGACGAGGAGTTCGCGCTGTGCCCTCCCATCGTGGCGATGGGGGGCGACGGCGCGATGCTCGACATCGGCTTCCAGAACCTCTCGCGCCTGATGGCATCGGGGAGACCGATCCGGGTAATCGTACTCGACACCCAGGTGTACTCGAACACCGGCGGACAGGCCTGCACGTCCGGCTTCACCGGCCAGGTGGCCGACATGTCGGCCTACGGCAAGGCTCAGCACGGAAAGACCGAGGCGCGCAAGGAGCTGGCACTCATCGCGATCGCGCACCGCGGCGTCTACGTCCACCAGTCGTCGCAGGCCTCTGCGTCCCACTTGATGGCCGGCGTGCTCAAGGGGCTGCGCAAACGGCGCCCTGCGCTCTTCAACATCTACACTCCCTGCCCGGTGGAACACGGCCTTCCGGACGACTGGGCGCAGCACGCCGCTCGGCTGGCCCTCGAGAGCAGGGCCTTCCCGTACCTCACCTACGATCCGGACGCGGGGCCGTCGCTCGCCGATTGCCTGACCCTCGAGGGCAATCCGTCGCCCGACGCGGCGTGGCCGAGCTATACCCTCAGGTTCGAGGGCGACACCGGGCCAGGCACGCTCGAGGTCCCGCTGACTATCGCCGATTGGGCGGCAACCGAGGCCCGCTTCAAGCAGCACTTCGCAGAGCTGCCGGCCGGCCAGGCGGAGGAGACGCTGCTGCCGTTCCACGAATACCTGACCGCCGCCAGCGAGGCGCGAGAGGGTCGCTCACCGTTCATCTATGCGGTGGGCAAGGACCGGAAGCTGCGCCGGCTGCGGGTCGCAGCCGAGATCGTCAGTCTGGCCGAAGAGCGGCAGGGATTCTGGTCGTTGCTGCGGCAGCTCGCCGGGCTCGAGGTCGCGCCGGTAGTACACGAGGCCGTCGCGGCCGAGCTGGAGGCGGAATACCAGCGCAGGGCGGAGGCGCTGCGCAGCGAATTCGCAGCTAAGCACCTCGAGCTGGAACGCGAGTTCCCGCGCCGGATTGCCCGTCGTCTGGCCGAGGGACTGCTGCGCACGTCCGGAGGCTCGGCCGCCGTCGCCGAGCTCCTGGCTTCCCTCCCTCCGGCCAACGGCTCCAACGGCTCGCCCAAGACTCCGGTGGCCGCGGC
>DATCWE010000049.1:0-63912 GCA_036566495.1 Gemmatimonadales bacterium | reverse complement strand
ACCTCCGGGAGTACGACGGCCGTGTCTTCGACGAAGACGGCATCCGGCAGCTCCGGGGCCTCCGCGACGCGAACCAGCGTGGCGCCGAGCGAACGGAGCAGTTGCTCATACGCGGCATGCTGCACCGCGGCCCGGGCGACGTCGATCGGGTCCCGGGAAAGATGGGTGAGTTCGCATTGGGCGAGCGTTGCGCTGACCGGTCGGGTGATTGCAATCATCATTGGGGCGGCGCGCTCAGCATTCGGCTGGCGAGCTCCTTGACCAGCTTGGCTGCCACCGCCGCAGTCAAACCGGAGCGGTCCCGTCGCGGGTTGAATTCAACCAAGTCGGCACCCACGACCTGGCCCCCGCATCCCTGCACCAGGCCGAGCGCCTCCCGAACGGTGAGACCGCCGGGCTCCCAATGCGATACCCCGGGGGCAAAAGCGGGATCCAATGCGTCCATATCAATCGAGATATACACGTACCCGTCGGCGCGCGGCCGCGTCCCTGCAGACCAGGCACGCATGTCGATGACCTCCACGCCGAAGTGGCCGGCCTGGTCGCGTTGATGGGCGTTCATGGTTCGAATGCCGACTTGCAGCAGCCGGCCGGCGAGCCCCTCCTCCATGATGCGCGCAAAGGGGCACGCATGCGAGAAGCGATCGCCCTCGAATTCGTCGTAGAGGTCGGGATGGGCATCGAGATGCAGGACGGTGGGCCTGGGGTAGACCCGGTTGATTGCCCTGAGAATTGGGTAGCTCACCGAGTGGTCGCCACCCAGAGCGAGCGGACGCGCACGACCCAGCAAGTCCACAATGGCTGCCTCGATCTCGGCGCGCACCACGGCCTGCCCCGGAAGCGAGAGATCTCCCGCATCCGTGAGTCCCGTGAGATCGTTCAGGTCATGAAGGTTCTCGGTCCAGCTATTCCCCGCCGCGGAGCGCAGGGCCTCGCGAATCAAGGGGGGAGCCTCGGCGGAACCGCGGAGGTAGGAAGAGCTCTCATCGTATGGCAGCCCGATCAATCGCGGGGGGAGCAGCGTCATGGGCCGACTTCAACCGCCCGACCCACTCCGTTTCGCCGAAAACTCGTCTTCCGCCACTCCACCGAAATCCACCATTCCTTGCATGGAATCGCCGGTGACGGTCGCGGTAACCGTCAGCACCAGTGGATTCCCGTTGTAGTCTATCGTGTAACTGAACTTCACGGCGTTGGCCTTGACCGTTCCCGTCAGGCTGACATCGCCGGTCGGACGTTTGACCGTACCGGTTACGGTGTCACCATGCACTTCAAATATCATCTTGACCGTCCGGATACCACCCGGGGTATGCAATGTGGCTTCCCACTCGCCGGCGATCGATTGGGCCGCGGTGGGCGGGGTGAATGCGAGCAGTCCGGCAAGCACGGACAACAGCAAGAATCTCATATACTCATCTCCTCGACATCTTGGTCAGATATCTGGCGGCAACCTGCTCCAGTCGTTCGTCGCCCTTCTCCCGGGCGTCCTGCAAAGCCTGTTCGACGTAACTGCGGAGCAGCGCCTCGCCCCATACATAGCCGGTGGCTGCCTCGGCGGCGGCAATGTCGCCGACTCTCGCCCCTTCGAGCAACGCGCTCGCGGCAGCCCGATCGTACCCTGGATCGGTACGCTCGGGAAGCGGATAGGATCGTCGAGGACGCTGTTCGTCCGACTCTTCCCGCACAAAGGCGCGTGACATCAGGGTAACCGGTTCATCGCTCGACTCCAACCAGAGCATGTCGGGGCTGCAGGGTCGGACCTAGGGATCGAAGACCAGGGTGCTGTCCTCCACCGCGTCGACGATCCTGAGCAGCCCGGTCAGCCGCTCCCCAGCGGGCCAGCTCCGGAGGGTCTCCGCATCCCTCTCGTAACCACGGCGCCCCAGAAAATCGCAAAAGCTCTGTTGGACCTCGCCGTCGCCGGCGCGCAGCACAGCCCGCAACTCGGCGAGCGACGGAAGCCAGCAGCTGCCGCACCGGTAGGCAGTGATGACCTTGCGCAGCTCGGGGTTCCAGCGCGGAACGACATGGGCCTCCGCCGCCGGACATGGCGTGTAGCACGCCGAGCACAGGAGATTATGCCCCCCGGCGGTCTCTTGCATTGGCACTGGCGGTCCGATCCATGAATCCGTCCTCCTGCGAACGTTGTGTTTACGGCATCGCCGCGACGGCGCGCAAGATCCGGAACGCCACTTCGTAGGAGTCCAGCGTGCCTCCCCGAATGGCGAGCACAAATCCCGGCCAGTATGCCTCAGCCCAATACTCATTCCCCTGGCTTCCCCCACTCAACGACCGGAGGAACGCCAAACCGGGTTTGCCGGCGATGCTCAGGGAACACGGCCTTCCGGACGGTGTGTAAGACCCACTGATGGTGTAAAGGAACACTTGCTGTATGTCGCCGGGATCCTTGGCCGGAGCCGCCCATCCCGCGGCAAGCACGACTGAATCGGCGAGGTTTCTCGAGATCTCCGGTACCTGCTCCCGGCGAAACATCCGGTCAAGGTCCTTATATCGAACCGGCCGAAGCTTGGCGGGAAGCCGCAGGGTCAACCGAAGGCCGGCGATGGAGAAGCCGGACCAGCTTGAATCGGCTGGAAGGGCGGCCCGGCAGGGAGCATACCGCGCCGGCGTCTGACCGACGAGGCTAGTCGAACCCGAAACGATCAGGACGACGAGGCAGATGAGGGATCGACTGCTGCTCACTTCTTCAAACCCGTTTCAAGAGGATCAGCTCGGAGCTTGCCGAAGGCTACCATGCGGCCGCCGATCGCGATAGCGTGACCGTGCCCCCTCTGGTTAATCGCCGTCATTGGATCGGCGGGCGGGGTAAGGTTACTGTCACTGCACGGAAGCCGCCCACGGCTTCATTCCCTAGCGCGGGGGTACTTCTGAAGCTCGAGATCCGCTGCGCGTGCGGCCAGCTCTATTTCGCCGACCCCGCCCACGCCGGTCAAGCCATACGCTGCCGCTGCGGCAGGATCTTGCCCATTCCCGCCGGGTCGAAGCCTCCGGTCACCGCGCCGCGGCCGCATCGACGGATCCGCCTCCCACGTCTCCACTTCCGGCCCCTGCCGGTATCCCCCCGGATCGCGAGACTGCTCGCCCCCATAGCCTGGGGATACCTGGCGGTTACCCTCGCCTATGCCGCGCTGCTCTGGCTGGGCGGGGATGCCTGGTGGCTCGCAAGCGTACTGCTCTTCATCCCGCGTTGGCCCCTGCTGATTCCCGCGCTGCTGCTCCTGATCGTCCTCGGCTTGACCCGACCCCGCTTGCTGCTGCCCGTGGTGCTCGCAGTCCTCGTCGCGCTGGGTCCGGGCATGGGATACCGGCTGGGATGGCGCGGGTGGCTCGCGGGCGGGACACCCCGCGCGGTTCGCATCATCACCTTCAACGTGCGCGGCGGTGAAAACCCTCAGCTGCTGGCCATTCCCCAGGGCCTGGAGGGCTACCAGGCCGACATTCTCGTGTTCCAGGAATGTGCCGAGGGACTCCTGGACCCAACGTATTGGCCGGCTGGATGGACGTTGCGTTTCGAGCAAGGGCTCTGCCTGGCCAGTCGCTTTCCCGTCCTCCAGGCCAGGTCGCTGGAGCGCGTACTGACCGGCGAGCAGGGAGGTACCGGGAATGCCGTCTTCTACCGGCTGGCCGCCTCTGCCGGCACGATCGACCTCGGCATCGTTCACCTCGAGACCCCCCGCAAGGGCCTCGAGCCATTGCGTTACGGCAACCAGGTCGGCGCGATGGAGCGCAATGTGCTCGTACGGGAGGTCGGCTCCCGCCGGTTGAGTCGCTGGCTTCGGCAGCAGAGTGATTCGGTCATCATCGCCGGCGACTTCAACATGCCGGTCGAGAGCAGCATCTACCGCACCTACTGGGGAAGCTGTCGCAATGCCTTTTCCACTGTGGGGCATGGATTCGGCTGGACGCGCTTCCTGCCACACTTCTCCATCCGCATCGATCATGTGCTGAGCTGTAGCGGCTGGCGCCCGCTCCGCGCGCTGGTGGGTCCCGATTTGGGATCGG
This sequence comes from Gemmatimonadales bacterium, assembly GCA_036566495.1. Classification (GTDB taxonomy): domain Bacteria; phylum Gemmatimonadota; class Gemmatimonadetes; order Gemmatimonadales; family GWC2-71-9; genus JABFSM01. The sequence continues at coordinate 59,889 of DATCWE010000049.1, read as the reverse complement.
ATCACCTGCCACTGATCGTGGATCTGGCCCGAAAGGACTGACCCCCGATGAAACCCCTGCTCTTCACGCTCGCCGCCCTTGCCGCGTGCGCATCGAATCCAGCCCCCGCGCCGACAGCCGCTGCCGCCGGCGGAGCCATCCGCGTCACCCTGCTCCACATCAACGACGTCTACGAAATCACTCCCGTGGAGGGGGGCAAGGCCGGCGGGCTGGCTCGCGTGGCTGCCCTGCGCGAGCGCCTGATTCGGGAGAACCCCAATACCCGCATGCTGCTGGGGGGCGACTTTGTTTCCCCTTCGGCAATCGGCACGGCACGGGTCAATGGCGAACGCCTCGCCGGGCGCCAGATGATCGCCGTCCTCAACCGTGTCGGCCTCGACATCGCCACGCTCGGCAACCACGAGTTCGACCTTTCCGACGCGGAGCTGGCCAAGCGCGTGGCCGAATCCCGATTTGCCTACGTGAGCAGCAACGTAACCGACTCGCTGGGTCGGCCCCTGCTCGGCATGCCGCGCCACCTTATCCTCCGGCTTGCGGATGCTCGGGGACAGGTGGCCCGAATCGGCATCGTCGCCGCCACCATCGATCAAGTACGCCGACCGACCCTGCGCTACCGTCTCCCACTCGACGCTCTGCGCGAAGAGATCGCTCGCATTCGTGACAGCGTGGATGTCATCGTGGCGCTCACCCACTTGACCCTGCAGACCGACGCAACTCTCGCCGAGCAGCTCCCCGAGCTGGACCTGATCCTCGGCGGGCACGAGCACGAGAACTGGGTGATCCGCCGGGGCGCCCGGCTGACGCCGGTGATCAAAGCGGATGCAAACGTCCGCACCGTGGCGATCGTCGATCTCATGGTGCGCCCTGGCGAGCGCGCGGTCGCGAGCTGGCGGCTCCTGCCCATCACCGATACGATGCCCGAGGACGCGAATGTCGCCGCGGAGGTCAAACACTGGACCGAACTGGGCTACGCCGCGTTTCGTGGCGACGGCCTGGAGCCCGATCGCGTGATCGCGACGGTGCCGCTGGCCCTCGACGCCCGCGCCGTCATCATTCGGGTGCGGGAAAACGAGCTCACGCAGCTGCTGACCAGCGCGTTGCTGGCGGAAGCCCCCGATGCCGACCTGGCGTTGCTCAATAGCGGGTCGGTCCGCCTCGACGATGTGCTGCCGCCTGGACCGCTCAGCGAGTATGACGTGATTCGTTTGTTGCCGTTCGGAGGACGCCTGCTCGAGGTGGAGATGAGCGGTGCGCTGCTGCAACAAGTGCTCGAGCAGGGTGACGCAAACCGCGGGATCGGCGGCTTCCTGCTCCGCGCGAAAGTGGAGGCCACCCCCACGGGGTGGCGAATCGGCGGCAAGCCGCTCGATCCCGTGGGACACTACAGCGTGGTTTTGCCGGACTTTCTAGTGAGCGGGGGGGAGCAGAACCTCGGGTTTCTGAATCCACAGAACCCCGCGCTCAAGGTGTTGCGGACCCTGCGCGATGTGCGACTGGTGGTCATCGACGAGCTGAAGCGGAGGTGGAACGCCGCTCAGCGACCGAGCCCCGCCGGCGCTCTGGTCTTTCCCACCGCGCCGGCCAGCGCAAGCAAGGCGATGAGGTATGGCATCGCCAGGAACAACTGGTAGGGCAGCGCCAATCCCATGGCCTGAAACGCAAATTGCAGCGCGCTCGCGCCGCCGAACAATAGCGCTGCCAACAGCACGCCTCCCGGGCGCCAGCGGCCCAGCACGACGATCGCAATCGCGATGAACCCCCGGCCGGCGGTCATCCGCTCCGCGAAAGTCCCCACCTGCGCGAGCACCAGAGTGGCGCCTGCCAAGCCGGCCAGCGCGCCTCCGAACAGGGTCGCGAGCACCTGGAGCCTGCGCACCGGCACTCCTGACGCACGGGCCGCCGCCGCAGATTCTCCTGTCGCGCGGAGCGCGAGCCCCCACCAGCTCCGGAACAGGAACCACGCCGCGAGGGGCACCAGCAGCCAGGCCAGATACGTAAGCGCGGATTGTTCGAACAGCGCTGGTCCCACGATTGGAATCGCCCGCAGGCCTGGCACCGACCACGTCCCGAAGGTGGGGATGGAGAGCCCCGGGCCACTGGCGCCGAATGCCGTCCTATATACTGCCCCGGTCAGCCCCACTGCGCCCAGGGTGATGGCGGTGCCGGTAATGATCTGATCGGCTCTCGCCGCGATAGCCACCATGCTGAACACCAGGGCGACGAGTATGCCTGCCGCGACGGCGCTCACCACCCCGATCCAGGGACCACCATTGGCCGCACCAATCGCGGAAGCCAGCGCTCCGGCCAGCATGGCACCTTCGATACCGAGGTTGATCACTCCCCCGCGTTCCGCGATGAGCTCTCCCGTTGCCGCCAGCAGCAAGGGCGTGGAAATCCGCACCGACGCAGCCAGGAAGCCGGTGAGGATCCCCAGCGCCTCGTTCACGCGGTCCGCCTTTCCGCGCCGGCTCGGCGGCCCAGCACCTGTGCCAGCAGGACCGCCAGGATAATCGTCCCTTCCGCGACGGCCACCGCGACCGCCGGTACGCCTGCCTCGCGCTGCATGCCTTGCGCCCCGGCTTCCAGGGCGCCGAACAGCAGACCGGTGGCCAGGATTCCCAGCGGATGCAGCCGGGCGAGCAGCGCCACCGCGATCGCCGTGAATCCGTATCCGGGCGAGAGATTCTGATAGAGACTGTAGCTGACACCGGAGATCTCGAGCCCGCCGGCCAAGCCGGCAAACGCGCCCGACCAGAGCAGCGCGAAGCCAAGCACTCGCCGCACCGGGATCCTGCCGCTGAGCTCGGCCGCACGCGGCCCGAGCCCGGTAGCGCGGAGCTGGAATCCCCAGCTGGTCTTTTTGAGAACGAACCAGAGACCTGCGCCGAGCAGGATGGCCACGGCGATGCCGAGATGCAGGCGAGAGCCGGGCAAGCGCGGAAGCCGGGCGACCTCTGCAATGGGATCGCTCTGAGGATAGACATGATGCGCTTCCTGTAACGGCCCGGTGACCGCATAGCTCACGGCCGCTTCCGCCACAAAGTTGAGCAGGAGGGTCGAGATGACTTCCAGCACACCGAAGCGCAGCTTGAGCAGCACCGGGACCGCGATCCAAAGCACCCCGGCGACCGCAGCCGCGAGCCAGACCGTCCCGATGGCCAGCGGCGCGGGCCATCCCCCCACCCGAAGGCCAACCCAGGTGGCTGCCACCGCACCGGCATAGAACTGCCCTTCGCCGCCAATATTGAGGGCGCCGGCTTGGAAGGCGAGCGCGATTCCCAGGCCCAGCACGATAAGGGGAACCGAGCGCACCAGCGTCGCGGACAGCAGGGCATCCCAGGACCCGAACGCTCCCCGCCACATCGCCCCGAGAGCCAGCGACGCGTCATAACCCGCGACGGCAAGGCCCAGGGCGAGCACCAGAAAGCCGGCAGCCAGTGCCGCGATCGCAGTACCGAGGGGTCGGATCCGCTCAACGATCACGCTGGACCCCTAGCATGAGGTCGCCGACGGCGCGGCGGTCGGCGCGGCCGGGGGCCTCCGTTACCTGTCCGCGCCGCACCACGAGGATCCGCTCACCCAGCTCCAGCACCTCATCCAGATCGGTCGAGTACACGATGACGGTCACCCCGGCTCGCGCGGCTTCGCGCAGCCGATCGTGCACTTCGGCCGTCGCACGGATATCGAGACCACGCGTGGGATTCTCGGCTACGAGTATGCGCGGCCGGCCTTCGAGCGCCCGTGCCAGAATCAGCTTTTGCTGATTGCCGCCCGAGAGCGTCGCCGCCGGAGCATCCGGCCCCTCTGCGCGAATTCCGAAGCTGCCGATCAGCCGCGCGGTGCCGGCGCGTGCTGCGTCCCAGTTCAGTCGGTGGCCGAGGGCCCAGCGCGGGTCGTCGCGCAGGCCGAGCACCACGTTTTCCGTGAGAGAGAACGCCGGGATGAGCCCCTCGGTCGTGCGATCCTCCGGCACGAAGGCCACCGGTCCGCCCTGCTGGCCCGCAATTCGTCGCAGGAGCTCCCGCTGCCCGTTGCCCTCAATCGCCGCGATGCCGATGAGCTCGCCGGCGTGGAGGGGGACGTCGCCGAGACGGGTGACCGGCGTATCTGAGTGAGCCCGTGCGGCGGGGACCTCGGCGGAGGAGTCCCCAGCCTCCACGCTTCCCGCCCCCCCGATCATGGCCTCTGCCAGTCGCTCTATGGTCTGCGCCGCGACGGGCCCGGCCAGCACAGTCGTCCCTTCGCGCAGGACCGTCACCCGGTCCGCCGCGGCCAGCACCTCAGGCAGCTTGTGGGTGACCAGCACGACGGCACCGCCCTCCTTCGCGAACCGTCGCAGCATTGCGAGCAGCCCATCCACCTCCCTGGGCGCGAGGACGGCGCTGGGCTCGTCCAGCAGCAGAATCCGGGCATCGGTCGCCAGGGCTTTCACGATCTCGAGTCGCTGCCGCAGCGCGACTCCCAGGGATTCCACCGGAGCGCGCGGATCCAGTCCCTGCAGCAGCTCGCCCACCACCACGCCGTCGAGCCGCACGTCGAACCGCCCGGCGGCGAGCGCGATATTCTCCTCGACGGTGAGCGCCGGAATACTCGTGAAGTGCTGGTGCACCATTCCGATCCCCGCGGCGCGAGCCGAGCGCGGCGAGCGGAAGGCCACGGGCTGGCCGTGGAGGCGGAGAACTCCGGCCTCGGGCGTGATCATGCCATAGGCCACCTGCAGCAGCGTGGACTTGCCCGCCCCGTTCTCGCCCAGGAGCGCATGGACCTCGCCGGGAGCCAGCACGAAATCGGCTCCGCGCAGTGCCTGCACGGAGCCGAAGGACTTGACGACGCCGCGCAGCTCCAGGGCCGACGCGGTTGCCGAGCTCACCCGTTCACCGCCTCAGAGTCCCGTGGGATGGTCGTGAAACTCCCAGGGAAGCCCAAAGCGTTCGCCGAGCCGGGCCGCCAGGGCCTTGACGCCCACCGTTTCCGTCGCGTAATGCCCAGCGTAGATCAGGTTCATGCCGAGTTCCATCGCGTCAAAGTAGGTGTGATGCGCGCCCTCGCCGGTGAGGTAGGTGTCGAGGCCTGCCGCGTGCGCGGCAGCGATCCGTCCTCCCGCGCCGCCCGTGATGATCCCGACCCGTCGCGAGAGCTCCGGTCCTCCGGGGATCAAACGGACTTGCGTCCCCAGCACACGTTCCACCCGCCCGGCCAGCCCGTCGCGCGACTCGGGGGGCTGTAGCACCCCCTGGATGCCGAGGGGAATGCCACGATAGCTGTCGAAGGATTCGAGCGAGCCGAGCCCGAGTTGACGAGCCAGCACGGCATTGTTGCCGACCTCCGGATGGACATCGAGCGGGATGTGGGCGGAGTACAGTGCGATGTCGTGCTCAAGCAGAGCCCGGAGGCGCTGGTAGCGCCTGCCGGTGACGGGGACGTTGCCGTCCCAGAGCAAGCCGTGATGTACCAGGAGCAGAGCCGCCCCCGCCTCCTCCCGAGCCACCGACAGGATGGTCGCGAGGCTGCCGTCGACAGCGGCAACGATGCGGCTCACCTGGCCCGAGGCATTCTCCACTTGCAGGCCGTTGACGGCGTTGGCCTCGTCGGGAACCTCGCGTACCCGCAGGTACTGGTCGAGGTATTCCGTAAGGGCGCGCAGGGGCTGGGACGCCATTGCCGGGCTCAGTGCACCGCGAGGGGCTTGAGGGTTCCCGCCAGGATCGAATCGCGGGCGGCCTGCATCCGGGCCCGCAGCGCGGCCGGCACCAGACTGTCGAGCGCCGGGTTAGGATCGTATCGCAGCACCCCGCCTCCCAGCCCGAACGTCTCGACCCGCGGAATGAAGCGTCCTTCCTTCACTTCGCGCGCGATGGCGAGGAACGCCTTGGGCAGATCGATCACGACCGAGCCGAGCACGCGCTCCGGAGCCAGCGCGCTCTGGTCGGCGTTCGCGCCGAAGGCATAGACTCCCTTGCTGTCCTTGACGGCCTGGAACAACCCCAGCGCGGCCTGGTCCGCGTTGTGATGCAGCATGTCGACACCCAACCGGATCATGGCGAGGGCCGCTTCCCGTCCGGCCGCCACGTCATCGAACGTGTTCAGATAGGCGATCCGGCTCTCGACCCGCGGATTGACGGCCTTAGCGCCGTTGAGCCAGCCCTGATAACCGCGCACGATGGGCGGCAGCTCCATCCCGCCCACAAAGCCGAGCTTGTTGGACCGGGTCATTCCCCCTGCCGCCATCCCGGCGAGATAGGTCCCCTCCTCGATGCCGAACACCATTGGCACGACGTTGCCCGCCGCCGAGACCCGCTCGCCCGAAGTGACCACGAATACCGTCGTGGGAAACTCGGCCCCGATCCGCTCCGCGGGACCCTGGAACTCGAAGCCGTGCCCGAACACGAGGTTGTATCCCTGCGTGGCATAGGTGCGCAAGGCTTCGATCTGCTCGCCCGGAGTGCGGGCCTCGACGTGGCTGATGGTCGCACCGGTGGAGTCCCGGATCTGCAGCAACCCGGCATAGGCGCCCGAGTTCCAGGCAGCGTCCGCGATGGAGCCGGGGGTGATGAGCGCGACGCGGAAGCCACCCGCACCCGCGGGCGGTTTCGCGCATCCGACAACGAGGCCGAGGAGAACGCCGATGAGGGTGCGCGCCCTGACCATCCCCCCGCCGTCAGCGGTTAGTGGTTAGCTGCTTGCCGCGAGCCGCAATCCCTCCACGACCGGCTGCTGGACCTCCACGCCATCCATCCTGACTGCACCGTTTACCCTGCCGCCCTCCTGAATGAGCAAGCGCCGCGTCGCGATGTCGCCGTGCACGATCGCGGTAGACTGCAGCTCCACCCGCTCCTGGCTCGAAATGCAGCCGTGTACCCGGCCACCGATGACCACCTCGCGCGCGACCACATCGCCCTCGACAATTCCACCGTCGCAGAGCAGCACCTGATCGCCCGCATGGACATTGCCCACCACGCGCCCCTCGATGCGGATGACCCCCTCGGCCTGCAGGTCGCCCGCGATGGTAAGATCCTTCGCCACGATCGAAAGGCCGCCTTGCGGGTCGCGATTACGGCGGCGGTCGCCGGTGGCGGGCATCCCGGACTTTGCCGGGGTGCTGACCGCGGGTTGTGCGGAAAAGAAGCCCATCAGTGCTCCTCCTTCACCATCGTGCCGGGATCGATCGAGACGCCGTTGAGCCGGATCTCGAAATGGAGATGCGGGGCCGAAGACCGGCCGGTGTTCCCGCTCAGGGCGATCACTTCACCCGCGCGGGCGCGCATCCCTTGCACCGCCAGAATGCGCGACAGGTGTCCATACATGGACTGATACCCTTCCGGGTGCTCGAGCAGCACGAAATAGCCGTACTCCTCGTGTGACCCGGTCTGTAACACCACGCCTCCTCCGGACGCACGCACCATGCTCCCGACCGGCACCGCAATGTCGATGCCGGGGTGCTCTTCCTCCGCCCCGTTTGCCGCAGCCTGGCCCCGGGTGACGTATCCCCGCTCGTCCAGCGGCCAGTGGCTGGGGAGGGACGGATCGGCTTCGTACTGGGGGGAGGCCCCGGGCGTCGCGGCATAGATAGGAGGGGCCACGGGGAGGGCGCTGCCGAGCGCGACCCGGTCGGGGACGATGTCGGCCCCCACCATGCGGCGCAGCCGTTCGTAGTTGGACTCCACGCTATCGAGCGCCGCGGCCAGCTCCCGGATCCGCTGGTTGTCGGTCCGCAGCCGTTCCACTTCGCGGGTCAGTGAGGGCACCCGTGCCGCTTGCCGCGCGACCGGCCCGTAAAACGCCACGCCCAGGACGGTCGCGACGGCCAGGGAGACCCCCCCCACCAGGGCCAGCCGCAGCACCCAGACCGGAATGCGATAGCTGCGCGATTGCAGTGCCCCATCCCGCTGGACGATGACAGAGACGCCGCGCTTTCCCGCGCTCATCCGCCGAAGGGCTCACCCAGGATCACTTCGAGCAGCCGAGCCAGGTCGTCATTCGAGTAGTAGTGAATAGTCACGGCCCCCCGGCCGCGGCGGCGGGCGGTGATACGCACATCGGTCTGCAATCGCTTGCGCAGCACGTCTTCCACGCGACGAATGTCGGCGCTGGGGTTGCGTACCTCCGGCCGGGGCCGTCGGATTCTGTTCCGCGCCGGCGGGGCGCCCTGCAGCTGCTCGCCCCGCACCCGGGCCTCGAGGTCCCGCACCGACCAGTCCGCCGCCGCACACTCGCGGGCCAGTCGCAGAATCTCCTTGGGATCGGACAGCGCCAGCAGCGCGCGCGCGTGGCCTTCGGAGAGCGAGCGCTTGGACACCATGCCTTGCACTTCCTCGGGCAGACGGAGCAGCCGCAGCGTGTTACTCACGGTGGAGCGGTCTTTGCCAACCAGCCGCGCGACCTCCTGCTGCGGCACCGTGAACTCCTGCATCAGCTGCTGGTACCCGTGGGCCGCATCGATCGCCGAGAGATCATCGCGCTGGAGATTCTCGATCAGCGCGAGGGTCAAGAGGGAGCGATCGTCCACCTCCTTGATGACCGCGGGAATCTTTTGCCAGCCCAGTCGCTGGACGGCGCGCCACCGGCGCTCTCCGGCAATCAGCTCATAATGCCCATTGGGCCGCGAGCGCACCACGACGGGTTGCAGCAGGCCGGATGCCTCGATGGAATCGGCGAGTTCCTTGAGCTGTCCCTCGTCGAACTCGCGGCGCGGTTGATAGGGGTTGGGGCCAATCGCCGTAATCGCAAGCTCCTTGAGCCCCCCACTCGCCTGGACTTCTTCACGGGTCAGCGGCCCGAGCAGTGCTTCGAGTCCTCGGCCCAACCGCCTGGTCTCGGTCACGTACGCACCTCCCCTGAGTTGCGAGTGGCTCCGTGGGGCAGCTCGATTTCTCCGCCGACTTCGCCGGATTCCGTGCGGCGCAACAGCTCCTGCGCCACGCCGAGATAGCTCTTGGCCCCCACCGACTGCACGTCGTACATCAGAATCGGCTTGCCGAAGCTCGGCGCTTCGGCCAGGCGGACGTTCCGCGGGATCACCGTGCGGAACATCTTCGGACCGAAGTATTCCTTGGCGTCTTTGGCTACCTGGCGGCAGAGGTTGAGCCGCGAGTCGTACATCGTCAGCAACACGCCGTCGAGCGCCAGCTCGGGATTGAAGTTCTGCTGCACCAGCCGAATCGTGTTAAGCAGCTGGGAGATCCCCTCCAGGGCGTAGTATTCGCATTGAATGGGGATGATGACACCGTGCGCGGCGCTCAGCACGTTCAGGGTGATCAATCCGAGGGAGGGCGGGCAATCGATGATGATGTAATCGAACGCCGGGAGCAGCGGGCGCAGCGCTTCGCGGAGACGGGCCTCGCGATTGGCGACGTTGACCAGCTCGAGCTCCGCGCCCACCAGGTCCTGCGTCGCGGGAAGAATGGAGAGAAAGGGTAGTTCGGCGTCTTGCTGCACCACGGTGTCCGCCGGCTGGCGGTCGACCAGGAGATCATACAGCGAGGCCCGCGCGGGATCCTTGGGGACCCCCACGCCGCTCGTGGCATTGCCCTGCGGATCGGCATCCACGAGCAGGGTGCGCCGCTCGGCCGTGGCGAGCGAAGCGGCCAGGTTCACCGCAGTCGTCGTCTTGCCGACGCCGCCTTTCTGATTGGCAATCGCGATGGTGCGGGCCATCAGGTTGTATTCACGTAAGCTGTTGCTTTGTAATGAGTTACAAGAGAAGACTGCGTGTGAGCACAACCCGCAGTCACACTTAAATATAGACTACAAGACGAAATATGTCAGTGGGTTTTCACGTGAAACTATTCGAAAAAACGCAGGAGGCCTTCGGTTTCACGTGAAACCGTCACGATATTTCGGCACGGCTGCGGCGCTTGAGCACCTCCACGACCAGATTCTGAAGATCGCTCGGGGAGACACCGGGGATCCGCCCAGCGGCGCCGAGGCTCCGGGGGCGCTGCCGAGCCAGTTTCTCGCGGGCCTCGGAGGAAAGCGTCGCCACTCCAGAGAACTCCAGATCTTCCGGAATCAGGAAACTCTCAAGCTCACCCAATCGCTCAGCGGCCAGCCGCTCTCGCTGGATGTACCCTTGGTAGCGCAATTCCAGCGAGGCCCATTCGGCCTCTTCCGCCAGCGCTGCGTGGCCGGCTGCCCTGATAAGTTCCGCTAGCGGGGCCTCTGGACGCTTGGCCAGGTCCGCCAAACGAGTCGGTTCGTTGATCTCCGTTACGCCAGCCTTGAGGAGAACCGGATTGGCTTGCCGGGGAGAGATAGCCGTGGCCCTTGCCAAATCCATGACCCGGACTTCCGCCTCGAGCCGCCGGCTGGCGGTTCGCTGTTCTTCGTTGTTCAGCAGCCCGAGGTCCTCGGCGGTGGGCAGCAGGCGGCGCAGCGCGTTGTCTTGGCGAAGCAACAGGCGAAACTCCGCACGCGAGGTGAAGAGTCGGTAGGGCTCATCCACCCCGCGCGTAACCAGGTCGTCGACCAAGACCCCCAGAAAGGCCTCGTCGCGCCGGAAATAGACCGGCGACCGCTCGAGGGCCCAGGCGGCGGCGTTCAGCCCGGCAACTGCCCCCTGCCCAGCCGCCTCTTCATAGCCCGTCGTACCATTGACTTGACCTGCGAAGTAAAGTCCTTGTACCCCACGGACTTGGAGGCTGTGCTCAAGCTGGGTTGGAGGGAAATAGTCATATTCGATAGCATACCCGGGACGCGTCATCTCGACCTGCTCCAGGCCTGGGACTGATCTCAGGTAGGCGAGTTGGACCGCAGGCGGCAACGAGGTCGAAAGTCCGTTCACGTACAGCTCCGAGGTCTCCAGCCCCTCTGGCTCGAGGAAGACTTGGTGCCGCACCGCGTGGGGGAAGCGGACGATCTTGTCCTCGATCGATGGACAGTAGCGCGGTCCCCGCCCGCTGATCGCCCCCCCGTACATCGCGGATTCTTTCAGGTGCGCCGCGACGATGTCCCGCAGCCGTTCCGTGGTGTGCGTCAGGTAACAGGGAAGTTGAGCTGGATGCTTCGCTCGCTCATAGAAGGAGAACCAATAGGGCTCTACCTCCCCATCCTGACGCTGCAGCCCCTCCAGGTTCACCGTGCGACCGTCCACTCTGGGAGGCGTGCCTGTCTTGAAGCGTTCTATCGTAATACCAAGTGCAGCAATAGCTTGGGATATCTCAACCGCAGGCGCCTCACCTGCCCTGCCGGCAGGAATCCTGGTCTCCAGGCCCAGACGTATCTCACCGCGAAGGAAGGTGCCTGCGGTTAGCACCACCGCACGGGCGGAGTAGCGGCGGCCATCGCTGGTCTCTACCCCCCGCACCCGGGTTCCCTCCATCAGGAACCGCGCGACCGTGCCCTGCGCGAACCCCAGCCCGGGCTGGCGCTCGAGCAACCAACGCACGGCGCGGCGGTACAACCCGCGATCACACTGTGCCCTCGGCGACCACACAGCCGGACCCTTGGACCGATTGAGCATACGGAACTGAATCCGGGAAAGGTCTGCCGCTCGGCCCATAATTCCGCCCAGAGCATCGACTTCGCGCACCACCGTCCCCTTGGCGATGCCACCGATTGCCGGGTTGCACGACATCTGCCCGATGGTCTCGAGGTTCTGCGTGAGCAGGAGAGTGCGCGCTCCGGATCGCGCAGCCAACGCCGACGCTTCCGCGCCGGCGTGGCCTCCGCCGATCACCAGGACATCGTAGTCACGCATGGCTCAAAACTAAGGGGTCGGGACCCCGCCCCTCTATAGCAACTAGGTCGACGCCGGAGTATTATCTCGCCCTTCAGCAAGCCAACCCAACAAGTCAGCCTTTACGAGGAGGACTCCAACGATGGCAATTCGACTCGGCGACGAGGCGCCGGACTTCACTGCCGATACGACCATGGGGGAGGTGAGCTTTCACGCCTGGAAAGGCAAGTCGTGGGCGGTGCTGTTCAGCCACCCCAAGGACTTTACCCCCGTGTGCACCACCGAGCTGGGCCGGGCCGCGCAGCTCAAAGGGGAGTTCGAGAAGCGCAATGCAAAGATCATCGGCCTGAGTGTTGACCCCGTCGATTCCCATCGCAAATGGGAGAGCGACATCAAGGACGTGACCGGGCACGCGGTCAATTTCCCGATGATCGGCGATCCCGACCGCAAAGTGGCGATGCTCTACGACATGATCCATCCCAACGCCAGCGAGAACTTCACGGTCCGCTCGGTATTCATCATCGGGCCGGACAACAAGGTCAAGCTCACGCTCACCTATCCCGCCAGTACCGGGCGCAACTTCGACGAGTTGTTGCGGGTGCTCGACTCGCTGCAGCTCACCGCGGGTTACTCGGTGGCCACGCCGGTCGATTGGAAGCACGGCGAGGACGTGATCATCGTCCCTGCGGTGTCCGACGAGGACGCGAAACAGAAATTCCCCAAGGGATTCGTCGCCAAGAAACCCTATTTGCGAGTGACGCCGCAACCCAACCGCTGAGGAGTATCCGTGCGCATTCGACGAGCGGCTCGTCTGCTGTCGGTCCTGGCCCTGCTCGTCGGATGCGCCTCCTCCACCCCGCACCCCGCGCGCTTTCTCTATGTCTGGGCCGGGACCGGGCATCCTCCCGACCATCCCGGTACCGATTTCATCGCCATCCTCGACGCCGATTCGGCGAGCGCGTCGTATGGCCACGTAGTCGGTGCCACGACGATGGCCGAAGGCGGCTTGATGCCGCATCATTCGGAGTTCGTGCTGCCGCGGGGCCTGCCCTTCTTCGCCAACGATTTCACCACCGGCAGGAGCTTTCTGATCGACCCGCGGGAGCCGGCGTCACCCCGGCTGGTCAACACGATCGACAGCGTCCCCGGCTATCGCCAGCCGCACAGTTTCGCCCGGCTTGCCGACACCCTGGTGCTGGCGACCCTGCAGTTCGGCGATCCGAGCGTCCCCGGGAGTCCCGGCGGCCTGGCGGAGTTCACCGCCGAAGGCCGGCTCCTGCGAACCGCATCGTCCCGAGATTCCAGCTTCCCCGGTGCCCGTATCAGGACGTACGGGATTACCGTCCTGCCCGCGATCGATCGCGCACTCACCACCAGCTCCCCGATGGATTCCGAGCAGACCGCCCACGTCGTCCAGGTCTGGCGACTCTCTGATCTGAGCCTGCTCAGGACCGTGCTCGTACCCGGCATTCCGGGCGACTCGGTGGAGCACTATCCCTTCGAAGTCCGCACGCTCTCCGATGGTCGCACGGTATTCCTGAATACGTACAACTGCGGCTTCTACCGCATCACCGACCTGGACCAGGCCGAGCCCCGGATCGAGCTCGTGCTCTCCATGCGAGAGCCTCGGCGGATCGGCTGTTCGGTCCCTGTCCTGGCGGGAGATTTCTGGGTGATGCCGATCGCCTATTCCCACCTGCTCGTTACCCTGGATCTCAGTGATCCGGCGCATCCGAAAGAAGTCTCCCAGCTTCCCACCGATTCGACCTTCTTCCCCCATTGGCTTTCGTCCGATCCGGGGAGTGACCGGTTGATCGTGACCGAGCAGGGAGATGGCCCGCCCCGCCTGCTGATGGCACGGCTGGATCGCGCGAGCGGGCAACTCTCCTGGGACGCCCGCTTCCGGGACGAATCCTCCCGGCCCGGCGTCAGCTTCGACCGGGCGCGCTGGCCCAATGGCCTCAGCGGGATGGCCATGCCGCACGCGGCGCTCTTCGTCCCCTGACACCCCGGCTGGTTCGGTTTCGTTCACGGAACTCTGAAGGAAGTGCCGCTCAGGCCCCCCTGAGCCGTCCCTAGGGCATGCTCACGGGTCTCCTGTTGCTGGCCGCGCTGCAGGCCGCGCAGCCGGCGGCGATGATTGTGCCGGACGAGGCGGTCAGTGTCACTCCAGGGAAGAAATATGGAGGCGGCTGGCTGCATCGGTTCTTGCTGGGATCAGCCTGGCGCGATCTTTGGCTGGAGCCGATCCGCGTACCTGTTGCCAATCTCGATACCATCGCCGGCGGACTGACCGCGTTCGACAAAGGCGGACACGCCCAGACGCTTTCCCTCCGTTTCTGCTCGACCGACGGCCGAACCTACAATTTCCGCTCGGTAGATAAGCGCCCGACCCAGGCCTTCTCCGGGCTGTCCAACAACCCCCTCATGGGCTGGTTCGCGAACGAACAGATCAGTGCCATGTTCCCGGCAGCGGCGCTCGCGGCCCAAGAGCTGGAACACGCGGCGGGATTGCTGACCGCGGACCGCTGGATCGCGGTGCTCCCGGATTCTCCACGGCTGGGCAAGTGGCGCGAAGAGTTCAAGGGCCTGCTGGGGATATTCGAAGCCCGCTTCGTTGAGGACACCAAACGCGAGCCAGGTATTCCGGGCGCCGCCGAGATCATCTCTTCCGATTCGCTCTTCCCGCGCCTGCAGGCCAGCGCAGCGAACCGCTTCGACCAGTCCGCGTATCTCGCTGCTCGGCTGTTGGACTTCGTCATGGGCGACTGGGATCGTCACGCGGGACAATGGAGCTGGGTGAGGTTCGACCGAGGCGGATTTCGCTGGTGGAGGCCGCTGGCCCGGGACCGCGACTGGGCGTTTTCTCGCTTCGATGGAATCGGGTATGACCTGGTCCGGTACTTCAAACCGAATTGGGCGGAGTTTGGGCCTCGCTACGGGCGAGTCCGCAGCCTTACCCGCTCGGCGGAGCCGCTCGACCGGCGACTCCTGACCGGACTGGACCGTGCCGCGTGGGACAGCGCGGCGGCCCGGCTCCGCGACCGTTTGACCGACGCGACCATCACGAGCGCCCTCGCGGCGCTCCCCGCAGGATTCGACCAGCGCGTGCTGGCGGACTTTGGCGCGAGCCTGCGAAGTCGGCGGGACGCGCTCCCCGAATTCGCGCTGGAGTACTACCGCACGCTGGCCCGGGACGTCGATGTTCGCGCTTCGGATAATGCCGAGCGGGCCGAAGTAACCCGGGGCCCTGGCGGAGCGGTAACCGTAGAGGTTTTTGCGGAGCAGGGGACCTCGATCTTCAAGCGCCGGTTCCTGCCGGACGAGACCGAGGAGATCCGGCTCTACCTCCTGGGGGGAGCCGATACCGTTCGGGTGCGAGGCGACACGAGCGAGATTCTGGTTCGCGTGATTCCCGGGGGCAACCACGACGTGGTGGCAGACTCGGCGGAAGACAACCTGCGCGTCTACGACAAGCCCTTCGAATCTCCGGTACCTGACAACCTCCCGCGCGAGCTGTTCCGGGATTGGGGCCACCGCATAGGCCTGGCGCCCTGGTTCAGCGTGCGCCCCGAAATCGGCGTGGTGCTGGGCGCCGGACCGGTTTTCTACAGCTACGGCTTCCGCAGGGTGCCGTACCAGTCCCGGATCGCGCTCCGGTTGGCGACCACTACCGGTGCGGGAGAAATCAACGCCGACCTGCAGGGAGATTTCCGCTTCGAGCGACCCGACCGGCGGGTCTTGCTGCACGCCGCGGCACTCAACGCCGACGTGATCCGTTACTTCGGACTGGGTAACGAGACCGTCCGCTCGACGATCGCCGGTTTCAATAACGTCACCCAGCGGCAGTATGCGCTGGAGCCGACGGTGCTGCTCGGAATCACGGGTCCGCTGCGGTTCGAAGTCGGTGGACTGTTGCGCTGGTCGGATACGGATGATCGCTTCACTCTGCTTTCGGTGGATCCCCCCTATGGTGCCGGCTCCTTCGCGGAGGCGGCAGTCAACGGCGCCCTGGTATATGACTCCCGCAACGAGGAGAAGGTCCCGACCAGAGGGGTGACTCTCGCGCTCACCGGCCGGGCGTTTCCTGCGGCGCTGGATGTGGAATCGGGATTTGGGTCAGTCGAGCTGGTGGGAACCACTTATCTGACCACCGCGGCGTTGCCGTCCGCCCCGACCCTCGCCCTGCGAGCAGGGGCCAAACGGATGTTCGGGACGTATCCCTTCTTCGAGGCGGCCGACATCGGAGGGTGGGAATCCTTCCGCGGGTTCACCACACGGCGCTTCACGGGTGACGCGGCCGTATACGGCAATGCGGACTTGCGGCTGAATCTGGGGAAGCTTGGGATAGGCCCCAAACGCTGGGGCGTCCTTGGTCTTGCCGATATCGGGCGGGTCTATCTGGAGGGAGAATCGTCCAGCCGCTGGCATACCGCGTTTGGCGGTGGCCTCTGGACCATGTTCTCCGGTCATCTGGTCTCGGCGACCGCGGCCAGCGGAGGAGAGCGGCTCCGCTTTTACGTGAAATCCGGATTTCATTTCTGATCCCCTCGGGCAGTCAGGCCGAGCGGACCCACCGGACCATATCTCGGAGGCTCGCCTTCTTCCCGTAGCTCAGGATGCCGATCCGGTAAATCCGCGCCGCCACCCAGACGATCAACAGCATCCCCACCACGGTCACCCCAATCGAGGTCAATAACTCCAACGGCGGCAGCGGTGAGATCGAATAACGCAGCGGAACGACGAATGGGGTCAGCATCGGCACGAAGGTGAGCACGTGCGCAGCGGTCCCGTTGGGGTCCCGCATCAGCGCGAAGGTCGAGAGAAACCCGGCCAGCACGAAGATCATCACCGGCATCTGCATCTGTTGCGCATCCTGCGTGGTGCTGCACATGGCTCCTACTGCCGCATAGGCGGCGGCGAAGAGCAGGAAGCCCAGCGAAAAGAACAGGAAAAAGACCGCCATGAGGTCGGGCTGCATGGCGGGCAGGCTGATCCCTGGCCCGCCGGCCGCACTGGTGACCCCGAACGCATGCATGAGCTGCTGCTGGTGTCCGTGGAGATAGGTCGCGATCCCCACCCAGAGGCCGATTTGCAGCAGGGCCACCATGCCGACGCCGACCACCTTGCCCAGCATCATCTGGAACGGCGTGAGACTCGAAGCCAGGACCTCGACGATCCGGTTGTTCTTCTCCTCGATGACCGAGCTCATCACCTGAGTTCCGAAGATCAGCAGCGAAAAGTACAGGATGAACCCCATCGCGTAGGCCAGCGCAAAGGTCGATGCACCGCTCTCGGCGGTCAGCTTGCCGTTGGCCACCTTGGTGGTTGTCAGGTCGATTCCCTCGACCGATTTCATGACCGTGGCAAGGTCCACGCCCATTCCTTCCAGCCGCTTGGCGATCACCATCGGCCGCAGGGTCTGCTCGAGGTCGCGCATGTCGTCGAAGCTGGCCACGTTGGCGCCGTAGTAGTACGCCTTGCCGCTGGGCACGGTCGAGTCTCCCACGACCAGGATGCCGTCCCAGGCGGCGCTGGTCTTTCGCGAGAGGCCGGTCGACGGCACCAAGGAGTCACGGACCTGGTCCGCGCGGTCGCGTGCCGCGAAACGGGTGACCGAATAGCGGGGCAAGGCGTCCGGGCCTTTCCCGATCCGGGCAGCCTGCAGCGCCGTCTCGAGGCGCTGGCCCAGGTCGTCGCTCGTCGCATCGACCAGAGCGATCGATTTGGTTCCGGTGCTGCGGCTCATCAGGTAGGCCGGCAGGACGACGAGGATCCCCATGAAGAGCGGGAACAAGAGCGTACTGAGAATGAACGCGCGGGTCCGGACTCGCTCCACAAACTCCCGCCGGATGACGGCCCAAACCTTACGCATGGACCACCTCCCGAGCCGGTGCGGTAGCCGCATCGGCACCGACCTTGGCGATGAAAATGGACTGCAGCGAGGGTTCCACGACTTCGAAGCGCGACAGGCCGACATCCTCCTGGACCAGGGTTCGCAGCAGGCGATCGGCATCACCCGTGGGCGCCAACTCCACTTCGGCACTGGGCCCGTAGTCATCGACCTTCTGGATCAGGCTCCGGTCGGCCAGGATCCGAGCGGCCCGGTCCCGGTTACGGGTGAAGCCCAGCGCCACGTGGCGCCCGCCGAACTCCCGTTTCACGTCCCCCAGCGCACCATTGACCACGCTGCGCCCGCGCGCGATGATCACGATCCAGTCGCACATCTTCTCGGCCTGCTCCATGATGTGCGTCGAGAAGAGCACCGTGCGGCCTTCCCGGGCCAGATCCACCACCACGTCTTTCATCACCTGGCTGTTGACCGGGTCGAGGCCACTGAAGGGCTCATCCAGGATCAGCAGCTCCGGTTCGTGCAGCAGCGCACCGATGAACTGCACCTTCTGTTGCATGCCTTTGGAAAGGTCTTCGACCTTCTTGATCGTCCAGTCGAGCAGACCGAGGCGCTCCAGCCAGGCGCCTGCCTTCTTGCGCGCCACCGCCCGCCCAATGCCCTTCGCCTCGCCCAGGAAGGTCAGCTGGTCGATCACCTTCATCTTCTTGTAGAGGCCCCGCTCTTCTGGGAGGAAGCCGATCCGATCGGATAAATCGCGGCTGGCAGACTCGTGACCCAGCACCGCGATGCGCCCCTCGTCGGGGGTGATGATATTCATGATCATCCGGATCGTGGTGCTCTTTCCCGCGCCGTTGGGCCCCAGCAACCCGAAGATCCCACCCTTGGGAACGTCCAGGGAGAGCTGGTCCACCGCGGTATGGCCGGAGAACCGCTTGGAGACGCGATCGACCTGGATCACGCTGGTGTTGCTCATGCGCTCAGGTCTCCGAGGAGGAATGGGACAGCGGGTCGCTTTGGGTCAGGAAGGCTGCCAATCCGTGAGGCGGGTGATCGGACCGGCTTCTTTGGAGGGCAGCAGCACGAAGGGCTCTTCGACCTTGACTCCGAACTTTCGCAGCCGCTCGATCCAGGGTTCGCGCCCGACCGTCGTGATGGCGGGGTCGTGAATCGCGACATCGTGCAACACGACTCCCCGCTCGTTGGTTTCGTGATAGCGGCCGACCCAGAGCCGGCCGGAGGCGCCTTCGACGACGACGGTCACCCCGTGCAGCTCCTCGTGGCCGGGATGGAACACGTGGCCTGACACTACTCTCTCCTCGCGGTCTCCTTGGAGCAGTGCCGCTCGAACGCCGCAATCAAGTCCGCGGCGATGGCTTCCGGACCACGGCCCTCGATCATGTGCCGGTGGACGAAATGTACCACTTCCCCATCGCGCAGGAGGGCGATCGAGGGAGAGCTGGGCTGATACTCCGCGAAATAGCTCCGCGCCCGGGCCGTGGCCTCGAGGTCCTGGCCCGCAAACACGGTGAACAGCTGTGGCGGCTTGACCGGGTGCCGGAGCGCAAGGCTCAACGCCGGGCGTGCCGCGCCCGCCGCGCAGCCGCAAACGGAATTGACGAAGACCAGTGCGGTACCCTCGCCAGGCCCGAGCGCCCCGTCCACTTCGGCCACACTGCGCAACTCCTGCACCCCAAGGCGGGTAACCTCTTCGCGCATCGGCTTCACCATCATTTCGTTGTACGTCATGTCTCCTCTTTCTGGGCGGCGTCCAGGGCCTGCCTCATGGCGTGCCAGCTGAGCGTCGCGCATTTGACCCGAATGGGAAAGGCCCGCACCCCCTTGAAGACCTCGAGCTTCGCGGGAAGAGCCGTGCCACCACCACCGCTGTCACCCACGGTAACCAGCGAGTGGAACTGCTCGAATAATTCCCTAACCTCCTGCACCGTCTTGCCCTTCACGGCCTGGGTCATCATCGAAGCGCTGGCCTTGGAGATCGCGCAGCCCTGGCCGAGGAAGGCCACGTCGACGATACGCCCGCCGGCCACCTTGAGCCAGACGTCGAACATGTCCCCGCAGAGCGGATTGCGTCCCTCCGCGTGCGCCGTCGCATCGTCCAGTTTGTGAAAGTTCCGCGGCGTACGGTTGTGGTCGAGGATGACGCTCTGGTAGAGCTCGTCCAGCTCGCTGCTCATCCCAGTACCTGCCGGGCCCGTTGGAGTCCCTCGACCAGCACGTCGATATCCGCATGGGTGTTGTAGGCGCCGAACGAAGCCCGGAGCGTCGCTGCGACGCCGAATCTCCGCATCAGCGGCTGAGCACAATGGTGTCCCGCCCGCACCGCGATGCCCAGCGTGTCGAGCACGGTGCCGGCATCATGGGGATGGATGCCGTCCAGCACCAACGACAGCACGCTCACGCGATCGGCACCTTCGCCCAGCAGGCGGAGTCCGCTGACTCCGCCGAGCTTGCGGGCGGCCTCTGCCACGAGGTCCTGCTCGTAGGCCACCAGGGCTTCCCAGTCCCACCGGCCGACGTAATCGAGCGCGGCGCCGAGCCCGACTACTTCGGCGATCGGCGGAGTGCCCGCCTCGAAGCGTTCCGGGGGCGGAGCATAACTGCTGCGCTCGATCTGCACCTCCCGGATCATCCCGCCACCGCCTTGCCACGGCGGCATGGCCTCGAGCAACGACTGCCGCCCGTACAGCAGGCCGATGCCGGTGGGGCCATACAGCTTGTGCCCGGAACAGGCAAAGAAATCGCATTCAATCGCTTGCAGATCGATTCGAAGGTGCGGGACCGACTGCGCGCCGTCTACCACGACGACTGCGCCCACCTCGTGAGCCATCGCGGCGATGGCGTTGATCGGGTTGATCGCCCCGATCACGTTGGAGGCGTGGGTCACCGCGACGATGCGGGTCCGCGCGCCCAGCAGTCCTTCCAGCGACGCGAGGTCGAGCCCGCCGGACTGCATGACCGGGATGGCTTTGATGAGGGCACCGGTTCGCTCGGCGACCAGTTGCCAGGGCACCAGGTTAGAGTGGTGCTCCATCTCCGTCACCAGGATCTCGTCCCCCGGCCGCAACACCGATCCCCCGTAACTCTGGGCGACCAGATTGAGCGCGGCGGTGGTGCCGGAGGTGAATACGATCTCCGACGCGGAGCCTGCCCCCAGGAACTTCGCGGCCAGCTCGCGCACCCGTTCGTACTCCAGCGTCGCTTCCTGGCTCAGCGCATGGACCCCGCGGTGCACGTTGGCGTTGCCCGTCTTGTAGTACCGCTCCATCGCCTCGATCACGACGGCCGGCTTCTGGGCCGTGGCGGCATTGTCGAGGTAAACCAGCGGTCTGCCCCGGACCTCGCGGGTCAGGATGGGGAAGTCGGCTCGTACCCGGGCCACGTCCCAGCCGGTGCCGGAGCGACCGATTCGCGATGAATCCGGGGGGGAAGCGGCGAGGGGCGTCATGCCGGAATCAGACCTCGACCCCGAGGCGCGCCGCAATCAGACGGTCGAGGGCGTTACGGACCGGCGCTGAGGCCACCTCGTTCACGACTTCGGCCGCGAAGGCGTACGTCAGCACCCGCTGCGCCTGGGCCCGAGGGATACCGCGGCTCTGCAGGTAGAAGAAGGCGCTTTCATCGATCCGGCCCACCGTGGCCCCGTGGGTGCACTTCACGTCGTCGGCGAAGATCTCGAGCTGCGGCTTGGTATCGACTCGCGCACCCTCGGACAGCAGCAGGTTGCGATTAGTCTGCTTGGCGTCGGTCTTCTGCGCCTCGGGCTTCACGAATACCTTGCCGTTGAACACGGCATGGCTGCTGCCTTCCAGGATCCCCTTGTAGACCTCCCAGCTGCGGCAGTTGGGCTGATCGTGAAAGATGGTCGTATGGTTGTCGACCAGCTGATCGCCCCGCCCCAGGTAGAGCCCGTAAAGCAGCGTCTCGACATTTTCGCCCGAAAGCCGTGCCCGAAGGTCGTGCCGCGCAATGGCCCCTCCCGCGGCCAGCGTGAAGGACCGATAGTGGCTGTCCCGTGCCTGCTCCACCTCGGTAAGTCCGATATGATACGCGGCCTCGTGCTCGCGCTGGATACGGATATGCTCGACCCAGGCCCCCTCGCCAACCACAACCTCGGTCACGACGTTGTGAAACGAGACGGCCGGGCCCAGGCCCGCATAACTCTCTACGAATTGGGCATGGGCGCCGCGTTCGATCAGCAGCACGGTGCGAAGCTGCACCGCCGTCCCCGAGGCCGCATCGGTGGTGACGTGAAGCAGATGGATCGGCTCCGTCAGCGCCACCCCGGCGGGAACCAGCACGATCGCTCCGTCCCTGGCGAACGCGGCATTGAGCGCGGCGAAGGGCGTGCTGTCCGGCCTCGCGGCGCGGGCGAAGGCGCGCTCGATCAGCGCCGGGGAGCCTTCGAGGGCCTCGGCGAACGGCTCGACGATGACTCCAGCGGGAAGCGCCGGGCGGTGCGAGAGCGCCGGATCGAATTGCCCGTCCACGAACACGAGCGTGCACCACTCCGCGGCGCCGAAGCGATAGGGCGCGAGGTCCTGCCGCTGGACCTGGGGAGCACTCGCCCGTCCCTCCAGACGCCAGGGCGACCGCGCGATCGGCGCCACGGGAGTAAAGCGCCACTCCTCATCCTTGGCTGTCGGGAATCCGGCCTTGGCGAACCGTTCGAACGCCTCCCGCCGCCTGGCGACCAAGCCGGCGGGACCGCGCCCGCCGCCGTTGCCGGCAAACCGCTCGAACGCGTCGACGTAGGTCTCGTTCACGCGGAGGCTTCCTCCGGCACGCCGGTGAGCCACTCATAGCCCCGGGCTTCGAGCTCGAGGGCCAATTCCTTTCCGCCCGATTTCACGATTTGCCCGTCAACCAGGACGTGCACGAAATCCGGGACGATGAAATTGAGCAGCCGCTGATAGTGGGTGACCACGATAATTGCGCGGTCGGGCCGCCGGAGCGCATTGACCCCGTCGGCCACGATCCGGAGCGCGTCGATGTCGAGGCCCGAATCGGTCTCGTCCAGAATCGCCAGCTTGGGCTCGAGAATCGCCATCTGGAGAATCTCGTTGCGTTTCTTCTCGCCACCGGAGAATCCGCTGTTGACCGCTCGCTGCATGATCTCAGGCCCCCACCCCACCAGCTTGAGCTTCTCCTCCAGCAAGTCGAGGAAGTCGATTGGATCCAGCTCTTCCTGGCCGCGTGCCTTGCGGAGCGCGTTGTAAGCGGCCCGGAGGAAGTAGGCATTGGTGACGCCTGCGATCTCCACGGGATACTGAAACGCCAGAAAAACCCCCGCCTGGGCCCGCTCTTCCGGCTCCAATTCGAGCAGATCCTGACCGTCCAGGGTGATGCTTCCGGCGGTAACCGTGTATGCGGGGTGCCCGGCCAGCACCTGCGCCAGCGTGCTCTTGCCGGATCCGTTCGGGCCCATGATGGCATGGACTTCACCCGCGCGCACGCGGAGCTGGATCCCTCGCAGAATCTCGTTTTCGCCGACCGCAGCCCGCAGTGCCTTGATTTCGAGCATCACCCGACGCTCCCCTCGAGGCTGACGCCGAGCAGCTTCTGCGCTTCGACCGCGAATTCCATCGGCAGCTCCTTGAAGACTTCCTTGCAAAAGCCGTTGACGATCATCGAAATGGCGTTCTCGGTATTGAGCCCGCGCTGCTTGCAGTAGAAGATCTGATCCTCGCCGATCTTCGAGGTACTGGCCTCGTGCTCCACCGACGCCGAGGGATTCTGGACGTCGATGTACGGAAAGGTATTGGCACCACAACGATTCCCGATCAGCATCGAGTCGCACTGGGTGTAGTTGCGGGCCCCAAAGGCTTTGGGGAGCACCTTCACCAGCCCGCGATAACTGTTATTGCCGCGCCCGGCGCTGATGCCTTTCGAGACAATCGTGCTGCGGGTGTTGCGGCCCATATGGATCATCTTGGTGCCGGTGTCGGCCTGCTGCCGCCCGTTCACCACCGCGACGGAATAGAACTCTCCGACCGAATCGTCGCCCTGAAGAATGACACTCGGATACTTCCAGGTAATCGCCGAGCCCGTCTCGACTTGCGTCCAGGAGATCTTGGCACCCCGCGACGCCTTGCCCCGCTTGGTCACGAAATTGTAGATGCCGCCCCGCCCCTCGTCGTCACCGGCATACCAGTTTTGCACCGTCGAGTACTTGATCGTGGCACCCTCGAGCGCCACCAGCTCGACCACCGCCGCATGGAGCTGATTCTCGTCGCGCTTCGGTGCGGTGCAACCCTCGAGATAGCTGACGTAGGCCCCTTCATCGGCGATGATCAGCGTCCGCTCGAACTGACCCGTGTTCTGGGCATTGATCCGGAAGTAAGTCGACAGGTCCATCGGGCAGCGCACACCCTTCGGCACATACACGAAGGACCCGTCACTGAACACCGCGGAGTTGAGCGCGGCAAAGTAATTGTCGCTCGCCGGGACCACGGAGCCGAGATATTTCTGCACCAGCTCCGGATGTTCGTGCACCGCTTCCGAGAAGGAGCAAAAAATGATGCCCATCTCGCCCAGCTGCTTCTTGTAGGAGGTCCCCACCGATACCGAATCGAAAATGGCATCCACCGCCACGCCGGCCAGCAGCTTCTGCTCGGTCAGGGGAATGCCGAGTTTCTGGTAAGTTTCCAGCAGCTTGGGATCGGCCTCGTCCAGCGATCCCAGCGGCTTCTGGGTCTTGGGTGCCGAGTAATAGATGATGCTCTGGTAGTCGATGGCCGGATAACTCACGTTGGGCCAATGTGGCTCGCTCAGCTTGAGCCAACCGCGATAAGCCTTGAGCCGCCAATCCAGCATGAAGGCCGGCTCGCCCTTCTTGGCCGAGATCAGCCGAATCAAGTCTTCGCTCAGCCCAGGAGGGACCGAGTCGGCCTCGATATCAGTGACGAAGCCCCACTTGTACTCGCGATTGACCAGCGACTCGACCGGACTGCTCATAGGCCCTATTTCCTTCCGGAACCGGTATTAATATGCAGTCGAATCCTAAGTAAAACAGTCGGGATTGTCAAACTATCGAAGCCGCTGTGCTGCAATGAGTTAGCATAATGACACCCAGGGGAGCCAAAGCACAGGCTTCCGAGCAGACTGTGGCTAATGCATTCTGCTATTTGATAGTAGTAGTAGGCAATACCTCTAAAAAAACAAGAGCAATGCCAAAGCCAATCTCCCCCGCTCTTGAGGAAACCGGGACGAAGTCGGAGATTAGGACCATGACGATTCATCGCATCCGGCTGCTGGGCGACCCCATCCTGAGGGCGCGCTGCGACCTCATTACCAAGCCCCGGTCGACCGCGGTCCGGGTCATCGTGGACGACATGCGCGAGACGTTGCGAGACTGGCAGTCGCGCTTTGGCAGCGGGCGCGGGATTGCCGCCCCCCAAATTGGCGCTCCGGTCCGGATTGTCCAGGTCGAGATGGAGCAGCCCTGGACCCTTATTAATCCCGAGATCATGGATATCGGCACGGAGGATTTCTCGGTCTGGGACGATTGTTTCTCCTTCCCCAACTTGCTGGTGCGAGTGCAGCGCGCCCACCACATCCGCGTGCGCTACCAGGATCTCAAGGGCGAAAGCAACGAGATCGAGCTGGAGGGGGATCGCGCCGAGCTCCTGCAGCACGAAATCGACCATCTCGATGGCGTGCTGGCGGTAGACCGGGCCTACGGATCAGACCCCTTCTGCCTTCGCGAGGAATGGAATCGCCTGTACACGGCTTCGGATCGCTATAGCGAACCGGAACCTCGCTGCGAACAGGTCCCCACCCCCCTCTCCGCCCTGCTCTAAACCCGCAGTGTCCATGGGCGAGACGCTTCACTTCCCCGTCAACGGGCACCAGGGGACCGGATACCTGGCCGTCCCCGCGACCGAAAAGGGTCCCGGGGTCTTGGTGATTCAGGAATGGTGGGGCCTGGTGGATCACATCAAGGATGTTTGCGACCGCTTCGCGAACGCGGGATTCGTCGCGCTCGCCCCCGACCTTTATCACGGCACGGTCACCAAAAGTCCCGATGAAGCCGGGAAGCTGCTCATGGCGCTCAACATCGCCAAGGCAGGAATCGACCTGCGTGCTGCCGCCGACGCGCTGATCGCCCGGCATGAACTGAGCACGGCGCGAGTGGGTGTCGTGGGTTTTTGTATGGGGGGACAGCTCGCGCTCTACGCGGCCGCGGAGTACCCGGATCGAATCGGAGCTGCGGTCGATTTCTACGGGGTACACCCGAACGTCAGGATCGATCCGGCCAAATTGCGGGTACCGCTGCTGGCGCACTTCGGCAAACAGGACGCCTCGGTCAAGGAAGCGGACGCCCGGGCCCTGGTGAAGAAGATCAAGACAGCGGGGGGCAGTATTGAGGCCCATTACTACGACGCGGGTCACGCCTTTTTCAACGATACCCGACCGACCGTCTACCACAAGCAGAGTGCGCAGCAGGCGTGGGATCGTACCTTGTCGTTTTTGCGGGAGAAGCTTTCCGCCTAGAACCAGCGGCCGACGCGCACGAACGCCGCACTCCTGCCATTGGTTGCCAGGCCATACTCGAAGGTCACCGGACCTAGTGGAGTTTCGGCGCCGAAACCGGCACGCGCACCTCCCAGCCATCCGGTGGAGGCGAGCAAGGAACCCCCGGTGGCGGAGCGGCCCGCGGCGAGCTGCAACCGGACGGCTAGCGGCCCCCGAACCAGATAGGAGCTTTCGAAGCGAAGCACCACTTCACGGTCCCCGCGAAACTCCCCGATGACCAGCCCGGGAAACCCTTCGTCGCCGCCAAATTCGAACGTCGCCTGCAGCGGCAGCCGGCGACCGATCGCCAGCCGCGCTCCGGGCTGCAGACTGAGCCGGCCGGCTTGGAACAGCACGCCGCCCTCCGCGAGGGCCAGGCGATAGGCCCCGGTAATGCTGGCTTCGCCCTTCGCCCATGCTTGGCCGCCCGGCTCCGTGCGTGCCGACAGCAGAAGACCGCCAGTCGAATGGGTCTCGCCATCGGATTCCCAGGTGATCACGGCTGCGGCGCCACGCAGTCGCCAGGCCCCGATGCGCGCCCATTCCACCCCGGCCTGGCCGGTTGCCTGGCGCACCGTCGGCTGCAGGAAGCTGTGTCCATCGCTGCTGAACAGCCGAATGTCCTCGCTTCTGAGCTGCCCCACGATGAACGGCATGAGACTCATACGGCGGATTCCCACATGCGTCAGCAGAACACCGGTGAGGTCGCTGCGGAAGCGCCCCAGGGTCAGCACCCCGCTTGTCTCGATGCCGGGAAGCAGCACCCGATCCAGCACGCCCGCCCAAAGCCGGCCCCCGAGATCGTGGTCGTACGCGAGGCCGACGCCGGCTACTCGAGGCGGGGCCGGCACGATCGAGGCCTGGAACCTGATGCTGTCTCCCGTGCCGACCGGACCGAGCCAGAGCTCTCGCAAGGCCTCGACGTGGGGAAGTTCGCTGAGCTGAGCCTCAAGGCCATCGACGCGAAGCGAATGGTCGCGGCGAAGCCCTAACACCCGTCCCATGGTGATCGCATCTCGGGTGGTGCCGTTGACCACTGTCCAGCCCGCCAGTTGAGTCGGGAGCGCTGCAGGGACCGCGCGGGCGGAGCGCGGAAGGCAGCTCGCGCGTCGCAGCGAGGAGTCTGCGGCCAATCGGCCGTTGATGAGCATCCGGTCGTGAGTGGCGGCATCGAACCGCAGGTTCGCGACGCCGCGCACGTCGGGCTGCACATATACGTCATCGGGACCGAGCGAGTCGAGCGGCTGCGCGAAGAGGAATCCGGCCAGCCGGCCTGCCACCGCTTCCGGCGAGACGAGGATCACGCTGTCCCCCAGCGTGGACTCCTTGAGGTCGACCACGATAACGCGCCGGGCACCGGCGGCCCGCGCGGCTCCGATCGGGACGTTGGCGGAGATGCCGCCGTCGGTATAGAGATCCGCTCCGATCCGCTCGGGCGAGAAGACCAGGGGGACCGCCAGGCTGGCACGGACCGCCTGCGCCAGATCACCGCCCCGCAGTACGACGGCTTCCCGATTCCTGAGGTTGGTCGCTACGGCACGAAACGGGATGGGCAGCCGGTCGAAGTCGCCGCGTGCCAGCAGGTTGGCGCGCAACAACACGCGATTGAGCAAGGCGTTGATTTGGAGCTCTCGCACGCCGCCGGTCGCCAGCACAAATCCCCCGGTGCCCTGCTCCCACAGAAAGGTGGGTGGCAGACTGCCCCACTCGTGGGGTGCGCGGCTGGCGATGACGGGGCGGCTATCGAAGGGCGGGAACGAACGGGTGAGCGAGTCGATCTGCCGGGCTGATAATCCACTGGCGTAGAGCGCCCCGACCATGGCGCCGATGCTGGTGCCGACGACCAGGTCTGGCCGCACCCCCAGACTGTCCAGGACCTGCAGTACTCCGATATGCGCAAAACCTTTGGCACCCCCGCCGGACAGTACCAGCGCCAGCGGCCCCTCCGGACATTGTTGCGCCTGCACCGGCGGCACGCTCACCACCACAAACAGCAGGCACCGGAGGTAATGCCGCATGCGCAAAGTTAATCCGGGGCTCCCCTTGCGGAGCGTGGCCCGGCTCCTTAATTCTGTCCCGGGACCTCAAGCCCGCGTGCGGGCAGCAAGTGTGATCACTCAGGGAGAGCGGAAGGCATGACGTATATCATCACCGAGGCATGCATTGGCGTGAAGGACCGGGCGTGCGTGGACGTGTGCCCGGTCGACTGCATCTATGAAGGGGAGGATCAACTCTATATCCACCCCGACGAGTGCATCGATTGCGGCGCCTGTGAGCCTGAATGCCCGGTGACCGCCATCTTTCCCGAGGAAGATGTGCCGCCCAATCTGGAGAGCTTCATTCAGAAGAACAAAGAGATCTTCAACTCCGATACTCCGCCGGGAAGGCCGCGCAAGTAGGGTCGCCGTCCCTGTTTCCCTGATTTCTGACTCCTAGTCCTGACCCCTACGAAGGCGAGACGACCCAGAGGCGGGCACCTGCCCGCCCCGGGGCCGCACTAAGGGAGTACTACACGAGGCTTGGCGGTGATTCGATATAGAACACCGGATCGGTCCCGCCACTCTAATAGACGCCCCAACTGGCCGAAGGGTTTCATCCCAGCGACTGAAGGAATTTCAGAATCGCCCGGGTGGTCGGAACCGGCTGCTCGACACAGGGCAGATGTCCCGAGCCGGGGATTTCCATCAACCGCGCACCCGGGATCGCCGTGGCCATGGCCTGCGCGATCGGCGGCGGAGTGATCATGTCCTCCGCTCCCACCAGCACGAGCGTGGGAATGCCGGTGAGAGTCTCCAGCAGCTGGGTACTATCGGGCCGCTCCCGCATCGCGGAGAGCGCGCCGACGATTCCCGACACCGGAGTGCGCAGGATCATGGTACGGATCTGCTCGATGATTTCCGGTGAGACCTGGGGCGTGAACAGGCGGGGCAGCATGGCCTCGGCGGCGGCGATGGCCCCCTGCTCACGCACCCGGCCGATCAGGGCGTCCCGAGCCCGCCGGCCTTCCGCGCTATCGGCTTCGGCCCGCGTGTCCACCAGGATCAATCCCCGGACCCGCTCGCGCCAGCGGCGCAGAAACTCGAAGGCCACATAGCCGCCCAGCGAAAGGCCACAGAGTACCACCTGCCCCTCTCCGATCGCGTCCAGGATGCCGACGAGGTCCTCGGCGTAGGTGCTCATGGAATACCCGAGATCGGGGGCGTCGGACTGCCCCATGCCCCGCAAATCGGGAGCGATGCGGCGGTACCCGGTGAGGCTGTCGAGTTGATGCTGCCAGATGGTGCGGTCCAGCGGGAAGCCGTGCACGAAGAGGATGGCGGGACCGGTACCCCGCTGCTCGACCGCCAACCGCACGCCGTTTACCGAAAGCCGGTCGGCAGGCTCCGAGCTCGGTCGGGTCTGGAAGAACTCGCCGACCTCCTCGGGCACCGGCACCGGCCGTCCCCCGCGATCGATGCACACGAAGACGAACTCCGCCGTGGCCACCAGGGCACCGTCACTGGCGCGGCGCGCGGCCTGGCGCATGGTGAAGCTGGTTCGGCCGTGGTGCACCAGCGCCTGGTGAACCCGCAACACGTCGCCGGGGAACGCAGGCGCCAGGTAGTCGATGACGGTCTTGCGCACGGCGGGCCAGGCATCGTGCCGCACGAACACGTCCATTCCCGGGCCGCGGCCCAGCACGTCCCAACGGGCCCGCTCGAAGACCCGCAGGAAGGCCGCTTGGTTCAGGTGGCCGAACGCGTCGCAATCATCGGGATAGACGACTTGTTCGACCTCGGCGAGGTTCATCGAGGCCTCCGTGAAGGCCGAAAAGTACGCCCGGTCGTACCGGGATCGCTACTATTCCTCTCCTCGATCCGGAAGGTGTGCGCCGGGTGCTGCAACTGATCGAAACGGTCGCCGACTTCACCGAGTTGCTCGCTCGTCTCCGCGTCGAGCTGCTGGTCGCTGTGGATACCGAAGCGGCGAGCTTCCATCGCCACCGCGATCACGTCTACCTCCTGCAGCTCTCGACCCGAAGCGAAACCTGGCTGGTCGACCCCCTTGCGGTGACCGGCCTTCCCGGATTCGGCGAACTGCTGGCCGACCCCGGCATCGAATTCGTGTTTCACGACGCCGATTACGATCTGCGCCTGCTGGGCCATGAATTCGGCTTCCGCGCGGCCCGGCTCTTCGATACCAGGGTGGCGGCGCAGCTGCTCAACGAGCCGGGCATCGGACTGGCCGCGCTATTGGAGAAATACTTCGGGGTCCGGCTCGACAAGCAGTTTCAGCGCGCGGATTGGTCGTTGCGTCCGCTCACCCAGCCCATGCTCGAGTATGCCGCGACCGACACCCGCCATCTTCCCAGGCTGCGCGATGAGCTGCATCGGCAGCTGGCCGAACGCGGACGCTCGAGCTGGGTCGAGGAGGAATGCGAGCTGCTGACCCGAGTGCGCTGGCCCGAGCCGGACGCCCCCGAAATCCAGGCCTTGGGGGTCAAGGGCGCCCGGGTGCTCTCGCCCCGCGCACTCGCCCGCTTCCGCGAGCTCTATGTGTGGAGAGCCCAAACCGCCGATGCGCTCGATCGCGCCGCTTTTCGCATCCTCGGTAACGAGCCGATGTTTGCGCTGGCGGAGCAGCCTCCCGGAGACTTGGCGGAGCTGGCACGGGTTCGCGGGGTGGGTCGTGAGCTGGTGGATCGCCGGGGCAACGAGATTCTGGAGGCCCTCGGTCGAGGCACCGCCCTGCCAGAGGCCGTCCTGCCCCGCTACGCCCGGCCAACTCGCTACCGAACCGATCCGGCCTTCGAGGGCAGGATGGAGCGGCTCAAGGAAGCTCGGACCAGGCTGGTCCTGCAATACGACCTCGCCCCAGGCGTGCTCTGCCCAAACTGGCTCCTGGAGGCGATTGCCCGAACCTCTCCCCGCGATCTCGAAGAGCTCGCGGCCGTCGACGGCGTGCGGCGGTGGCAAGTCAAGGAGTTCGGCAAGGATCTCTTGGTTGCCGTTACTTAGTAGCTAGAACAACTACGTTATCATCATTTCCCGGTACTGCGGTAGTTCGGATGATCCCGCGACGCGATCCAACCACTTTTGCCTTCCCCGCGTCTGACCTGATGCAAGAGCAGGCCACGACCCCTGCGGCCGCAAGGGACGGTGTGTGGACGATTCCGAGCTGATCGCTGGCGCGCGCGCCGGCGACCGGATGGCAGCACGCCGCCTGTACGATAGGCATGCGCCGCGCGTCTACCGGTTGCTCTATCGATCGGTCGGCGACGAAGAGCTCGCCCGCGAATACACGCAGGACACCTTCGTGAAGGCGTTCCAGCGTCTCGAGCAGTATCGCGGCGAATCGGCCTTTTCGACCTGGCTGCATTCGGTGGCCATGTCGATGCTCTTCACGGGACTCCGGCGGCTGCGGCGAGTGAGGGCGCGAGAGTTCGAGTTAGAGTCGGCGGCCGAGGTAGCGAGCCCCGAGGGCGACAGCGACCCTCACTTGCGGGATCGTTTGCAAGCCGAGCTGGAACGATTGCCCGTACGGCTTCGGATGCCGGTGGTGCTGCACGACATGGAAGGATTTACTCATCGGGAAATCGGGCAAATGCTCGACATCCCCGAAGGGACCAGTAAGGCACGACTGGCGGAGGCACGCGCGCGACTGCGCGAGGCGCTCGCTGGAATCGTGGCCGAGTAGGAAAGGATCAGCATGGACGACCGAGAACTGGAGCGCCGGCTGGCGGAGCTCAAGGAGACCTGGCGAAACCCCCAGGATCCTCCGCTCGACCGGATCTGGCAAGCGGTGGAGGAAAGAGCCTTTCCGGCACGGGAACGCCGGATTCCTCCGCGCTGGATCCGCACCCTGCTCCCCTTGGCGGCGATGCTCGTGCTCGGCTTTGGACTGGGGCAAATAAGCCCTGCGCTGGTGAAGCAGTCCAGCGTGGCCCCGCCCCGGATGGCGGGCGTCAGTTCGTCCGCCGGCAGTGCAGAGAGTGCCGGGCCCGCCCTCAACGACCAGGGGCCATTTGTGGGAGTCGCGGCGGACTACCTCGAACGGGTCACCGCGCTCCTGGTGACCCTCGCGGATGCCAATCGCCGCAGCGGGCCCGCGATCGAGTATTCCACTGCACAGGCTCGCGATCTCCTGGTGACCACCCGGCTGCTGCTCGATTCTCCCCAGGCCAGCGATCCGCATCTGCAGGCCCTGCTCGACGATCTCGAGCTGGTGCTGGCCCAAATCGTCCGGTTGCCCCGCCGCGTGGCGGCACCGGACGTGTACCTCATCGATCAGACTGTCGATCAGCGGGAAGTGCTCCCGCGTCTCCGCGAGATGCTCGCGGAGAATCCCACCTCCCAGCCGTAAGCGGCGGAGCGCTCGCGATGCATACTTCTTTGGTTCTCGTGGTGTTCGGCCTGGCGGCCGGATCGCTGGCTGCCCAGACGCCTCCTCCCGTGCCGCCACGGGCCGCTCCGGTGAGGAGGCCTCCAGCGGCCGCTCACGTGCCAAGTACGCCCCTGCCGCCCAGCGCGCCGATGGGGTTGCCGGATCAATGGCCGCAGCTGGAGCGCATGCAGTTTGAGTTTCCGGTGCCCAGCCTGCCCTTCCACGAATTCGAGCTGGCGCTGCCGCATGAGCCGCTGATGCCGCACCTTCCCGAGCTGCCGTTCCCTTCCCATGAGCTGCTCGCGCCGCTGCCCCCGCACGAGGGGTTGTTTGGCTGGAGCGAGGACGCCCCTCGGGGCCGACTGGGTCGGCTGCGCCCGGATCAGGGCACTCCCGAGGACTCGCTCTTCCGCGCAGCTCGCGAAGCCCTCAGCCGGGGAGAGTATTCCCGCGCGTCGACGCTCTTCCAGTCATTCGAACAGCGGTTTCCGCGTTCCCGCGTCGCACCGGCGGCGCTGTATTGGCGGGCGTTCTCGCTCTACCGGTCCGGCGCCTCCGAGGAGCTACGCACGGCGCTGGCGGCGCTTAAGACCCAGCAGGAGCGCTATCCCGAAGCCGCGGACGATCCCGACGCTGCGACGCTGCGGACCCGTTTGTATGCCGCGCTGGCGGCGCGCGGCGATGCGCAGGCGGCGACCCTGTTGCGCGCCGCCAACGCCGCGGCCAACGCCTCGGGTGCCAGCTGCGACCGGGAAGAGATGGAGGTGCGCGCCGAGGCACTGAACGCGCTGGCGCAGCTCAACACGCCTGAGGTCCGCCCAACCTTGAAGCGCGTCCTGGCGCGGCGAGACGAATGCTCCGCCACGCTGCGTCGGCGCGCGGTCTACATTCTGGGCCGGAACGGAACCGATGAGGCCACGGCGGATCTGGTGGAAGTGGCGAAGAGCGACCCCGACCCCGGCGTGCGCAGCGACGCCATCATGCTCATCGCCCGCTCTCCCGGCGCCACGACGGTCAAGGTGCTGGAGCAGCTCTTCAACGAGAGCAGCGATCCCCGCACGCGTGAAGCCGCGCTTTCGGCGCTGCGCTCAACGGGCGGCCCGGAAGCGAAGCGTGCCCTCCGCGCGATCATCGAGAAAGGTGATTTGCCGGAACGGACGCGTGCCGAGGCGATTCAACAGCTGGCCGCGAGCTCCGCGAGCGACGAGAAGCTGACCATGTCGGGACAGCGTGCGGCCCGCCGCTCTGGCGGCGACGAGGAGGACGCGACCTTTCTGCGCGGCCTCTACGGGAAGACCGACTCCCGCCAGATCAAGAGTGCCATTCTCAACGCCGTGTCGCGTATCGGAGGACCCACGAATGACCAATGGCTCCTGGGTATCGCGAAGAACCGTGAAGAGGACACCGGCCTGCGGCGCGAGGCACTCTCTCGGATCAAGACGAGCACCTTGTCGATCGAGGAGCTGGGCAAGTTGTTCGACGCTCTGCCTGAACGGGAGCTCCGCTATGCCGTCGTCAACCAGCTGGCCAGCCGGGACGATCCTGCGGCGGTGGACAAACTGATCGAGATTGCGAAATCGGGCACCGACCCGCAGGTGCGCCGCCAGGCCATCGCGGCGCTGGCACGGAAGAACGATCCCCGCACCATGAAGCTCCTACTGGAGCTGGTGGAGAAGCCGTGAGCGCCCGGGGGTGGGGCCTCGGGCTGGCGGTCGCCGCGCTCGGAGGCGGAGCGGCGACCTTGATGGGACAAGGCGGATTGCGATCGAAGGTCGAAGGCGCCGGGGATGGTCGAGTGCAGTTCCGCTACACGGCCCGGGCCGACGTTTGCGGAATGGGCAATTCCATCTCCATCGGCCGTTCCACCTATATCTCGACCGGTAGTTCGAACCGGTTCGACGGAATGGAGCGCGAGTGTCGTCGCGGGCCCGTGGTCGTACGGGTGACCCGGGCTGGCGGGCAGGTCGTGGGTGTGGACGCCGAGATTGCGCCGGAATCCACGCCGGAGGGTACCACCGATCTCGGCGCAGTAGCGGCAAGCGCGGCGGCCGAGTACCTGCTCGACCTCGCCGCACGCGCGGATGGACGGCCGGGCCGCGAGGCGATCCTCCCTGCCGTGCTCGCCGACAGCGCTACCGTTTGGGCCGGGCTGCTGGCGCTTTCCCGCAACGGCGCCCTGTCTCGTTCGGTACGACAGAGTGCGATGGGATGGCTGGGCCGCGAGCTCGACCGGATGAGCGGCGAGGATGCCCGTAAGGCCTCGGCGGCGCTGATCACCCTCGCGAGCGACAGCGAGGAGACCCTGCCCATCCGCCAGCAGGCGGTCTCCGTGCTGGCGCGCTCGGAGCGGGCGGATCTGTCCGCCCTGACGCGCATGGCCAACGGCAGCGACAGCTGGCTGAGGCAGGCTGCCATTCAAGCCCTCGCCAATTCGGGGGATCCTCGAGCCCGCGAGTATTTGCGCAGCGCATTTCAGGACCCCGCGTTGCCGGAACCGTTGCGCACCTCGGTGATTCGCGGCCTGGGCCGCGACTACGCCACCGCGCGCGATCTCGAACTGCTCCGCTCCCGCTACGCAGGCCTGGGCTCGCTCACTGCGAAACAAGCGGTGCTCTCAGTCATGGGGGAGCAGGGCGGCAGCGCCAACCTGCAGTGGCTACTCGGCATCGCGGGGGAGAGCGCCGAAGCTCCGGAGCTCCGGGCGCACGCCGTGGAGTCGGCCCAACGGGCCGGCGCCTCGACGGCACAACTGGGCAAGCTGTACGATCAGGCCCCGGACCGGCGCAGCAAGGAATCGGCAATCAATGCGTTGCTCAAGAATGGCGATCGCGCCGCGATCGACATTCTGCTGCGCATTGCGCGCACCGAAACGGATCCGTCGGTGCGCCGCTCGCTGATCAATCGGATGGGGCGTATGGAAGACGAACGCGTCAAGACCCTCTTAAAGGACCTGATCGAGCGATAGCTAGCCCAGGAAGGCCCGCACCCGCGGATCCATCCGTTCTGGAGTCCAATACGGCTCCCAGACCAGGTCGATGTCCACTTTGCTGACGCCCTCAAGGTCCCCCAGGACCGTGCGGGCGTCTTGCATTATTTCGGCTCCCGACGGACAACCCGGTGAGGTAAGGGTCATGGTAACCCTGACTTCGCCAGCCTCATTGACCGCCGTGTCGTAGATGAGCCCGATATCCACGATATTGAGCCCGAGCTCCGGGTCCTTAACCGCTCGCAGTGCTTTGCGAATCATCTCCGGCGTCAATTCCGTTGGCATGGGTCCTCCTCAGATGCACTCGTTGAGCCGTGGAGCGGGCGGCGGCTCAATCCGGCTTCGCCGGTTCGCGTAGAGTACCTAGTGGTAGTTGATACAACAACTCTACAGTGGCGCGATCCCGGGGACTCAGGCGCCCGTTGCCGCTCACCGGAAACATCACATCCGACCGGTTGGCGGAGTGGGGTAGTCCCAGGGCATGACCGAACTCGTGCACGGCGATGGCCAGGGAAGCCGCCGCAGGAATCGGCCGCCCGCTACTGTCGTTACGGGCCAGCAGGATGGTGGCCGCCCGAATGACGCCGGCCTCACTCCACCGGAGATTGGTTTGGCCCGCGCGTCCGCCCTCGAGGCGTTCAATCGACTGCACAGTGAGCTGGGCCTCGCTGGTATCGCTGGTCATCAGGAAGCGGACCCCGAGCCGGGTCTCTTCCCAGACCCCCAGCGCGCGGCGGACCAGGTCGCCCATCTCGGTATCGGGCCGCCCTGCGTCGTGCCGGATCGCGACCAGCAAGGGCCGCTCCTCGCTCCAGCGCCGCAACACGGAATCGGTATCGGCCAGGAGGGAATCGAAGTAAGTAGACGACGCGGCCTGAGCCACCCGACGTTTGCTCTCGAGCCGCGCGAGCAAGTCGATGGTGGGGGTTCCCGACACGACCGGAGCAGGGGCCGGCAGCGGGGAGGGGATTGATCCGCCCCGCGAGGACGGCCGCAGGAGCGACCCGGTGACTACGGTCGCAGGCGTCGAATCCTCTCGGCGCAGTCGTCCGATCGCGACGAGACCCAACAGGAATGCCATCCCGCCCAGCAGAATTCTTGTCATAGCTGTCCTCAGGGAATATGCGGCAGTACGACAGGCCGCCGCCACCCCATTGCGTTACTGGCGCATAACCGGGGGGGAAGCCTACCATTCGAGCTTGCAGAGTCTTGCACTCTTCCAGCACGGGATCGACGCGCTCGCATGAGGCGCGACCCTCTCCCCGGCATCTCGGAACAGGCCGCCGCGCTGGTCGTCCGATTCCGCTGGCTCGTGGTGGCCTTGTGGGCCGTGGTGGGAACCATCGGGATTGTGCGCGCCAAGCACACGCCCGAGCTGCTCAACGTCCGGGGTGGGGCGGACCGGGAAACCGAGGCCGCCCTGGCCGACCGCCTGCTGAGCTCCAGGTTTGCGCGACCTTTCAGCGAGTTCTTCGCCGTGGCCCTCGCGAGCACGCAGCCGTTCACGGCGGGGCTTCCTCGTGCCGCCCTGGATTCGATCGCCGCCGATCTCCGCAACGAGCCCTACGTCCGGTCGCTGCTTTCCTATCCCAGCACGAAGGACTCGCTCTTTCTGAGCGCCGACGGGCGCAGGACGTTTCTGCTGGTCTCGGTCGACGCGCCGGCGGGGGACAGTCTGGGAAGGCTGGTGGTGCGATTCCGGCGCGCCTTGGGTCGGGCCATCGCACGGGTGCCCCATCGGGACGACTATCACGCCTGGGTGACGGGCCGTTCCCCGCTGGACCTCGATGTGCGGGTCGTCAGCACAGAGGACAGTCGGCGGCTGGAAGCCCGCTTGATCCCGCTGACGCTGGTCATTTTGGTGCTGGCCTTCGGCGCGCTGGTAGCCGCGTTGCTGCCGCTGCTGGTGGGGTTCATCACGGTCACGCTCTCCCTAACCCTCATCGGCCTTCTGGCACGCTACACGCCGATGTCCGTCTTCGTCCTCAACCTGACGACCATGATCGGGCTTGGGGTGGGGATCGATTACTCCTTGCTGATGGTGACCCGGTTCCGGGAGGAGTTAACCCGGGGGCACCGGCGCCGCGAAGCGGCGGCCCGGACCATCCGCACCGCCGGGCGGGCGGTGCTAACCTCCGGGATGACCGTGGTGGTCGGCTTTGCCGCCCTGGTGCTGACCCCGCTGGTCGAGACGAAGAGCGTGGGATTGGCGGGCCTGGTCGTGGTGGCCGTCGCCGTGCTGTTGTCCACCACGTTGCTGCCCGCTTTGCTGGCGCTGCTGGGTCGGGGGATCGATCGACCGCGCTGGCTGGCACGAAGGCTTACCTGGTACCACTCTCCCCGCGGCTGGGAGAAGTGGGCCCGCACTCTCTCACGCAGCCCCAAGCGGGCGCTGATTCTGGGCAGTGTGGCGGTGGCCATCCTCACCGCGCCCTTGCTATGGATTCGCATCGGGTTGCCGGCGCGGCATTGGTGGCCGGCGCACACCGAAGCGGGAGAAGGAGTCGAGGAGCTCACCAAGATCGGAGTATCGGGCTACCTCTTTCCGATCCGGGTGGTCATCGAGTTTCCGGCGGGACAGCCGGCCACCCAACTCACCTCGCTCAGGGCGCTGCGGCGGCTCTCCGATTCCCTGCGCGTGGATCCCAGAGTCCGCGATGTGCGAAGCCTGGTGGACCTCGAACGGGGTCAATCCCTGCTGGGGTATTCCCTGCTCTACTCCGATCTCGACGCCGCCAGGGCCAAGTACAAAGATGCGATCGATGCGTACCTGAGCACGGACCAGCAGATGGCGCTGCTGGACGTCATCGCGCGGGACTCGACTTCCTTGACTACCGCGATGGACTTGGTCGCGGACGTGCGACAGATCGTCGCCGGCAAAGGCATCCGACAACTCGCCGGCGCCAAGGTGACCGTTGGAGGCTACGTGGCGGGGGCAGTGGACTTCCAGGCCGATCTGCTCGGCCGC
Organism: Gemmatimonadales bacterium; assembly: GCA_036566495.1. GTDB lineage: Bacteria > Gemmatimonadota > Gemmatimonadetes > Gemmatimonadales > GWC2-71-9 > JABFSM01. The sequence goes on along the minus strand of DATCWE010000049.1, from coordinate 21,512 downwards.
TTTCCCATGATCATCCTGCTGGTCCTGGGAGTGACCGGCGTCATGCTGGCCGTGGCGTTTCGCTCGGTGCTGGTGCCGATCAAAGCCGTGATCATGAATTCCCTGTCGGTCAGCGCCACCTTCGGATTGATTGTGCTGGTGTTTCAGCATGGGGTTGGCGGGCGCGAATTCGGGCTCACCGGCCCGACGGAGGCCATTTTCGTCGCGGTGCCCGTCCTGGTCTTCGCCGTCGTTTTCGGGCTGAGCATGGATTACGAGGTGTTTCTGCTCTCCCGGATCAAGGAGGCATTCGACCGGACGGGGCGCAACACTGAAGCAACGATGGAAGGGGTCAGCGCGACGGCATCGGTCATTACGTCCGCGGCGCTGATCATGATCGTGGTCTTCGGCGCCTTTGCGTTTGCGCGGGTCCTGATGGTCCAGTTTCTCGGCTTCGGCTTGGCGATTGCGGTGCTGCTCGACGCCACGGTAATCCGCATGGTACTGGTGCCGGCCTTCATGCACCTCGCAGGCCGCTGGAACTGGTGGCCGGGGACGAAAGGAGCGGTGAAGGGTGAGGGGTGAAAGGTGAAACCCTTCACGATTCACGGCTCCTTAGCGTCCAGCCAGTTATCCCCCACGCCCACGCCCACCACCAGCGGCACCTTGAGCTGAGCGGCACCTTCCATGTGGCCCCGCACCAGCGCCGAGACGCGGCCTACCTCCTCGGCGGGCGCTTCCAGCACCAGCTCGTCGTGTACCTGCAGCAGCAAGCGGGCGGCGAACTTGCCCTCGCGGAGGGCGCGGTGCAGGCGCACCATCGCGATCTTGATGAGGTCCGCGGCCGATCCCTGGAGCGGGGCGTTCTGGGCTTGCCGTTCGCCGAAGGCCCGCAGGTTGAAGTTGCGGTCGCGGACTTCCGGGATGTAGCGACGGCGGCCGAAGAGGGTCTCCACATAGCCCCGCTCCCGGGCCAGGGCCACCTGGCGGTCGAGAAATGCCCGAACGCCGGAGAAGCGCCGGAAGTATTCGGCGATGAATGCCTTGGCCTCGTCCTGCCCGATCGCGAGCTGGCGGGAAAGGGCGAAGGGACCCTGTCCGTAGATGGTCGCGAAGTTGATGGTCTTAGCCCGCGCGCGCATGTCCGCCGTCACGTCGGCCGCCGCCAGGCCGAAAATGATCGCCGCGGTCTGCCGGTGGATGTCTTCGCCCGCCTGAAATGCCGCGATGAAGGCCGGATCTTCCGAGAGGTGCGCCATCAGGCGCAGCTCGATCTGGGAATAATCCGCTACGACGAACTTCCAGCCGGCTGCGGGGACGAAGCCGCGGCGGATCTCCTCGCCCCGCCGCGTGCGAATCGGAATGTTCTGCAGGTTGGGCTCGGAGGAGGAAAGCCGTCCCGTGGCGGCGCCCACCTGGTTGAAGCTCGTATGGATGCGGCCGGTGGCGGGATTGACCCGGCCAGGCAGGGTGTCGACGTAGGTCGAGCGGAGCTTTTCGAGCTCACGGTATTCCAGCAGCAGCTTCGGCACCGCGTGACCCAGCTCCGCGAGCTGCTCAAGCACGTCGGCGTCGGTCGAAGGACCGGTCCGGGTCTTCTTGAGAACCGGCAGCTCCAGCTTCTCGAACAGCACCGAGGCAAGCTGCCGAGGGCTGTTGACGTTGAACGCCACTCCGGCAACGCGCGCGATCTCCGCTTCGAGCCGCCGCAGGTCGGCGCCCAACTCGCGCGACAGCCGGGCGAAGAGCTGCGGATCGATCGCAATCCCCACCCACTCCATATCCACGAGCACCTGGACCAACGGCATCTCGATTTCGTCGAGTAACGGTTGCAGCGCGGTCTGCGCGAGCCGCGGCGCAAACACCTCCCGCAGGGCCAGCACGGCGGCGCTGTCCGCGGCGCAACAGGCCGCTGCCTCGCTGAGATCAACTTCGGCGAAGGGAACCTGCGGCTTCCCCTTCCCGCCCCCGTCCGCGTAGCTCGGTAGCGGCGCGCCGAGGTGGTCCAGGGAAAGCGTGTCGATGCCGTGGGAGCGGCGTCCGGGATCGAGGACGAAGCTGGCGAGCATGGAGTCGTACGCCACCCCCGCGAGCTCCACTCCGGCCCGGCGCAGCACCTGCCAGTGGTACTTGATGTTGTGTCCGGCCTTCTTGACCCGGGGATCCCGCAGCACCTCTGCGAGAGCGCTGCACGCCGGGTCCGTAAGCGCCGGCAGGTTGGTGACCGGAGCGGGCGCCGCCAGCTCACCCCCGCGCGGCCGGTGCCCGAAGGGGAGATACCAGGCCGTATCGGGCGTGACGGCGAGCGAGAGCCCGATGAGCTCGGCATGCCGCGGTTCGAGCGAGCTGGTCTCGGTATCGAGTGCCACGATCGAAGCGGCGCGCAGCGTCTGGATCAGCTCCGGAAGCTGCTCGACCGCGGTGATGAGGGAGGCTTTCAAGCCCTTCGCGCCTGCGGCCGGAGCCACGGCCACCTCGTCGCCCGGGGTCTCCGGCAGCAGCGGCTCGGCGGGTCCCTCGGCTTCCATCAGACGCTTCGCGAGGGTGTGGAACTCCAGCCGGGTGAGCTCCTTGAGCAGTGCGCTGCGATCCGGCTCCCGGGTAGCGGCGGTTCCGAGCTGCAGGGTGAGGGGGACATCGGTCTTCAGGGTGACCAGTTCGAGCGAGAGGCGGGCTTCGGTCTGATACTGCTGCAGCGCTTCGCGGGCTCGCTTCCCCGGGAGCTCGGCTGCCTTGGCGAGGAGCGTCTCCAGATCACCGTATTGCTGCAAGAGTTGGACGGCGCCCTTCTCCCCGATGCCTCGCACCCCAGGCACATTGTCGGAGGTATCTCCGACCAGCGCGAGGTAGTCCGGTACTTGCCGGGGCGGCACACCGAGCCGCTCGATGGCGTTGGTCTCGTCCACCCAATGCTCTTCGACCCCGGCCGGGCCACCCCGGCCCGGATTCAGCAAGGCTATCCCGGGACCCACCAGCTGGTGGAAATCCTTGTCGCCTGAAACGATCACGACCTGGAGGCCGGCGCGAGACTCTCGCCGCGCGAGCGTGGCGATGACGTCATCGGCCTCGTATCCCGGCACCGCGAGGACGGGCACGCGGAACGCGGCGAGCAAAGCGCCGACCTGCTCCAGGGCCAGATCGAAGTCAGCCTGCAACTCCTCACCGAGCTTGGCCCGCGTGGACTTGTATTCGGAGTAGCGCTGGGTGCGGAAGGAATCGCCGGCATCGAGCACCCAGACCAGGTAGTCCGGCCGGTATTTGGTCTGCAGCCGCAGCAGGAAGTTGACGACGCCCCAGGCCGCCGAGGTGTTCTCTCCCCGGCTGGTCCGCAGGGGCCGCGAGATCAGCGCGAAGAAGGCGCGGTAAATGAGGGCATGGCCATCGACGAGAAAAAGCTGCGGCGGGTCGTGTTGGGGCATGACGGTGAACGGTAACCGGTTACCGGGGACCGGTCACCGGCTGCCGATCACGGTCACCGCGTATTGCCCTGGCGCATTACCTGGGCCCGGGCGCGAGAGAATTCGGCCCTGGAGGTAGGTGTCATGCGAAGCCGGGAAAAGCCCAACTGTCCGGTGAAATTGATGACTGCCCGATAATTGCTGTAGACCCACTGGACAATCCGCTGCTCGGTGCCCGGGGGCGTCTCCATGGCCTGATCCGGCTCGCCCAGGGTCACGAATACCTCGCCGCGGTCGGTGCGCCAGCCGGGACCTCCCTCGTCCTTGAAGCGCTCGTTCGCGATGGCGATTCGCGTGAAATACTGGTCGAGCGCTTCATTTTCACCGGTTTCTGGCACCGGATCGCTGGCGGCCCAGAATTCCCGCCAGAGCCTGGGGCGGTCGGCGGGCTTGGCGTTGCGCAGCGCGCCGAGCCGGTCCGGCGCCCACGGAAAGAAGCGCAGCAGGGCAAGCAGGTTGTCGTAGTTGGTCACCACCCAGCTGCGCGAGAAGGAAACCAGTGCGGTCACCTTTTTGGCTTCGCTGCCTTCGCCAAGGGCGATGCGCAGCTCGCCGAGCGGAGGGGCGTCTGACGCCAGCCGAACGACGTGGGCCTCGAGGGGGCGCCCGCCCTGGAATTGGATGGTGCCATGATAGATGACGCTATCGCGGTCGTCGCGCACTTCCACGGGGACCTCCCGCGGGCCCGGCAACTGATAGCCTTCGACATACATCAAGAGGGAATCACCGCCTCCGTTGGCGACGGTCCCCCGCGGGTTGAGCACCATCACGAGTGAATCGGTGAGGCGCTGCCTCGGCTGGGCTTGGTACACCAGAATGGGTGCCGTGGTACTTCCCGGGCGGAAGGCCGGCACCTCGACCGCCTGCTCCGCGCGTGAAAAGGCGTTGGAGCCCGGATCTCGCACCGTCACCGAGAGAGAGTACCTGCCGGGCGTGAGGAGAAACGCCTGCTCGATGATGACGCTCTCGTCGCCTCGTTGGGTCTCCTGGAAGGACTCAACCCGGATCACCTCGTCACGAACGGCCTGGACGGGGACTCCCGCGCCTCGGGGTTCGGTTCCCGGGGACACCCGAACCCCGGGAGCTCCGCCGATCGGCGTGAAGCTGTATTCGACCCTGATGCGGGTTGAAAAGGCACGGGCCTCGCGCGAGAAGGCAAAGGCGTGGTTTTCAAAGGAGAGGGCGACCCGAGCGACGGTCGAATCCCCCCGCCCCGCCACAAAGGCGAGGTTGCCGACGAAAGGCAGCGGTCCGCTGGCGGCGAGGCGTCCCATGCGCTGGTACAGCGCCGGCAAGTTGAACAGCTCGGTCAGGGTTTGTTCGGTGGAGGGCGTCACTCCGCCCGCCGAGGTACGGCCGCCACCGCAGGCCAGCGCCGCGAGCAAGAGTCCGGCAGCGGGAGCGCGCCGGAGGAAATTGGGGGTCGTCATGCGAGGGCCGCGGAAAAGGTGGCGTAGCTGGGCCGGGAAGGTCGGGTGTTCGAAGAGGGGACGCCTCACCCCCGGGGGTCCTACACGCGCGCTTGTGACCACCCTGCCCCGGCTGTAGCTTGGACTGCCTCCCATGAGCCAAGATAATCTCGTCGGCCGGACCGTGGCCGGATACAAACTCCTCTCCCACGTCGGAGAGGGTGGCACCGCAACAGTGTATCGCGCCGAGCATCCGGAGCGAGGACCTGCCGCCATCAAAATCCTGCGTCCGCGCATGGCTCAGGACCCGATCGCGGTCAAGCGCTTCCTTCGCGAGGCGGAATTCGGGGCTCGGGTCCGGCACGACAACATCATTCGTACCTACGACTTCGGCGAATCCGAGGGGTTGTATTACCTGGCCCTGGAATGGGCGAAAGGGGAACCCCTCGCCAGTTTTCTCACCGCCGCCGGGCGGCTGGCACCCCCGGTGGTCGCAAACATCATCGAACAGCTGGGGCATGCGCTGGGAGTGGCCCATCGGGCCGGGATCATTCACCGTGATCTCAAGCCGGCCAATATCATGTACGATCCAGAAACTCAAACCGCGCGCTTGCTCGATTTTGGCATCGCCCGCGATGCCGAGGACAATCCTGCGGAGCGGCTGACCCGCGCGGGATTCTTCGTCGGCACCCTGCAATACGTCGCACCGGAGGCTCTCTCGGGCGAGCTGGTGGGCGAGCAGGCGGATGTCTACAGCCTCGCCACGATCGCCTATCATCTGCTGACCGGGGTACTTCCCTTCCCGGGCCGCAGTCCGCGCGAGCTGTTCCAGCAACTGCTCACCCAATCAGCGGTGCCGCTCAATGAGGCGGTCAAGGGCGTGAAGTTTTCCCAGCCGATCGAGCAAGCGGTGATGACCGGACTCGAGCGGGACCTTTCCAAGCGGTGGAAGACGGTAGAAGAGTTCGCGCGGGCATTCTGCGCCTCCAGCAGCGAAGATCCCGCTTCCGCCGCGAAGAAGGCCGGATTCTTCTCCTCGATCTTCCGCCGGGGAGCCGAGTGAGCGACCGGGAGTCGCTCGCGGCCCTCCTCCGCGAGCGCTCCGTCAGTTTGGGCGACTTCCGGTTGGCCTCCGGCCAACGGTCCCACTACTACATCGACGCGCGCAAGACGACCATGTCCGCCCAGGGTCAACTTCTGGTCGGCCGGCTCGGTCTCGCGACCATCCGCGAGGCCGGCTGGACCCCGGTGGCGGTAGGCGGCCTCACGATGGGTGCCGACCCGGTGGCTTTTGCGATCGCCCGGGCCAGCGTGGACCGTCCGCCCCAGATCCAGGCCTTCAGCGTCCGCAAGGCGCCCAAGTCCCACGGCACCGCCCGCCGCATCGAAGGCAATTTCAGCCGCGGCGATCCGGTCGTGATCCTGGAGGACGTACTCACCACGGGAGCGTCCGCCCTCGAGGCCGTTGCGGCCGTCCGCGACGAAGGAGGCCACATCCTCGGCGCGTTGGCAGTGGTCGATCGGCTGCAAGGGGGCCGGGCGACCATAGAGGCCGCCGGAATTGAAGTAGTTGTCCTTACAACTATTGTTGATCTCGGCGTGGACACCGCTCGCAATCTAGGAAGCGTCCCGGGCGACCCCGTGTAGGGGGTGGAAGGAAGCCCAGACTCCCTCGTAGGGCACGATCAACTGGTTCAGGAAGCGCTGCAGTGCCGCAGGGAAGGGAAGTCGCCGGCGGAATTCTCCCGGTGTTATGCCCAGCATGGCGCGGAGGGTGCGCCCAAAGCTCTGGGGAGAAGAGCATTCGAGCCGATAGGCGACTTCCGAGACCGAGCGGCCTCCACCCTCGAAGTACTGGGCGGCGTAGAGCAGCCGGATGGCGGCGAGATATGCCTTGGGGGAGGGGAGCCCGGCCCGTGAGAAGCGCGACATCAACGTGCTGGGCTTGATCTGGAAGCGGAGCGCGAGCGCTCGCACCGCAGGGGTTTCGGGGGCAAGCCGAATCAATAGGTCCAGAAAGAAACGGGCATCGGCCGGCAGCCGTGGCAACGCGGCGAGCACCGGCGCCAAGATCCGGGCCGCTCCGCGGGTCGCCGGCTCGGCCATGAGCTGGCGTAGCCGGGCCCATCCTGCGGCTGCGGTGACATCCACCACCTGGCGGACGCCGGTCGCGCCAAGGCGAAGCAGGGTTTCCGACGCCGCGGCATCATGCCGGGTCACCAGGGCCACGGTGGGCACCCCGGGGAAGCTGCGAACCAGCTGATCCACGACGTCGCTGCGCACGTCGACGCACTGGTGCACCGAAAGCAGCACGGCATCGACCGCGCGCTCCCGAACCGCCCGCACGACCTCCAGCACGGAACTGCGATGCAACACGGCAAAGCAGCCGATGCTCGCGGCGTCGAGGCTGGCGCGCTCTCCGGGCGCCAGGACCGCGGCGACGGTAGGGGCGGCGTTGGGGGGTTGGCGCGTTGCGAGCATTGGCTCCGCAGATCCGGTTGAGTTCTTGGTCCAGATTGGGACCTCGGTCTCAAACCCTGCTCAACCAGACACCGAAGCAATCGCAGCCGCCCCGGAGCGAAAACTCGCGACCCTGGCTGAGGCCCTGACGGGGGTCTATTCTTCAGTCACGGGTAGGACGAGATGGTCGCGGAGCCATGCAGAAACGGCTCCGAGGAAAGTCCGAGCTCCATCGGGTAGACTGCCAGGTAACGCCTGGGCGCCGTAAGGCGACGGATAGGGCCACAGAAAACAAACCGCCTCGAGGAGGCCGGAAGGCCAAGGCGAGGTAAGGGTGAAACGGTGGGGTAAGAGCCCACCGCCCCGCGCGTAAGCGAGGGGGCACGGCAACCCCCAGTCGGAGCAAGGCCAAATAGGCGGCGAGGTGTGACCCACACCGTACAGCCCGGAGCGAAAGCGAAGGGACCAGCCGCGGGTAGGCTGCTCGAGGTGGCCGGTGACGGCCATCCCAGACAGATGACCATCCCACGATCCTGAGCCGCAAGGCCAAGGGGAAGGGAACAGAACTCGGCTTACGTTCCGACCCGTGCCCCCGGCGTCTTCGCATGACGCCGGGGGTTCTGGCTAGCGCAAACACGTCCCGGGGCTGGCGGGTGCCAGCCCTTTTTACCATGAGAGGAAACACCATGTCGATGGGTGCAACGGCGCTCGCCGGGTTGGCCTTCGGAATTCTCGTCTTCCCGACGCCGCGAAGCGCGCCGGTGACCACGAAGTACCGGATCGAAACCAAGAACGAAACGACGGTGGATCTGAGTTCCTTCAACCAGCCGCCTCAGCAGGTCAATATCGGGCTGACCAGCTGGGTCGCGGTGACCATGAGCGACACGACGGGGGGACGCATCCTCCGTCTGGTGGTCGACTCCATGAAATACGACGGCACTGCCCCACAGATTTCCCAGCTCTCCGCCGACAGCGCGAAAGGCGGTGTACTGCACGGCTTGGTCGATTCCAAGGGCCGCGTCACGAATCTCACGCAACAGCCCAGCACGAACATTTTCCTGGCCGATATTCAGGGCGTCATTCACAGCTTCTTCCCCAAGGTGAAGGCGGGCGCCAAGTCGGGCGAGGGCTGGACCGATACGGTGGAGGTGACCAACACGACCAACGGCTCGAACGTCAAGAGCAGCTTCCTGATCAACTACACCGCGGGAGGCCAGGAGAGCGTTTCCGGCCTCACCGCGCTCAAGCTCAGCGCGGCCAGCCGCGCCAGCATCACCGGCACCATCGAAAACCCCCAGGCCGGGACGATGGAGGTTGCGGGCACGGTCACCGGAACCAGCACCAGCCTGGTGGGGACCGACGGCCGCTACTTGGGTGGGTCCTCAAACTCGACCAGCGACCAGACGCTGAAATCGGCGATGATACCAACCGCGATTCCGGTGAAGGTGCTGCGCAGCGTGAGTGTGACCGTACTACCATAGCTGATAGTTGTAATTACAACGACTAGAGACCAGGCGGTGCCAGCCACCGAATCGAGCGGGGAAAACGGGGCAGGGAAGTCACGGTCATGGGGAAGGCTCTTCCTACGCGGCACACTGCTCCTGCTGCTCGGCGGGGGGGCCTGGTTGTGGTTCGTCTGGCCACCCCCAGCGTGGTATCGCTGGGCATGGCCTCGTGAGACGGCTTTCATGGCCATGCGGAGGCACGACCCACAGCGCCTCCCCCGTCAGTACCTGCCGGTACCGCTGAGCAAGGTCGCCCCGATTCTGAAGAGCGCCGTGCTGGCGGGAGAAGACCAGCGGTTCTACGACCATTCGGGAATCGATTACGTGGAATTCCGGCACGCGCTGGGATACCGCCCCGACAGCTTTTCCTGGCGGGAGCCACGTGATCGATCCCAACTCTGGCGCGCGCTCCAAGCGGCCTGGGCGCGCCGCGGCCGTATCCGGGGGGCGAGCACCATCACCCAGCAACTGGCGAAGAATCTCTACTTGTCTCCCTCCCGCAATCCGCTGCGCAAGCTCAAGGAGGCGATCACCGCCTGGCGGCTGGAGTATTGGCTGGGGAAGGACCGCATTCTCGAGCTCTACCTGAACGTTGCCGAGCTGGGTCCGGGGATCTGGGGTGCAGAAGCGGCAAGCCGGAAGTATTTCGGTCATGGGGCGGCGAAGCTGTCTCTGGAGGAGGCGGCCGCGCTGGCCGGCACACTCCCCTTCCCGCTCAGCTCCAACCCAAGTTACAAACCGGGGCGGATGCGCTGGCGGCAGAGCATGATCGTGCGGCGGTTACGGGGAGAAGACGTGGTGATCCCGCCAGTACCCGACATTCCGGATATCCTGCCTGATACGCTCAAGGCAGCGCCCGATACGTTGCCCGATTCTCTGAAGGTCAAGCCGGATACCGTGGTGGATACTCTGCTTAGTCGACCAGCCTCAGCGGCATTACCAAGGTGAGATAACTGGCTGGATCGTCCCAGCCCACGGGCTCGCAGGTGGCGGCGCGCTCGGGGGCTTTGAAGGTCATCCGCACTTCGTCGGTTGGCATGTATTTCAGGATTTCCAGCAGATACGCCGCATTGAAGCCTATCTCCAGCGTGTCCCCCTCATAAGCCACCGCCAGCTCTTCCTGCGCCTCACCCAGGTCGGGCGTCTGCACGGAGAGTTTGCAGGCCCCGTTGGTAAAGGCCATGCGGATCCGGTGGGTTTGATCACTCGCCACGATGCTCATGCGGCGGAGCGCGGCAGCGAGGGCGGCTTTGTCCGCGGTGAGCGACTTATCGTTTTCGCGCGGAATTACCTGCTCATAGTTGGGGTAGGGTCCCTCGATCAACCGGGTGTAGATCTGGGTTGAGGTCGAGCGAAACCCGAGGTGGTTGTCGCTCTTGCCGATCTCGATTTCCTCGTCCCCCCCGAAGAGCCGGCGGATCTGTTCCAGGGCCTTGGGTGGGATGATCAGGTCAGCCTGTCCACCGCTCTGACCGCTGGCGGGGACATCCATCCGCGCCAAGCGATGGCCATTGGTGGCCACCATGCGCATCCGATCGGGGCGCAGCTCCCAGAGAACGCCGTTCAGAATCGGCCGACTTTCTTCGGTACTGGCGGCAAACGCCACGTGGCCGATCAGCTTCTGGAGTTCGCGTGCGGCGACCTTCCATCCCCCTTCGAATTTCACGCTGGGAAAAGCGGGGAACTCCTCGCGGGCCAGGCCGAGCAGCTTGAACTTGGAGCGGCCGCACTCGATCTGGACCCGCTGCTCACCCGAGCTGGTCATGCGGATGGCGGCGTTGGGCAGCTCCTTCACGATCTCCACCAGCTTGCGGGCCGGCAGCGTGGTTGCGCCCTCCTGGTCGACCGACGCCGGGACCGTCGTGCTGACCGAGATATCGAGGTCGGTGCCCGACAGGCTGAGACCGTCCTTGGTGGCTTCCACCAGAATGTTGGCCAGCACGGGAAGGGTGGTCTTAGTCGGGACACTGGCCGCGACGGCACCGAGACCCTCGTGCAGTTTTTCCCGCGTGATCGTGAACTTCATCCGAGCACTCCCCGCAAAGCCCAATAAGAAGAGACTACGTACATATACTTATACCTAGTAGCCGTAGTAGAGGCTCTGGAAATGTGGACGCGATACCCAAGTCTCATCGCGGTCAGGATCTCCAGCACTTCAGCAGCGTACACAGCGTGTGGGTGATGGGGATGACCAGGCGTTGTCCCGCCATTTTCCCGCTCCTCCACAGGAGGCGCATGCGCCGGCGCGATTACGGTGCGTACAACTCCTGGCGCGCAGACTCAACCCGTTCGCGGAACTGGCGATCGCGCTGCAATTGTCGCTGCACTTTGTCCACACTATGGATCACCGTCGAGTGGTCGCGCCCGCCGAACGCCTGACCGATCTCGACCAGCTGCATCTGCAGTACCTCACGGGCGAGATACATCGCGATCTGGCGCGGCACCGTGAGGGTCTTGATGCGCGCCTTCGAACGCAAGCCTTCCGGCGTCACCCCCCAGCGCCGCGCCACCACATCCTGCACTTTGTCGATCGTGGGGTTGAGTTTTGGCTGTGAGCTCGCCGCCTCTTGACCAGGCCGGATCTTGTCGGCCAGGGCTTCGCGAGCCAGGTCGATGGTGATTTCGCGGTGCCGCAGTGAGGCGTAGAGCAGCAGCTTGATGATGCAGCCCTCGAGCTCCCGGACGTTCGAGTGGACGTATTCGGCGATGAAACTCAAGACTTCATCAGGAATGGTCGTCTCGAGGTGATCCTGTTCCTGCTTCTTGCGCAGGATCGCGATCCGGTGCTCGAGATCGGGCTGTCCGACATCGGCGACCATGCCCCACTCGAATCGGCTGACCAGCCGGGCTTCCAGGCCGGGCATCTCCTTGGGTGGCCGGTCGGAGGTCAGGACGATCTGCCGCTTGGCCTCGTAGAGCGTATTGAACGTGTGGAAGAACTCTTCCTGGGTGGCTTCCTTGCCTTCCAGGAAGTGCACGTCATCGACCAGGAAGAGGTCCACGTCGTTGCGGTAGCGCCGCCGGAGCTCCGGCATGGTGCGGGAGTGGATGCTCTCGATGACTTCGTTGATGAATTGCTCCGCACCCACGTAGAGTACCCGCACTGCCGGGCTCCGGCGGGCTACGGTGTGCCCGATGGCCTGCATCAAATGGGTCTTGCCGAGTCCGGTGGCTCCGTAGATGAACAGGGGGTTGTAGAGCTTGCCAGGCGCTTCGGCGACGGCATGAGCGGCGGCGGCGGCCAGCTCATTGGACTTGCCGATGACGAAATTCTCGAAGGTGTAGCGCTCGTTGAGGGGTTGCGCCGAAGGATTGGTCTGGTTGCCCGCGTTCACGGCGGGCGGAGCCACGAAGAAATCCATCTGGGGACGCTGCAACCGCTCTTCATCGACGCGGAACACCACGGAGACCGGGCGGCCGAGCGCTCGCTCGGCGAGGCGGGCAAAGAGTGCGGAGTTCTTGGCCTCGTTCCATTGCACCGCGAATTCGTCGGGCACACCCAGCACAAGGCGGTCGCTCTCGAGTGCGACCGGTTTGGCCGGCTCGACCCACGCCTTAAAATCCTTTTCCGGGACTTCGCGCCGGGCGTCGTCCAGGATACGGATCCAAGCCTCTTTGAGCGACAGCTGCATGCGATCGTTCGGTCGAAATGCCGGTAGGGATGTTATTGGGGCAGGCGAAGCTACGACCCGGTTGTGGAAAAGTCAACCTTGACCTGAGGGGCCTGATTTCGCTAGCTTTGCGGGCTCACTGGGGAACTGGAATTCGCATGCAGCCGACCTATCGACCTCGCAATCGCAAGCGCCTCAATCGCCACGGGTTTCGCGCCCGGATGGCCGATCGGTGGGGTCGCGAGGTGCTGTCTCGCCGTCGCAAGAAGGGCCGCAAACGATTGACGGTCAAGGTTCCTTCGAAGCACGGAGGGCGTTGACGGCAGGCGAGCGGTTTCCGCGCGCGCGTCGCCTTGCCCGCACGGCGGAGCTCGATCGGGTGCAAAGGACAGGGCGACGGAGGCGGCTTCCGCACCTCGATGTGCTGTGGGCAGACAATCAGGCGGGCCATCCGCGGATGGGACTCATCGTACCGAAGTTCCAATCCACCGGGGTGGCCCGCAATCGTTTGCGCCGGCGGCTCAAGGAACTGTGGCGCCGGGAACTGATGGGAGCGATGCCGGCATGGGACGTCGTGATTCGCGCGCGGCGGGAAACCTACGGGGCCGGATTCGGGGTCCTGCGGGACGAGTTGCTCGCCTGGCGCTCGGCGCTGGCGTGATCAGGTGGCGGCGATCCTATTGTGGCCACGCCGGCTGGGAATGCTGCTGATCCGCGGTTATCAGCGGGTCGTCTCGCCGGCCTTGCCGTCCAGCTGCCGGTTCTCGCCCAGCTGCTCGCAGTACACGCTGGAGGCGATTGAGCGGCACGGGTTGGTGCGCGGCGGCTGGCTGGGCGCGCGGCGGATCGTGCGCTGTCACCCCTTCAATCCGGGCGGCTTCGACCCCGTCCCGTAGGATCTCCGAGACCCTCCCCTATGGATCGTCGCGTCATACTGGCCGTCCTGCTGATGATGGCGGTGCTCGTCGTGCCGTCGTTGTTCATGAAACGGCCGCCGCCGGCGGTGGGGCGACCCGGCGGGCCGGCGGACACCGTTCAGCCGGCGGTACGGTCGGACACCCTGACCGCGGGTGCACCTGGGGTGCAACCAGCCACCGGGGCGCCGGTCCGCGCCAGCGACTCCATTGCGGCGCCTCACGAGGACACCATCGTCGTTAGCTCCCCTCTGTACCGCTACGCCTTCAGCACCCGCGGCGGACGGATGGTGGCGGCGACCTTCCTGACCTATCGGTCCATGCGTCCGGAGGACCGGGCCCAGCCCGCTCAGATTCTCGCCCTGGGGAGCGAGCTGCTGTCGCTCGCTCTGCTGGTCGGCCGGGACACGCTCGCGCTGCAGGACTGGCACTTTACGCCTTCCGCGCCATCGCTCAACATCAGCGAGCCGACACCATTCACGTTCACCGCACAACAAGGCGGGCTGGCGGTCTCGCTGACCTACACGTTCCGGCCGGACACCTACTTGGTGGATGTGACCGGCCGTATCGAGGGCGCCGGCCCCAACGGTGCCGTGCTGCTCATCGGGATGGGGCCGGGGCTGCGGAACACGGAATCCGACAGCCTGGAACACCATCGCGAGCTGGGGGTCGTGGTCAAGGACGGGAAAGCCAGTCTGACGCGATTCACCGGCCTGATTCGCAAGGCAGGCGACCTCTACGTGCCGCGTCCCGTGGCCTTCGACGGCCCCTTCGAATGGGTGGCGATAAAATCCAAGTATTTCGTGACGGCTTTGCTGGCGCTGGACAGCACGGGCGCCGAGCGGAACGGCGGCATCAGCGGGGCAAGCGCCGTAGCGACGGAACTCGTGAAGATGCCTGCGCGAGCCAACGTGACGGCAGGGTTGCAGGTCCCTGCGGCCGGTTCGTTCCGGTTTCAGCTCTATGCGGGTCCGATGGAATACCCCAGGCTCCGCGCGATCGGGCATGATTTCGACGACATCAATCCATACGGCTGGCCGGGGCTGCGCACGATCATTCGTCCGGTAGCTCTGGGGGCGCGGTCGCTGCTGGTCTGGCTGCACGACGGGGTCGGGCTGGCCTATGGCTTCGGGCTGATCCTCTTCGGCATCGCGATCCGCATCGTGCTGTGGCCGCTCAACCAGAAGGCCATGCGCTCGACGATGGCAATGCAGGCGGTGCAGCCGCTGATCAAGGAGCTGCAGGAAAGACACAAAGGTGATCCCCAGAAGCTGCAACAGGAGATGTTCAAGCTCTACAAGGAGCACAACGTCAACCCGCTGGGCGGCTGCTGGCCGATGCTGCTGCCGATCCCGATCCTGTTCGCATTCTTTTTCGTCTTTCAGAATACCATCGAACTGCGGGGAGCCTCTTTCCTCTGGCTGCCCGATCTTTCCCGGCCCGACCCGACGTACGCCATTCCCATTCTGATGGGGATCTCGATGCTGGTGCTGAGTTGGACCGGCCAGCGCGGGATGCCGCCCAATCCGCAGACCAAGATGATGGTCTATGTGATGCCGGCGATGATGACCTTCCTCTTCCTGCGCTTCGCCTCGGGGCTCAATCTGTACTACACGGTGATGAACGTGGCGAGCCTGCCGCAGCAGTGGCTCTTGTCACGGGAGCGGCTGCGCCGGAATCCCGTCCCGCCGCCGAAGACGCTCCCCCCCAAGAAGTAGGAGGCCGGCGGCCTGCTCTCGGACCCCATTGCCGCCCTGGCGACGCCGCCGGGCCGCTCCGCGATCTCCGTGGTGCGGCTATCGGGAAAGGGCGCGCTTGCGGTCGCCGGACGGGTGGTTCCCGGCGTGGAGAGCTTTCCGGATCGGGTCGCCGTACTCGCGCGCTTCCTGGCGGCCGACGGAACCGCCCTCGACGAAGGGCTGGTGACGGTTTTTCGCGGACCCCACAGCTATACCGGCGAGGATCTCGTCGAACTCGCGTGCCACGGCGGCCTGCTGGCGCCGGCGCAACTACTGGCTGCCCTGCAGGCGGCCGGAGCGCGCGGCGCCGAGCCGGGTGAGTTTACCCGCCGCGCCTTGCTGAACGGCAAACTGGACCTGCTGCAAGCCGAAGCCGTGGGAGATCTGATCGATGCGACGGCGCCGGCGCAGGGCAGGGCAGCGCTACATCAGCTCGAGGGTGGACTCTCGCGCCGCTTGCTCGCCCTGCGCGAAGAACTGCTCGAACTGCTGGCGCTCCTGGCCTACGATATCGATTTTCCCGAAGAGGATGATGGACCGGTACCCCTCGAGCGAATCCGCAACCGCCTCGAGACCGCCGCCACGGCGGTGACGGGTCTCCTGGCGACCGCGCCGGCGGGCCTGCGACTCCGGGAAGGCGCCCTGGTGGTGCTGGCGGGTCGTCCGAACGCGGGCAAATCCTCGCTCTTCAATGCCCTGCTCGGCATCAGCCGTTCGCTGGTGACCGAGATACCGGGTACGACTCGCGACACCATCGAGGCCCTGAGCGATGTGGAGGGATGGCCGGTGCGGCTGGCGGATACCGCCGGTCTCCGGGAAGCGGGAGAGCGACTCGAGCGGATGGGCATCGAGGTCAGCCGTCGCTATGTGGCGGCCGCGGACCTCCTGCTGCTCTGTGTCGAAGCCGGTCGGATGGTGGCACCGGAGGAGCGGGAGTTACTCGAGGAGCGCCCGAGCCTGCTGGTGCGCTGCAAGGCCGATCTCGTGCCCGTCGCCGAGCGGGAGAGTGAGGAGGGGATTCCGGTCTCCGTGGTCACAGCCGAAGGGATCGACCGGCTGCGCCGCGCCATGGCCCAACGACTGTTCAGCTTTGCGGGGAGCTTTGCCGAGCTTGAACCGATGCTGACCAGGGAGCGGCACCGGGTGGCTCTCTCCCGAGCTGCGGATGCGCTTGGCGCCACCAGGACGCAGCTGGGCAAGGATGCGGTGCTCGCGGCACACCATATCCGTGAAGCCGTCGGGGCACTGGAAGAGCTGGTGGGCCTGGTACACCCGGAAGAGGTTCTCGGACGGGTGTTTGCGAGGTTCTGCGTGGGCAAGTAGCCTGGCTTACTTCTTATGACTCCCGTCACAAAACGGCTTGTTCTTGCTGAATCCGCAGCCGCAAAGCTTGACCTGACCGGGGATCTTGGTGGGCGGAGCCTCGACCACGTCGCCAGCGTTGTTGAGGATCGTGATGGGGCCCTCGATGACGATGGGACCCGCCGGTTTGAGGGTGATGGTTACGGGCGTGGTCTGTTGGGTGGTATCCATGCAACGAATATAGGCCGGCAAGGGACCGTGGCCGCGAAAAGGCCCTTAGCTCAGGCGGTCCTGAATCCGAGGGCCTCGTCTTCCAGCGCCTGGAAGGCAGTGACCGGTGCGCGTAAGGCGGCGGCGATGCCCCGCGCCGTGACCAGGGGCTCCGCCATGCGGTGCCCCAGATAGTAGCCGCACCGCTCCGGGAGGACGCGGCCGAGTCCGAGTCGGGAAGCCGGGCTCATCCCGCCGGAGAGGTACTTGAGCCGCAACCCCAGGCCGGTGCGGTCGAGCTCGTGGTGCGCGGCTCGGCGCAGAAACGCCTCAAGCTCTCGCATGCGCTGGTATTGGCGGCGGGGATAGCCGAAATAGTCCGCCGAGTCGATGCCGGGCGCGACCGCCTGGGAAGCGTGCACCGCGAGCCCCTCGTTCAGCAGGTGCTCGCGGAGGGTGGCCCGGCTCCCGGTAGTCCAGTAGTCGTAGTTGCCGCCGGCTTCCTCGACTAGGCGGCGCAGCTCGCTCTCGCTCGATGGCGAGGTATACCGCACCGTGTGAGCCACCTCGTGGGCAACCCAGAGGGGCAGCAACTCGGGGCTGAGGCCCATCCCGAACGTCTCCGGATTGACGCGATCGGTGAAGTGCTCCACGCAGATGAAGGCCACACCACGCCCATTCAGGACGAGCTCTCCGGCATTTGCGGCACCCATCCCCACCATGAGCAGGCAGTCGGTGGGACGATCCACTTCCAGGACCTCCTCCGACCGGCGCAGCGCCTCTTCGACAATCCGGGCGACATCCACCTGATCCAGCAAGGCAAACAAGTCGCTCCGGTCGGCCCGCACGGTGGCAGCGATGACCTCGGCCGCGTGCGGACTTTCCAGATCGAGGACGTAGTTACTCCAATAGGCGGCGAGCAACGGGCGGTGGGCATCGAGAAAGCGGTGGTAGGCCGCTTCGGGGTCAGATTGTGAGAGAATGTCGAGGAAATCGGGGAGAAGATTGATGAGCACGGGACAAGATAAGAAATGCCGCGTGCGAAACAAGAGCCTTGAAGCCGCGCTTTGCTAGTGAAGGTCCTTTCGCTTGCGTTTGGAGACCTCGTCGAGGAACCGCCGCTCATCCGCGGTGAGGCTCTCGATTCCGAAGGCGCTGATCTTGTCGAGCACGCGATCCAATTCTTCTGCAGGATACTCTTCGCGCGGCTCGGGGCGCGCGAGCGCGGGACGGACCTCGGTGACCGCCCCCCCTTGGCGAACCGGGATGGGTGTCATCACGGGACGCCGGGCGATGCTCTTGGGCTCTCCCCGCTGGCGCCGCGCCGCCAGACTTTGAATCCGGAAACAGACATAGCCGGCGGCCAGCCCGCCCAAGTAGCCGAGGTGGGCGGCACCGTCATTGAACCAGAGCGCCAGCACCAGGTTGACGCCGGCCAGCAGGGCCACGAGCGCGCGCGCGCTCACGCGGATCGGGAGCGGGAGCAGGGCGGTGGTTGCTTCGGGCTCGGCAAAGGCGAAGGCGAAGGCGGTGCCGAGCACGGCGCCGGAAGCCCCCATCAGGGGCGGTACGTCAAACAACGAGCCGAGCCCCAGCGTGAAAGCCGCGGCGCCCACGCCGCAATAGACATAGTAAAGCAGGAACGCCCGGCCCCCGATCCGGCGCTCGACCGGGGGCCCGAACACGAAGAGCAGCAGGAGGTTGCCGGCGAGGTGGAGCACTCCTCCGTGCACGAACATATAGGAGAAGAAGGTCCAGGGGCGGTTGAGTGCCTGACCCGAAGTAAACTGGAGGGCATCGGTAAAGAGCGGAGCGGTGAACACGGTCTGGAGCAGCACCAGAACAACCGCATTGACCAGCATGATCCGGCCAACCCAAGGGGTCAGCCGCGAATCGGAGGGGGCGAGTTTCAGCCGGCTTTTGCTCATGCTTTCCCGCTGGCGAGACAGATGCGCTCGCACAGCTCCGCAAAGGAGATGCCGACGGCCGCCGCGGACTGTGGGAGGAGGCTCGTCGCAGTCATTCCCGGCAGGGCGTTCGCTTCTAAACAGAGCAATTCTCCCTCCGGTGTCAAGCGAAAATCCACCCGGGAGTATCCGCCCAGTTTCAAGGCCTGGTGGGCGAGCAGGCCGAGCCTGCAGCATTCTGCGCCGATGGGAGGAGCAAGGTCGGCGGGAAAGATCTCCTGGGACATTCCGGGCGTGTACTTACACTCGTAGTCGAAGATCTCATGTTGCGGGATGATCTCGCCAACCGCCAGAGCACGACCCTCCAGAATCCCCACGGTCAGCTCGCGACCCGGCACAAAGGCTTCGAGCAGGACCTCTGAATCATAGCGCGCGGCCAGCGCCACGGCATTGTCATAACCCTCCGGCTCCTTCAGGATGCTGAGTCCGACGGTCGAGCCTTCCTTGCAGGGTTTCACTACCATCGGCCAGCCGAGCCTCCGCTCCGCTTCCTCAACGCTGGCAGGGGCCATCAGCCAGTCTGGCGTGGGCACCCCGGCCACCCGGAAGAGCCGCTTGGCAATGTCCTTGTTCATGGCCAGGCCGCTGCCAAGCGAGCGGCTCCCCGTGTAGGGCACCCCCATGACGTCGAGCACCGCCTGAAGGGTGCCATCCTCCCCGCGGCCACCGTGCAGGGCAAGAAACAGGACCTCCGCGTCGCGGATGACCGGGAGGCCGGCCAGCCCCGAGAGCAGGAGGCCGCGCTCGAGGGCCATGAGCTCAGAGATGGCCGGCGGCTGCTTGCCCACCGAGCCGGAGAGCAGCCGTGCTTCCTCGGTCTGCGGGATGAAGCCGCGGGCGGTATCCACCACCGCCACGACATGTCCCCTGCTCCGCAGCGCACGGACGATCTGGACCGCGGAAGCGATGGCCACATCGCGCTCGCTCGAGGTTCCGCCGGTCAGCACGGTGATCCGCATTGGAGTCAGGCTTCCTGCAGCCCGATCATCGGGTCCCAATCAGCTGCTGCAGCAGGGGGGGTTCAACCGAGGTATCGAGCGCCGATTCGTAGGGTTCCAGATGTTGCGGCTTCATGGAGTCGTTCCCCCCCGATCGGGATGGCGGAAACGGATCGGCTGGCTGAAGAGGGTCGCGATGGCCACTCCGTTGCGGAGCGCGGGGGCATAGCGCAGCCGGGGTGCCGCAGCCAACGCCGCCGAGTCAAGGGCGGGGTAGCCACTCGATTCCTGCACGCGGGTGGAATCCGGAGCGACCCGCCCGGTTTCGTCCACGTACAGGCGCAGCAAGACGGTGCCGCTGATGCCCTGCTGATACACGGCTGCCGGGTAGACCACCGGCGATTCGGGATCCAGCGCCACGGGAGGCTCTTCGCCCCTGGCCACGGGCGCGGCCGGATCGGCGGGGAGCGCCAAAGTGGTTTCGGCTTTCCGACCGCAGCCGCCTGCCGCGAGACCAGCGAGCAGTAACCCGACTCCAAGAGGCCGCACCCGTTGCATGGGGAAAAAGTACTGTGGTTCAGGCACGTCCGCTGGCCCGCCGCTGAAACTCCGCCAGGCGGTTGAGCGCCTCAAGCGGAGTGATCGTGTTGAGATCGAGGCTGCGGAGCTCTTCGAGGGCAGCGTCCCTGGTTTCGACAAACAGGGGGAGCTGGCCCGGGTCCGGGTCGGCGTCCGGCGCCCCGGGCACGACGCGGTGTTCGCCCTCCAGTGTCTTGAGCACGGCGGTTGCCCGCGTCACGACTTCACGCGGCAGTCCCGCCAGCTGAGCAACGTGAATCCCGTAGCTGCGATCGGTGCCCCCCGGTTCGAGGCGGTGGAGGAAGACGACCTTCCCCTCCGTTTCGCGAACCGCGACGTTGAAGTTGCGGGCGTGCTGCAGGCGCTCAGGCAGCTGCATCAGCTCGTGGTAGTGGGTCGCAAACATCGTCTTGCAGCCGACGCGATCGTGCAGGAACTCGGTCACCGCCCAGGCGATCGCCACGCCGTCGTAGGTGGAGGTGCCCCGTCCGATCTCGTCGAGCAGGACCAGCGACCGCTGGGTAGCGCCGTGGAGGATCGCGCTGGTCTCGCTCATCTCCACCATGAAGGTGGACTGTCCGCGCGCGAGATTGTCGGAGGCGCCGACCCGCGTGAACAAGCGGTCCACCACGCCGATGCTGGCGGCGTCACAGGGCACGAAGCTGCCGAGCTGCGCCAGGATGATGCAGAGCCCGATCTGGCGGAGGATGGTGCTCTTGCCCGCCATGTTAGGCCCGGTGACCAGCTGGACGCGCGCCGCAAGGTCGAAGCGCACGTCGTTGGGCATGAAGGCTTCGCGCGGCATCAGGCGCTCGAGTACCGCGTGGCGTGAAGCGACGAGCTCGATGTCGAAGCCGTCGGTCACCAGGGGGCGGACATAGCGATTGGCCACCGCGGCTTCCGCCAAGCCGGTCCAGACGTCCAGGCGGGCGAGCGCGCGCGCGGTTTGCTGGACGCGGGTGATGGCGCCGCCGACCCGGCCGCGCAGCTCGGCGAAGAGCTCGGCTTCGCGCTGCGCCATGCGCTCCTCCGCTCCGAGCACCTTCGCTTCGTACTCGCGCAGCTCCGGTGTCACGAAGCGCTCGGCGGTGGCGAGGGTCTGCCGGCGCTCATAATCCGGCGGCACCTTCGCGGCGTGTGCATGGGTGATCTCGAGATAGTAGCCGAAGACCTTGTTGTAACCGATCTTGAGCGAGGCGATCCCGGTGCGCTCGCGCTCACGCTGCTGAATCGAGGCGATGAACTGCTTCCCGCCGTCGCGCAGGACGCGGCTCTCGTCGAGCGCCGCATCGTAGCCGGCGCGGATGACTCCTCCGTCGGCCAGCAGGGCGGGAGGTCGCTCGGTCAGGCCGGCCGAAAGCGCGGAGGCGAGGTCGTCGAGCAGGTCGAGATCGCCGAGCAGCTGGGCAAGCAGCGATGGCCGGCCGACCGCGGGGCCGGC
>DATCWE010000244.1:0-6356 GCA_036566495.1 Gemmatimonadales bacterium | reverse complement strand
GAGCGGGGCCCGCGCGGGCCCGGCTGGACCGCCGGGCTCCGCATGCGGGGGCCGCGCGGGTCGAGCTTCATCATCGACCGGTATCTGATGCGCCAATACTTGCTGTTGATCGGGATCGGGCTGTTGATCGGCGCCGCCTTCAGCGTGATCGTCGATCTGATTCAGAGCCTGGACCGGTTCCTTCGCGCCAAGCCCCCCTGGATCTACATCGCTCAGCACTTTCTCTATCTGGTGCCCCGGGAGCTCTACAAGGGGTTGCCGCTGATCGTGCTGGTCGCGACCGTCTTTCTGTTCGTCTCGCTGACTCGCCAGCGGGAGCTCGACGCGCTGAAGGCGGCGGGCATGAGCCTGTACCGGGCGTGCGCTCCAATCCTGGTGATCGCGTTCCTGATCAGCGTGGGCGCCCTGGTCTTCCAGGAGACCGCGCTGCCGCTGATCGCCGCGAAGGCCGAGGAGGTGGATCGCGTCAAGATCCGAGGCTTTCCCCCCCGACACCTGCAGCAGCAGGGTCAGATGTGGTTCCGGTCTTCCGATCGACGCTTCCTCAAGATCGGGCTGCTGGATCCGGTGGCGCGGTCCCTGGACGGACTGATAGTGCTGGACCTGTCGCCGGATTTCCGCCTGATCGGTCGACTCGACGTCCGCCGGGCCCAATGGGTCTCGGACGGCTGGGAGATGTGGGGGGGAATCGCGCGCCAGATCGGTGCGTCTCAGCAGGTGCAATCGCGCAGCTTCGACCATCGCGTGATGGAGCTGCCGGAGCACATCGACGACTTCATCCGGGTCCAGAAGCTGCCCGATGCCATGAGCTTCCGGGAGCTGCGGGCCTACGTGGCGAAGCTCCGCGACGGGGGGCATCAGGTGGGGACGTATTTGGTCCAGCTCTACTCCAAGCTCTCCTTCCCGCTGGTTCATCTGATCATGGCGCTGGTTGCGATCCCGTTTGCCCTCGCGACGCCCCGGAGCGGCGGCAGGGCGGTCGGCATCGGCGTCGCGATCGTGGTGGCCGTGGCCTACTGGATGGTGCACTCGGTCGCCCTCGCCTTCGCCCGGGCGGACCTGCTGCCCCCCGCGCTGGCGGCGTGGTCGGCCAACATCATCTTCACCGGTCTGGGGACCGCCCTGCTTCTCAGCGCCAAGACCTGAGCGCCGGGCGGGCGCCGGCGCCCCGATGATGCGGGAGTTCCCGGAGGCTCGTGTATAATCCTGCAGAATGCGTCTGCTCATCACCGGGATCACCGGGTTCGTCGGCAGCCACATGGCGGAGTATGCGCTCGCACACGGTGCCTCGGTCTTCGGCTCGAGCCGGTGGCGGAGCCGGACGGAGAACATCGAGCACCTGCGCTCGCAGATCAAGCTGATCGAGTGCGATCTCCGCGACCTGGCCGCGGTGCGCGGCCTGCTCGAAGTGGCGGAGCCGACCCACGTGATCCACCTGGCCGCGCAGAGTTTCGTGGGCGCGTCCTGGCAAATGCCGGCCGAGACCTTGTCGAACAACATCATCTCCCAGACCAACCTGCTGGAAGGAATCCGTCGATTCCCGATCGCGCCGCGCGTCCTGGTGGTGGGGAGCAGCGAGGAGTACGGTCTCGTGCACCAGGACGAGTTGCCGATTCGTGAGAGCAACCCGCTACGGCCCCTGTCTCCTTACGCGGTGAGCAAGGTGGCTCAGGACATGATGGGTTATCAGTACTTCATGAGCTACGGCCTGCCGATCATCCGCACGCGCGCCTTCAACCACGAAGGACCGCGTCGCGGCGAGGTCTTCGTCACCTCGAACTTCGCCAAGCAGGTGGCCGAGATCGAGGCCGGTCTACGCGAGCCGGTCATCTCGGTTGGTGATCTGACGCCTCGGCGGGACTTCTCGGACGTGCGCGACATCGTCCGGGGCTACTGGCTCCTCCTGGAACGCGGGGAGGCGGGAGAGGTCTACAATCTGTGCTCGGGACGCTCATGGGCGATCCAGCAGGTGCTCGACCTGTTTCTGGAACACTCCCGGATCAAGAACATCGTCGTCAAGACCGACCCGGCCCGGCTGCGGCCCTCAGACGTCATGATCCTGGAGGGAGACCCGTCCAAGATCCAGAAGGCCGTGGGGTGGGAAGTGGAGATTCCCTTCGAGCGGACTCTCGAGGATCTCCTCGCGTACTGGCGCCAGCGGAAGATGTCGTCGTCCCGCTGACGCCGCGGGGCGGCGGCCCACCATGAACGTGGCGCTGGTCCACGACTGGCTCACCGGGATGCGGGGTGGCGAGCGGTGCCTCGAGGTCTTCTGCGAACTGTTCCCTACGGCCCCCATCTTCACCCTGCTCCACGCGCCCGGCTCGGTGTCACCGACCATAGAGCGTCGGCCCATCCGGACCTCGTTCATCCAGCGCCTCCCGGACGCGGAACGCCGCTATCGCCAGTATCTCCCGCTCTTTCCCGCCGCCATCCGCGGCTTTGACCTCCGCGGCTACGACCTGATTCTGTCCGCGAGCCACGCGGTGGCCAAGAGCGTGCGCGTGCCGGCCGGGGCGCTCCACGTCTGCTACTGCTTCACCCCGATGCGGTACGTGTGGGACCTCTACGAGGCGTACTTCGGGCCCCGGGCCGGCTGGCCGACCCGCCTGCTGATGCCGGCCGTCGCGGCGGCGCTCAGACGATGGGACCGGAAAACCGCGGCCGGCGTACACCACTTCGTGGCCATCTCGCGCTTCATCGCCGATCGTATCCGGCGGGCGTACGGCCGTGAGTCCGACGTGATCTACCCGCCGGTCGACGTGTCCCGCTTCCGGATCGACGAGTCCCCGCCGGGAGACTTCTACCTGGTGGTCTCCGCCCTGACGCCCTACAAGCGCGTGGACCTCGCGGTGGAGGCGGCCACCCGCCTGCGCCGCCGTCTGCTAGTGGTCGGGACGGGGCCGGAGGAGCGTCGTCTCCGGGCCCTGGCCGGGCCCACCGTCGAGCTCCTCGGGTGGCGCGACGATTCCACGGTCGCGGAGCTGTACGCCGGCTGCCGCGCGCTGATCTTCCCCACGCGGGAAGACTTCGGCATCACTCCGCTCGAGGCCATGGCCGCGGGACGGCCGGTCATCGCCTTCGGGCGGGGGGGCGCGCTCGAGACCGTGGTCCCGCCGGGTGGCGCGGAGCCCCCGACCGGTCTCTTCTTCGCCGACCAGACGGTGGACGCGCTAGTGGACGGGATCCGTCGCTTCGAGTCCGGCCAGTACCGATTCGAGCCCAAGACCCTCCGGCTCCGCGCCGCGGTCTTCGATCGCGCGCTGTTCAAGGAGCGGATCCACGCCTACCTGACGGCGAAGCTCGCGGAGCACGGCGGGTGCTGAAGGCCTACTCGCGCCTGTTCCAGCAGCTCATGCTCGTGTCCGACCTGCTGCTGGTGGCGGGCTGCTGGCTGCTCGCTTACGGCGTTCGCTTCTACGTGATCGTGCCGCCGATCACGGGCGGCGAGGTTCCACCGCTCGGCCCGTACCTGCTCATGCTGATCCCGATCCTGCTCGTCTGGGGGGTGTCGTTCCGCGCGTTCGATCTCTACCGGCCGCGACGCATTGGATCGCATCTCTCGGAGGCGGCCGACATCGCCAAGGCCTCCACCATGGGTGCTCTCGTGCTGGTGGCGGTGATGGCCTTCTTCTTCAAGGGGTACGAGTATTCCCGCGTCGTCATCGTGTACTTCTGGCTGCTCTCGATCGGTCTGGTCTGGTTCTCCCGCGCCGCCTTCCGCGAGGCCCTGCGCTTCGCGCGCCGCCGCGGCTACAACCTCCGTGGCGCGGTGATCATCGGCGACGGCGAGTCGGTCACGGCCGTGCTCCAGCGGATCCAGTCGCGACCCGACGTGGGCCTGCACGTCCTCGGATTGATAGGGGACGACAAGGACCACGCCGGCACACGGTGGCTTGGCGGCTACGCGGATCTTCGCGCAGTCCTGGACGCGCACGAGGTGGATCACGTCATCATCGCACTCGCCCACGAAGATTACGCTCGGCTCCCCGGCCTGCTCGACGCGATCGGAGACGAGCCCGTCACGATCCACGTGGTGCCCGACCTGGTCCGGTTCACGTCGCTGCGCGGCGGGGTCGAGGACTTCGAGGGCATTCCGTTCATCCATCTGCGGGACTCGCCGCTGCAGGGCTGGAGCCGGATCGCGAAGCGCGCGTTCGACGTGGTCTTCGCGGCCGCGGTGCTGGTGCTGCTCTCGCCCGTGATGCTCGGGATCGCGCTCGCGGTGAAGCTGACCTCGCCGGGTCCGATTCTCTATCGGCAGGACCGCATGGGCCTGGACGGCCAGCGGTTCCAGATGCTCAAGTTCAGGACCATGGGGGTGAACGCGGAGGCGAGCACCGGGCCGGTCTGGGCCTCGCAGGGGGACGCGCGGCGGACCCGCCTCGGGGCCTTCCTGCGACGCTTCAGCGTGGACGAGCTGCCGCAGTTCGTGAACGTGCTCCGCGGGCAGATGAGCGTGGTCGGTCCCCGACCGGAGCGGCCCGTCTTCGTGGAGGACTTTCGGCGCACCGTGCCAGGCTACATGCTCCGTCACAAAGTCAAGTCCGGTATCACGGGGTGGGCGCAGGTGCACGGGTTGCGGGGAAACACCTCGCTGGAAAAGCGCATCGAGCGTGACATCGAGTACATCGAGCGCTGGTCGCTCTGGCTGGATTTGAAGATCATCATGCTGACCCTCTCTCGAGTGGTCTTCGATCGCAACGCCTATTGACGTGACCGCGCTCCGCCGCGTCGGGTTCGGGGCCTTCGTCCTCGGCCTCGGGCTCTCCATTACCCTGTCCGAGACCGCGCTGACGCTCCTGACGCTCCTCTGGCTCTGGCGCCTGCGCGATCCGCAGGTACGCGCGGCGGCGCGCTGGCCGCTGTGGCAGCCGGTCCTGGCATTTAGCGCGGTGAGCCTGATCTCGGCGGTGGCCGCCGAGTACCCGTCCCTCCCCGCACTGAGCGCATGCAAGGGACTGCTGCTCGTCGCCGCTCTCTACGTGACCGCTGATGCGCTGGCCGGACCGGAGGACGCGTACCGGTTTCTCTCTGCGCTGCTCGTGGTGGTGACGATCGCCGCGGGTGTCGGGCTGCTGCAGGCGCTCGTCTGCCCGGGGACGGCCCCGGACTACGGCCGTCCCGGCTGGCTCTATCATCGCTGCTACCGGGCGCGCGGCTTTTTCAGCATTTACATGACCCTGGCGGGAGTGCTGAACCTCGTGCTGCTGGCCAACGTACCCCGCCTCCTGCCGGGAGGCGCTTGCACCCGATGGCTGGCTCTACCCTGGCTGGTGTCTCTCGCTGGCCTGCTGGCGACCTATACGCGCGGTGCCTGGATGGGATTCGCAGCGGGGGTGCTAGGGCTGCTTCCTGGGACCCGGAAGGGGCGGTGGCTCTTGGTGGGCGGCCTCGTGCTGCTCGGGCTCGCTGCCCTGTCGGGCCCCCAGCACCTACGCGAGCGATTCCGCAGTATGGGCGATGCCGACGATCCCACCGTGAGGGAGCGGGTCTACATGTGGCGCAGCGGACTCGCCATGTGGCGCCAGCACCCCTTGCTCGGCGTAGGTCCCGGCGGCGTCAAGCGGGAATATGTGCGCTACGCGCTGCCGGAGGCGGTCAAGAAGCGCACCGGTCATGTGCACAACACCCCGCTGCAGATCCTCGTGGAGCGCGGGGTGCTGGGGTTTGCCGCCTGGCTCTGGCTCTGGATCGCATTCTACGCGCATGCGATCGGGCGCCTGCGCCGGCTGCCCGTCGAGGCGGTGCGCGAGCGGACCCTCGCGATGGGGGCCCTCGCCGCCATCACCGGCTTTCTCGTTGGAGGCCTCTCCGAATACAACTTCGGCGACTCGGAGGTGGTGATGGTCGCCTGGGCGATCATGGCGCTACCCTGGGCGATACAGGTGAGAGAATCGGTCCCTCACCTCAACCCTGACTCTCTCCTCGGCGGGGGACAAGGCTAGAGGCATTTCAAAACCCCGGAGGGAGGCGTCGGTCGCGTGAGGCATGGCCCGGCGAGTGCGCACTGACGCTCACCGGCAGCGAATCCGACCGGATCTGTCTGAAGAGAGGCCTTCCAGCGTGAGGAGGGTGGCACCGACCCACTCGGCAGGATCAAGTTCGCGACGTCCGAGAATTCGTCGCGGCTCGGACCTCGTCGAGCGGGTGATCTCGAATCTGGACCGCCTCACCCGGGACCTTGACGCCGCCGATCGTGCCGCTTCGGTGGGTGGGCGAGAAGCTGCTCACGGACACGTAGCGTCGCTCCGGCCCTACCGGCTGTCGGCCGGCTCGAGATGTGCTGAGCAGCCCAAGCCTGCTCGCCAACGGGACCCGGCGCGGATGGTCCGCGCCAAGATCCTCGCGCCCCA
>DATCWE010000106.1:0-2968 GCA_036566495.1 Gemmatimonadales bacterium | reverse complement strand
CCGAGCCGCCCGCCCGCGGCGATCGCGGTGCTGAGCGCGGCCAGGGCGCCGAATGCCGGGGTCTTCACCCGCGTTGCGAAGGAGTCACCGGTGGTCATGCTACCCCATCGAGGTCCGGGGGCCGGCGCCAAGATGCTGCCGGATGAGCGCGACGACCTCGGCGGGGTGAGCCACCTCAACGACGAGGCGCCGATACGTCTCATCCTTCAGCTCGAACACGACGGCGTTTGCTGGATCGTGCACGTCCCAGAACACCAGCCCGCCGTCCTCCCAGAAGGTGCCGGCAGCCAGAATGCCCGGCAAATAGGCGCCAGCGAGTTTCAGCCGCTCAAAGAACCCCAGCGAGAGAGTCGGGTCCGCATGGACGGCGGTGATGTGGCGAAGCGGGATCGTCAAACGGCTGCGTAACGCCCAGAGCTTGTGCAGGTGCTGGAGCTCAAACACCGCCGTATCAGATTCGACCGAGACCTCGACCATAGTTCCTCCAAGACCCTGCACGGCCGCGACGCCGTGCGCCATGAGGAGAACGCCGGGCATTCACCTGGTTGAGCCGTTCATCGGCGGCAACCCGTGTAAGTACACATACATGGCCTTGAGATCCGCATCGCTGGCGAAGGCTGAAATCGCCTTCGAGGGCATCCCTTCGGCCAGCGTGCGTTTGTAGGGATCTACTCCGGTCCGGAACGTACGGACGAAGTCCTCAGGGTTCCGCTTCGCGAGGATCACCCGGAGGTTGTTGCCGATGTCCCGCATGGCGTCGAAGGTCATGGACTCGGAACGCCATCGAAGAAGGTCACGACTCCAGTTTCCAAGGAGTACTCCGCACCCACAACCAAGAGCCCGTCCTCGCGGATCAGCTGCTCCAGCAACTCAGAGCCGTGCCGCAAGTGATTCACCGAGGTACGCACATTAGCCCGGACGGCTTCGCGCACCAGCGCATCCGGGTCCGCCTCACGCCGGCCGGAGAGCAAGGTCTCCACCGAGGGCCGCACGCGGTCCACGATAGAGCGCAGGCTGTGCGACTGATTGGTCGTACGCCCCAGCAACTCCTCCAGCGTCGCGATTACGGCGCCGCATTGGGAGTGGCCCATGACGACTACCAGACGGGTGCCGAAGCGTGCCGCCGCGAACTCAACGCTGCCGACCTGGGACGGTGCCACGATATTGCCGGCGACGCGAATGACGAAGAGGTCGCCGAAGCCCTGGTCGAAGACCAATTCGGCGGGGACGCGGGAGTCCGAGCAGCCGAGGACGATGGCGAACGGCTCCTGCCCCGCGACCAGCTCGCGACGCCGGATATGATTCGAAAGCGCGGGCGCCGTCGTCTGATTCGCAACGAAGCGTCGGTTGCCGTCGCGAAGGCGAGCCAACGCCTCGACCGCAGCGATCATGGTGGACGTCTCCTCGTCAAAGATATCCCGCGGCAAGCGGCGTTCGCGCGACAACCAGCAGGTGGGGGTCAGCCCCGTGGCGTGAAATTACCTCTCGACGGTGGAGGAAGCGACCCACTAGCCGCGAGCGATTCCCAGGATGACTGCGATGGAGCGATCAACATCCGCTGCGGTCGTGGCCCAGGAAATCACGCTCACCCGCATTGCGGTGATACCGTGCCAGACGGTCACACCGGCCCAGCAGGTACCCTCATCCTCAACTGCGGCGATCACCTGGCGCGTGCGCTCCGCGTCTCCGAACGACACCAGCACCTGATTGAGGACCACGTCGTTGAGCACGCGAAACCCGGCCGCGCTGAACGCCTGAGCGAAACGGCTCGCCAGGCGGCAATTGCGCTCCACCAGATCCGCGAGCCCTGTGCGCCCGAGCGCACGGAGCGACGCCCAGGCATCCACACCGCGGGGCCGGCGAGACACTTCAGGGGTGTAATCCGATGGATTGGTGTTGTCGGCAGGAAGGTAGTCGGCATTGATCGCCATCGCTTTCCGCAGCGCCTCACCCTCGCGGACGATCGCCATGCCGCAGTCGTAAGGAGAGTTCAGCCACTTGTGGGCGTCGGTGGCCCAGGAATCGGCGAGCTCGATGCCCTCCGCGAGGTGAGCCCGCGCCGGTGCGACACGAGCCCACAGTCCAAACGCTCCATCGACATGGACCCAGGCCGGGGCTCCCGACGCGCGCACGCCCTGAATGACGGGCTTGATGGGATCGAAAGCGCCGGTGTTCACATTCCCCGCCTGCAAGCAGACGATCGTCGGGCCCGTGATGCGCGGTAGAGCCTCCGCTCTCATCCTGCCCTGCGAATCCACCGGTAGCGTGACGACGCGAGTGCGACCCAGGCCGATGATGCCAAGCGCCTTGAACAGGGTAGGATGCGCTTCGGCACCGACGATCACGGTGACCGGCGGCGCGCCGAAGAGTCCGTCAGCCTCGACATTCCAGCCTACCCGAGCGAGCAGCGAGTGGCGGGCGGCGGCGAGCGAGGTGACGTGCGCGACCGTGGTGCCGGTGACGAAGGCGCCCACCGAAGTAAGCGGGAGTCCGAGCAGCTCGATCGTCCAGCGCATCGCGACCTGTTCCAGCATGGTGCTGCCCGGGGACGAGACTGAAAACCCTCCGTGTTGTTCCCAGGCCGTAGAGAGCCAATTTGACGCGAGCGCGGCCGGCAATGCCGAGCCGTTTACGAAGCCGAAGAAGCGGGGACCGGCGATCGCCATGGTAGCGGGAGAGCCGATACGATCGAGCTCCTCGACGACCTGCTCGGGGGACATCGGGCTGTCCTGCAGAGGGACATCGAATGCCTGGAGCCCTGCCAGGGCTTCCTGGCTGGGAGCGACGCGCCGTTGGCCGACAGCATCGAGATAGCGCTGGGAGCGAGCGGCGACATCGGCAAGCACTTGCCACGGATGGGTCATGTCGGGCTCCTCGCAAGGAAGGTTTGATTGGCAATAGTCAGCATCCGCGCCGCGCCGGCCGCCTGATCCACGCGACGACCGTTGCCTCGAGGAGGGCGGCGCCC
>DATCWE010000398.1:0-10303 GCA_036566495.1 Gemmatimonadales bacterium | reverse complement strand
GGCATCGATGCCTACATCGATTCGGTCCGCTGTACTTCGTGCAACGAATGCACCAACCTGAACGGCCGCATGTTCGCCTATAACGCGGACAAGCAGGCTTATATCAAGGACGCCAGCCTGGGCACGTTCCAGCAGCTGGTGCTCGCCGCCGAGCGCTGCCCGGTTTCGATCATCCATCCCGGCACGCCGCTCAACCCGAAAGAGAAGGACCTGGCGAAGTGGCTCAAACGCGCGGAGCGCTTTCAATGAGGCTCCGGGGGTTCAAACCCGCGTTCCGGCATGGCGTACATCCGCCGGAAGCAAAGGAGCTGACCCGCGCGGTTCCGATCCGGCGCATGCCTTATCCCGACGAGCTGGTCCTGCCGCTGCGCCAGCACGCCGGCAAGCCTGCGACTCTCTGTGTTGCCGTGGGCGACCACGTCGAGCGGGGCGACAAGGTCGGGGCGGCCGACGGGTACTTCTCGGTGCCCATTCACGCCTCGGCGGCCGGCACGGTCACCGCGGTCGAATGGTGGCCCCACCCCGACGGCACCATGGCGCAGGCAGTGCGGCTCAAGGTGGACCGCTTCGCACCGCAAGTCGCGCGTGAGCGCCTGGTTCCCCATTGGGAAGGCCTCACCCGCGCCGCGGTCGTCGCCGCCGTGCAAGAGGCGGGCGTAGTGGGCTTGGGGGGCGCAGCCTTCCCGACCCACGTCAAGCTCACCCCGCCGAACGATCACGGCATCGAGACGCTGATCATCAACGGCGTGGAATGCGAGCCGTACCTCACGTCCGACCACCGCACTATGGTCGAATACCCCCTCCGCGTGCACTTCGGCATCCGGATCATGATGCATGCCTTGGGGGCCACCCGCTGCGTGATCGGGATCGAGAAGAACAAGCCGGACGCCATCGAGGCCCTGCGCGCAAGCGCGCCGAGTTACCTCGATGTCAGCGTGCTTCCGCTCACCGTGAAGTATCCGCAGGGTGCCGAGAAGATGCTCATCAAGGCGGTGACGGGAAAAGAAGTCCCCTCGGGGCAGCTTCCGGCAGCCACGGGGGTCGTCGTGCAGAATGTCGGCTCGGTGGCCGCCATCGCCGAGGTCTTCGAGACCGGGCTGCCGCTGATCGAGCGGATCGTGACGGTGACCGGCCATGGACTGCGCCGGCCGGCCAATCTGATCGTGCCGGTGGGGGCCAAGCTGCGGGACGTGCTCGCTTACTGCGAGGGGGTGACGGACGCCGCCGCCGAGGTCATCCTGGGCGGCCCCATGATGGGGCTGGCGCAGGCGAACCTCGATGCGCCGGTCACCAAGGGAACCACGGGCATCGTCGTGCTGGTCCGCCAGGAGACCCGCTCGGACCGGGTCTATCCCTGCATCCATTGCGGGCGCTGTCTCGAGGCCTGCCCGATGTTCCTCAATCCCTCCCTGCTCGGGGATTTCGCGCGGGTCAATCGCCTCGACGAGCTGGCGGAGCTGCACCTCGCCGATTGCATGTTGTGCGGGTCCTGCGCCTACGTCTGCCCCTCGAATATTCCGCTCTCGCAAATGTTTCAGGCCAGCAAGCTCGCGCTGCGCCGGCGGGCGCCCCCTGCCGCATGAGCGCACCCGGGCTGATCGTTACCGCGTCGCCGCACCTGGCGCCCCGCGATTCGACACCACGGATCATGTGGACCGTGACGGCGACGCTACTCCCCGTCGTCGTCGCCGCCGGCTGGTTCTTCGGCATCAGCGCCATACTGCAAGTCGCCACCGCGGCGGCCGGCGCTCTGCTGCTCGAGCGGGCCACCGGAAAGGGGGGAACGCTGAGCGACGGCTCGGCGCTGATCACCGGGATCCTGCTGGGTCTCTCCCTCCCCGCCGGGCTTCCGCTCTGGATGACCTTTCTGGGGGCCGGGTTCGCCATCGTCTTCGGCAAGTCCATCTGGGGGGGACTCGGCTTCAACGCCTTCAACCCGGCCCTGGTCGGCCGTGCGTTCCTGCAGGCCGCCTTCCCGGTGGCGATCACCACCTGGCCCCAGGCGGGGGGATCCTTCTGGGCCCTGCGCGGCGACCTCTTTGCCCTGCCGTTTACCCAGGCACGCTTGGATGCGGTGACCTCCGCGACACCGCTCGGCCTGCTCAAGTTCGAAGGCCAGCACACGCCGCTGATCGAGCTGGTGCGCGGGACCACCACGGGCTCCCTGGGTGAGACGGCGGCGCTGATCATTCTCGTCGGCGGGATCTACCTCGCCATGCGCGGGTATCTCAATTGGCGCATTCCGGCCGGCATACTGCTGACTGTCGCGGTGCTGAGCGGTCTCTTGCACAGCATGGATCCGCGCAAGCCCGATGCCCCGTTCATGCTCTTCAGCGGCGGACTGATGCTGGGCGCAGTGTACATGGCGACGGATCTGGTGACCTCCCCGGTGACCAACAGGGGCCGCTGGATCTTCGCAGTGGGGATCGGAGTGCTCGTGGTGGTGATCCGAGTGTGGGGGGGCCTGCCCGAGGGCGTGATGTACGCCATCCTCTTCATGAACGCGCTGGTTCCCTTCATCAATCGCTTGACTCAGCCGAGAGTCTTCGGCACGCGGCTCGGCGTGTCCCCATGACGGCGAAGGGTCATCAGCACGGCGCATCCGCGTCGCCCGCGAACCCGCCGCGCCAGGTTGCCTCCTGGAGGCTCCTCGTTACCCTCGCCATCGCGGGAGCGGCTTCCGGCGCGCTGGTCGTCTCGGTGTACCGAATCACGCTGCCGGCCATCCAGCGGTACGCTGGCCAGCAGGTCGAACAGGCGGTGCGCGAGGTGCTCAAGGCGCCGGCGCGCTGGGATACCCTGTATCTGGTCCGGGGGGCGCTTGCCGCTCGGCCACCCGAGGGTGTGGACCCGCGGGAACTGCCCAAGGCGTACGTGGGGCGGGACGCGGCCGGCAGGCGGACGGGCGTGGCAATCACCGCCCAGGAGCCGGGGTTCCAGGAGGAGCTTTCGCTGATGATCGGCTTCGACCCGGGCTCCGGCACGTTGACGGGGATCGAGGTGCTCGAGCAGAAGGAAACGCCCGGCCTCGGCGACAAGATCGAGACGGACACGGCGTTCCGGAGTCAGTTTCCGGGGCGAATCGTGCCCCTCCGGCGGGTCAAGGCGAGGAGCGGCGCCGATCGGAGCGAAGTACAGACGATAACCGGGGCGACGATCTCCTCGCGGGCAGTAATCCGCATCGTCAACAATGCGGTGGCACGCTGGCGGCCGTTGCTGGCGGCGTTCGACCAGGCGGCCGCGCGATGACCGCCACCATGCCGGCCCCCGCCGACCTGGTTCCGGGCGCGCCGCCCCCGGCCACGGTGCTCCAGGACGTCTGGCGCGGCATCGGCAGCGAGAATCCCGTCGTGGTGCAGATGCTCGGCATGTGCCCCACCATGGCGGTGACGAACCTGGTCGCCAACGGGATCGCCATGGGTCTGGCGACCACCTTCGTGATGGTCGGGTCGGGGCTGATCGTTTCGCTCTTCCGGCGGCGCATCGCCAACGAGGTGCGGATCACCTCCTACATCCTGATCATTGCCACCTTCGTGACGCTGGCCGACATGATCCTGGCGGCGACCTTCCCGGTGATCAGCAAGGCGCTGGGTCCCTTCATGCCGCTCATCGTGGCGAACTGCCTGCTGCTGGGACGGGCGGAGGCGTTCGCCGCCAAGGTCGGAGTAACCCGCGCCGTGGCGGACGGGTTCGGCATGGGGATGGGGTTCACCCTCTCCCTCACCGCCCTGAGCGCCCTGCGCGAGCTGCTCGGCCGCGGCACCCTGCTCGGCGTCCCGGTCCTGAGTGCCCGCTATGAGCCCTGGGTGTTCATGGTGCTGCCCCCCGGCGGGTTCTTCGCGCTCGGGCTGCTCCTGCTCAGCGTGGCGTGGGTCGCGGGCCGCCGCAAGCGGAAAGCGCACGCCCGATGAGCAACCTCGCCTGGATCTTCGTCTCCACCATGATCGTGAACAACTTCACGCTGGTGATGTTCCTGGGGCTCTGCTCCTTCTTCGGCGTCACCGCGAAAGTGGAAACGGCGTGGCGGCTCGGCCTCGCCAACACTTTTGTGCTGCTGCTCACGGCCTTCTGCGCCTGGATCTTGAACAGCTACATCCTGGCCCGTGCGCCGTACCTGCGCACCGTCGCCTTCATCGTCGTGATCGCCTCCGGCGTGCAAGTCACCGAGATGGCGGTGAAGAAGTACTTCCCCGTGCTGTTCCGCCAGCTGGGCATCTATCTCCCGCTGATCACCACCAACTGCGCCATCCTCGGGCTCGCGCTGTTCCAGACCAGTCGCAGGTATACCCTGCTCGAGGGCATCGTCTTCGCGCTGGGAGCCGGCCTCGGACTCACCCTGGCGCTCTCGCTGATGGCCTCGATCCGGGAGCGACTGGAGCTGGCCGACGTCCCCGCGGTAGCGCGGCGGATGGGCCTGGTCCTGATCGTCGCGTCATGCCTGTCCCTCGCCTTCATGGGCTTCGCCGGCATGGGGAGCGGACAATGATGGAGACGCTGCTCGGCATCGGCCTCATGGCCGCGCTCTTCGCACTCTCCGGCGTGTTTCGCCACCGCGGCTGCACGGGGCACTGCGCCGGCTGCACGGGCGAATGCGGGCGCAACCAGCAAGGAGATCAGCATGACCGCTGAGCCGAACCGTCGCGACTTCCTGACCCTGGGTGTAGGACTCTTCGTGGCGCTTTCGCTGCCGCTGGCCCTCCGCCGGCGAACGCTGCTCACCCGGCGGCGCCTGCCGCTCATGGGCACCCTGGCCGAGCTGCAGGTAGCCCACCCGGACGAGCGGCTGGCCGAGGACGCGATCGACGCCGCCCTCGCCGAGCTGCTTTGGGTGGAGCGCAGCATGACCCGCTTCCGGCCCGACTCGGACATCGGCCGGGCCAACCTCGGCGCGGCGCGCGAGGCGGTCGGGATCACCCCCGCGACGGCCGGCGTGCTTGCCGCCGCGTTGCGCTGGGCACAGGCCAGCGCAGGACGCTTCGATCCGGCGCTCGGGGCGGCCTCGGAGCTGTGGGACGTGCTCAATCGCACGGCGCCCCCGGCCGATGCTCCGGTGCGACGCCTCGCGGCCCGCGAATTCTGGCGCAAGCTGGATCTGTCCCGCTTTCGCGGGGCGCCGGCGGTCCGCTTCGACGACCCCGAGCTGCACCTCGACCTGGGCGGGATCGCCAAAGGCTACGGGATCGATCGCGCCGCCGCGGCGCTCCGGGCGCGTGGCATCCGCCACGCGATCGTCACGGTGGGTGGCGATCTCTACGCCCTGGGCCGGGCGCCCGACGGTGGCCCGTGGCATGTGGGTATCCGCTCGCCCCGCGATCCCGCCGCCCTGGCCGGGACGCTGGACGTCAGCGATCGCGCCGTGGCCACCTCGGGAGATTACGAGCGCTACTTCCAGTGGCACGGCATCCGGTACCATCACCTGATCGATCCGGACACCGCCGCGCCGCGCGTTACGCCGGTGCACAGCACCACCGTGCTGGCGGACCGGTGCATCGACGCCGATGCAGGGGCAACGGCGGTGTTCGGGATGTCGCACGAAGAGGGGGAGCGCACGGTGCGCCGGCTGGCTGCCGGGGCCGAAGTCATTCCGCTGACCTGAGAGGGCCACATGAAGAACCATCTGCTCTACTGCAGCGCATGCGACCGCGAAGTGCGGGTGCTGATCAGCGGCACGCCGCTATACGAGGACCAGGCTCCCTTACGCGATGAGGAGCTGATCTGCCTCGATATCGGAGACCGCTGCACCGGGAATCTCTGCCCGCTCGGCGCGGCTGCTCCCAACGCCATGGTCGGACGGCTGATTCGGAACGGCGTACCGCTGGACTCTCTCACGACCGTCACGGCCGAGTGCCCGGCCTGCGAGAACGAGGCCGACATGGTGCTCTACGGAAACGGTCGCGCGGCATGCTCGATCTGCGGCACCGTGGCGCGCTGGGCGTTCGACCACGTCGAGCCGGATTGAGCTATCTGGATCGGGTCGCTTCCTGCAGGTAGAGGAGGATCTTGCCGGTCTGCTCGGCATTGGGCCGGGACACGCTCATGCGCTCCATATTGCGCTCCATGCGAAGAAACACGGAGGGCCAGTCGCCGGATGCGTGGATCTTGATATCCGGTAGCGCGTGACAACGACTGCACACGGCGGCGAACTCTTCCCGTCCGGGTCCTTTGGGCAGCTCGGCGCCGCTGACCTGCAAGGCGTGGGTCATCAGGTATCGCAGCAGTGTACCGCGTTCTCCCTCATCGGCGGTGCGGATCCCCAGCGAATCGGGCAACCGGTCCATCCGCAGCCACATCCGTCGGAGCACCCGGGGCCAATCGGTTGCGCTGTGCATGGCGGGGGAAGGCAACGGGTGACATTGAGCGCAGAATCGGAACAACAGTTGCGCTCCCGGCGATTCCGGCTCCGCCAGATCGCTGGGGTTGATGCCCGAGGGCGGCAAGGCGACCTTCGCCGCCGCCAACAAGAGTAGGTCGCTGCGGGTCTCGGCGGCGGACGTATCGGCATGCGCAACGGCTGCCACGGGAACACTGGCCGAGCCGCGGCACGCGGACGCCAGCGGGAGGACTCCCAAGACAGGCAGCAGGGAAAGGCCGACGAAACGGATGGACATGATCGCGCCTCCTTCCCGAGCAATCGTCTGCTCTGCTGCGATCACTTCACACGCTAGTCCGTTGCTACCAGGACCGCAAGCACCGCGGCGCAAGCGGCCATGAATTCGGTGTGAGACTTCGTTCAATCCAAGCCAGGAAGACAGTTTCATGCCGGCTTGGCACTTTCCTCATGGACAACTCTCCATATGAAGTCCGTGGGGCCGGCGATGGATCCCTGACGATTAGCTATGTCCCCGGTGGTTGGGAGTAGGACGGCCCGCTCTGTAGGACCTGGTCCAGCGGCGCGCCGCGGGGCCGGGAAAGGAGGCGGCCATGAAGGTCTTCAACGTGCTTCCGCGATTTATTTTCGCGATGCTGGTCCTGCTCACCCTGCTGTTCTTGCTGGCGGTGCTAGTCGGCTCCGGAGCCATCATCTTGTTTGGGCACTCCTAAGTCTCCGGAGCCGGCCGCGACGCTCACCTTGCCGGATTATCTCGGCGGCAGGGTCACGTTGCTCCAGGCCCGCTCATCGGAGACCAGCCCGAGCGCCAGGAGCGAGCGGGAAACCCGGAGCTTGAGACCCAGCGCCCGGCTCATGGCGCTGGCGAGGTCCCCGGACTGATAGGAGCTCATCACCTCAGTCCACTCCGCGCTTGCCGCGGCGTAGGTGTCTTGCGCCTCCTGGAGCTGCTGCTGGTCGAGTCCGCGCGGGAGCCGCTTTCCCGTCCCGATCGAATCGAGCTTCGCCTTGATAGCGGCGAGGTTGCGAGGCATCGCGACGGACAGCGTGTCCAGCACCGCTGCAAGACTGGCCTTGCGGGCCGGCAGTGAGTCCGCCAGCAGCTGGGCCTGGGCGGGGATCTCGCGCACGCTCGCCGAAGCCGCCGCATAGTCCCCCTTGGACAGCTGATCTTTGCCCTGGTTTACCGCATCGGAAAGCGGAGTGAACTGATCGGGAACGACCTTGGCCGCGTCGGCCGGGAGCGCGGCCAGCGCCCGATCCGCGGCGGCGATATCGGCTTCGGCGCGTCCTTTGGCGCTGGTACAGGCAGCGGCAACCACGAGGGAACTCAACAGCCAGGGGGCGAAGCGCATGGTATACCTCGAGCGAGTGGGCGAACTCAAAGCATAACACAATTGGCGGGCGGCGCGCGGCCTGCCGCCGCCGGACCACGCTATGATTGGAGCGTCTCGACACCTGGATGCCCCATGCACTTGCCCTTGCGTCGGCTCCTGATTCTGACCGCGAGCACCCCGGCCCTGGCGGTGGCGCTGGCCGCCCAGACTACTCCCACCGAGCGAACCGCAGCCGGCCCGGTGCTGGCAACCATCGATTCCCTGCAGACCGCCTTGCGCCCGTCCCGAATGGCCGACCGGTTGGCGCTTGCCAGGGATCTCGAGCGCGATAAGCTGCTGGGGCGGGTTACCGCCCTGTGGGACGCCGAGTACCAGGGTTTGAGCGACTGGATCGGCAAGCACCCCGAGGTCGGCTGGAAGGAGCTCCGTGCCACCGATACCCTCATGCGCGTCTTACGCGCCAGCGGGTTCACGGTGGATTCGGGCGTCGCGGGAATGCCCACGGCTTTCGTGGCCAGGTGGGAGTCGCCCGGGGGAGCGGGCGGGCCGGTGCTTGGCCTCATCGCGGAATATGATGCGCTGCGCGGTACCGCCGGCGCTTTTCACGGAGACCAGCACAACGCCCAGAGCCCGGTGGCGATCGCGGCGGCGCTGGCCCTCCAGGAGTATCTCACCAGCAAGCGGCTCCCCGGCGTCATCAAGGTGTTCGGGACCCCGGCGGAGGAAGTCGGGCCGCCCGCCAAGAGCATCATGCGGGATGCCGGGATCTTCCAGGGCACCAGCATCCTGGTGCGCAGCCACTCTTCCAGCGAGACCGCGCGGTCCCGGGCCGGCTTCGGAATCTGCTGCCTCAACATCAACGAGGTGAAGTACGTCTTCACGGGAAGACCCAGCCATCAGCTCAGCAGCTGGAACGGGCGCAATGCGCTCGAGGCGGCGGTGCACTTCTACCTGGCGGTCGATGGGCTCCGCTCGTCCTTGCGGCCCGAGTCCTCGATCCAGGGGGTGATCCCCGAGGGGGGGATCGCGCCGAATGTGGTACCCGATCGGGCCGTGGTGGATTACTACATCCGCTACCCTGACGGGGTGTACCTCGAGCACATCTCCCAGATGATGGACAACGCCGCCAAGGCGGCGGCGCTCGCGACCGGCACGCAAGTCAAGATCGATCGCTATGGCGAATACCGTGATGGCATCGCCCTCGGCACACTGGAGGAGATCTATTACTCGTATGCCAAGGCGCTGGGCGCGCCCAGGCTCGTCGCCGAGCTGCAGCGCCCGGCGGGTTACGAAGAAACCGGGGGAGTCTCACTCGACGTGCCGGGCGTCGGAGTCAGCGTCGCCAGCTCGAGTTTCCCCAATCACACGATGGGGATGCTGGATGATGCCTTTACGGCGACGGGCCACGCGGGATTCCGCCTGGATGCCCAGATCATGGCCGCGGTGCTCTATCACTACCTGACCGATGCCCCGTTCCGGCAAGCCGTGGCGACTGAGCATGCCGCGCTCAAAGGACTCTACCAGCAGTACCAGGAGAATCTCCGGAGGGCCTATGCCGCAGAGCTGGTACCGGAAGACTAGTTTCCGCGCATGCACAAAACTGCGTGACCTGCGTCACAGTGCAGAAGCTGCTCGTGTGCCCATGTTGGCGGCAGTCGTCACACCATTAGTAACGCCACCGGGGCGTTCCCGGCGCCAACTTGGGAGGAAGAAAACATGAGGGGCATGCTTCGCTATGTAACGCCGCTGTTGGTCCTGGCGGGAGCCGTCGCGTGCAGCGACGAAACCGGCACGTCGGGCACCGGCACGGTGGTAGTTCGCTTGACCGACGCGCCCGCGGATAATCTGGAAAGCGCGGTCATCTACATCTCGGAGGTGACCTTGAAGGGCAGCGACGCCAGCACCAACGAGGAGATCATCAGCAGCACCAAGGCGTCGTTCGATCTGCTCACGCTGCAGAACGGCGTGACGGCCACCTTGGGCAGTGCCACGGTTCCCACCGGCACCTACAGCCAGGTCCGGCTGCTGGTTGATTCGGCGCGGGTGGTGCTCAAAGCCGGCCACACCTTCGCCGATGGGTCGACCACCGCCAAGCTGACGGTGCCCAGCGGGTCGCAGTCCGGTCTCAAGGTCAACTTCAGTCCTCCGATCACGGTCACTGAGGGCCAGACGGTGCTGCTGGTCGACTTCGACGTCAGCCAGAGCTTCGTCTTCCAGGGGCCGCCGGACCATCCCAACAGCATATCGTTCAAGCCGGTGCTGCACGCGACGGCCCTGGACGTGGCGGCGAGCATCAGCGGAACGGTGACTCCTGCTACTGCAAATGCGACGGTGTACGCGATCGCGGGCACCGATACCGCGGCGACCGCGTTCCCCAACGCGACCACCGGCGCCTACACGCTGTCGCCGCTGGCGCCCGGCACTTACGTCGTGGCGGCCAAGGCCACCGGATTTGCCGTGGCGCTGAGCGCCTCCATCACGTTGGGCAATTCCGAGGCGAAGACGGGAGTCAACCTGGTGCTGGTCGCCGGGCCATAACTGTTTCGAGCACGCCAGGGGGCCAGCCCGCCGCAGGGGTCCGGAACATTGGGCTCCTGCGGCGGTGGCGCATTGGAGGGTTATCCGGCGGAAGGGGGCG
>DATCWE010000379.1:0-5061 GCA_036566495.1 Gemmatimonadales bacterium | reverse complement strand
CCGTACCGTCGCCGAGCAGAATTATTCGACCTGGGTGGGCGAGGGTGGCGCCGCCGGAACCGCCGGCGCGGTGGCCGCCGAGGGCGCCGCGGCCGTCGCGGTGGCCGAGGAGCTGCCCTGGTGGCAACGCGACAAGGATTTCGTGTTGGGTGACGGCGCCGTGGTCATTGCCGCC
Source organism: Gemmatimonadales bacterium (assembly GCA_036566495.1). Taxonomy (GTDB): domain Bacteria; phylum Gemmatimonadota; class Gemmatimonadetes; order Gemmatimonadales; family GWC2-71-9; genus JABFSM01. Next base: position 4,886 of record DATCWE010000379.1, on the reverse strand, counting down.
ATCACCAGCTGCACCAATACCTCCAACCCCTCGGTCATGGTGGGCGCGGGGTTGTTGGCGAAGAAGGCCATCGAGTGCGGCCTCGCCACCAAGCCCTGGGTCAAGACCAGCATGGCCCCCGGCTCCCGCGTCGTGCAGGCCTACCTCGAGGCCGCCGGTCTGATGCCGTCCTTCGAGCAGCTCGGCTTCAACATCGTGGGCTTCGGCTGCACCACCTGCATCGGCAACAGCGGCCCGCTCCCCGAGAAAGTCGCCGAGGCCATCGAGACCGATCACCTCGTCGCCGCGGCCGTGCTCTCGGGCAACCGGAACTTCGAGGCCCGCATCCATCCCCAGGTGCGCGCCAACTATCTCGCTTCGCCCATGCTGGTGGTCGCCTTCGCGCTGGCCGGCTGCGTCGCGACCGATCTCCTCAAGGAGCCGCTCGGCACCGGCAAGGACGGCAAACCGGTGTTCCTGCGCGACATCTGGCCCAGCCTGGAGGAGATCAAGCGCACCATGGCCGCGGCGCTCAAGCCCGCGCTCTTTACCGAGAAGTACGCCTCGGTCTTCGACGGCGACGAAGAATGGCGCGCGCTGACCATTCCGGAGGGTGACCGCTTCGCATGGGACCGCCAGTCGACCTATGTGCAGGAGCCCCCCTTCTTCCAGGACCTCCCGCGCGAGGCCGGCCGGCTGGCCGACATCGCGGGGGCCCGCGTGTTAGCCTCGCTGGGCGACTCGGTTACCACCGACCACATCTCGCCCGCGGGCTCGATTCCCAAGAACGGTCCCGCCGCGCGCTACCTGCTCGAGCACGGCGTCCAGCATGTGGACTGGAACACCTTCGGGGCGCGGCGCGGCAATCACGAGGTCATGATGCGCGGCACCTTCGGCAACGTGCGCATCAAGAACCGCCTGGTGCCCGACCAGGAGGGCAACTGGACCCTCCATTTCCCCAGCGGCGAAGTGCTCTCCATCTACGACGCGGCAATGCGCTATATCGCGGACGGAACTCCCCTCGTGGTGCTGGCCGGCAAGGAATACGGCACCGGCTCCAGCCGCGACTGGGCCGCCAAGGGCACCACCCTGCTGGGCGTCAAGGCGGTGATCGCCGAGAGCTACGAGCGGATCCACCGCAGCAACCTGGTGGGGATGGGCGTGCTACCGCTGCAGTTCGTCGCGGGGCAGACCCGGGAAACCTTAGGGCTGAGCGGGCGGGAGGTCTACCACCTCACTGGCATCGCGGAGGGTCTCGCTCCCGGTGGGCGGGTGACCGTGCGTGCGGTGGCGGAGGAAGGTAAGGACCCCGGAAAGGACATCGTCTTCGAGGCGGTGGTGCGCTTGAACTCGCCGGTGGAGCTGGAATACCTCAAACACGGGGGAATCCTGCCGAGGGTGCTGCGGATGTTTCTCACCGCGGGGTAGTGCCGCGGGTTACCGCGTGCAGCCCGGCGGCGGACACCCGATCTCGAAGCTCATGGACTGGTTGACGTAGATCCCCAGCGCCACCAGGGCTAGTACACCCGCGCCGAGCATCCCTCCGGCCATTGCTGCCGCCGACTTGCCCTCGCTGTACTGGCGATCCGCGAGCTCGCGGATGTCGCTCAGCGCCACGGCGCGGCGGATCTTCCGGTAGCGGGAGCCGCCCTGGCTGGCCTGGCCTACCAGGCTGTCTCCCGTCACCCGCGCCTTGAGCAGGGTGACGCGGGTTCCGTCCTTCAGGGTGATAAGCAGGTCGTGCTCCCCGCTAAGCCGCTGCGCGGGCTGCGGGCCGGGCAGGGGGCGCCACTCGGTGCAGGCGGGGAGGTAAGCCAGCACGACGACCAGGGCGATGGCCCGGTGGAGGCTGCTCGAAGTGGCGCGGCGCATGGTCCGGTCCCGGGTGGAGGTGTGCTCGAGTCCAGCTTGCGGTCCCCAAGCTGGTGGGCCGGCGTCAAGGGCGGATCAAGCGTCTTTCCGGGGGTCCGCCGCACGGTTTTTCGGGTCTGGTCCAGCGATTTCACGGTCCACTCCGCAGTTTTCGGGGACGCTGCTCCAACGATGCTGAATGGCTTCGCGTGTTTCTGATCCACGGATTGGAAGGGCGACCGTTAGCGTGGAGTCATGCAACTCGGCGCATCCCGGTTCGGTTCTCCAGGCGCGGGTCCCGGCTTCTCCGCCCCTTCTCCGCGGCCTAAGACCACACTGCTGACCGCCCTGCGCGCGAAGCTGCGCATGGGACACTATTCCGCGCGTACCGAGGAGGCCTATGCCTTCTGGGTGCGGCGGTTCATCCGCTTCTACCGCCACCGGCATCCCAAAGATCTCGGCCCCATCGAGGTCGCGGAGTTCCTGCGCCACCTGGCCCAGGAACGGGGGGCCGCGGCCGCGACGCAAACCCAGGCACTGTCGGCACTTCTATTCCTCTACCGGGAGGTGGTGAGCAAGCCGCTGGCGCTGCCGGGGGCGATCCTGCGGGCCCGCCCGGCGACCCGAATCCCCGAGGTGCTCAGCCGAGCCGAGGTGGAGCGTGTGCTGGCACAGCTGGCGGGGGTGTACCGGCTGGTGGGGCTGTTGTTGTACGGGAGCGGGATGCGGCTGAGCGAGTGTCTTTCGCTGCGGGTCAAGGACCTGGATCTCGAGCGCGGGGAGATCCGGATCCGGCGTGCCAAGGGCGCCAAGGACCGGGTGACGGTGTTGCCGGAGGCGTTGCGGGAGCCGTTGTCGCGCCATCTGGTGCGGGTGAGGGCACGGCACGCGGAGGATCTGGCCGGTGGGGAGGGCCGGGTGGCGTTGCCGGATGCGTACGAGCGCAAGGCGCCCGCGGCGGCGGCGAGCTGGGCCTGGCAGTGGGTGTTTCCGGCGAGCCGGAGCTACCGGGACCGGGCGAGCGGGGAGCGGCGGCGGCACCATCTGCATCAGTCGGCGATGCAGCGGGCGATGGGGGATGCGGTGCGGCGGGCGGGGATCGGGAAGCGGGCGAGCTGTCACACGCTGCGGCACAGCTTCGCGACGCACGTGCTCGAGGCGGGGTACGACATCCGGACGGTGCAGGAGCTTCTGGGCCACCGCGACCTCCGGGTGACGATGCTGTACACGCACGTGCTGAATCGGAGTAGACTTGGGGTGCGGAGTCCGCTGGACGGGCTGGCGGGGGGCTTTGCAGTCAGTGCGGATTAGACTGACCGGGACAGGTCGGGGAAACTCAGGCCGACCCACAATAACGCAGTAGAATTCAAGTTAGGCATCCGACGTGGATTCGGGTATGACCGAGATCGAAGTCAAGACGCTGTTCAACAGGGATCGGCTCAAAAAGGTCGTCCTCGTCCGTCGTCAGGACGGGGCCTTTAGTTTCGCCGAGTGGCACTTTCTCGCTGAAGAGGGCGCATGGGCACCAGTCGGCCACCGTCCGACAACCATCTGCGACTCGCTCGATCGGGCAGAGGCTGAGGCTCGTGGCAGGATAGAGTGGCTCGTAGACTCTGGTCAGGCCGATGCCTAACGCTGCCTCTTTGCAACTTGAGCTCTAGCTTGCCTCGCCACCCATGCCCGGCATGCGGATTCCTCGTATTTGCTGAACCATCCGGCAGCTATGACATCTGCCCGATCTGCGGCTGGGAAGACGATCCAGTCCAGCTCCTGCATCCAGGGATGCGAGGCGGAGCAAACAGTGAGAGCCTCTACGAGAAACAGCAGCTTTTTCTTCCGGGGGCCCCTGTCTCGCTCGAGCTTAAGCGAGGCTTTCGTCGTGACCCATCTTGGCGTCCACTCACCGCCAATGAAGTGGACTCAGAGGATATCGCTCCGCAGACAGGGCGTCAGTACTTTGACGTGATTCCCTACGAGTCGCCATCGTACTACTGGCGGACTTCACCAGGACCGGATGCCTAACCAGCGCTTGCTGCTGACGGGGCGTTTGCGAGGCGGCAGCCGCGCCCTATCTTCTGCCTGGGGGCTGCGCGGCTGCCGCCGCACGCCCCGCAGCAGAAGCGCGATCCGTTAGGCCACATCGCAACCTGATTCGAACGATGGAGATCAACAGGCCAAGAGCTGGCCAAAGAGTTCGGTTCGCACTCTGGCACGACAGCGCCTGGCGTCCGCTCCTATGGCTGCGAGTTGGCTCGGATGGAAGTATCTACCTCGGAACGCTGTTCGGTAGGCCAGGTCATGGTTTTAGAGTGTCCAAGCAAGCGGCGGGACAAGGATCCGTGTCCTTCAAGGACGCGGAAGGGGTACCCTTTACGGGCGTCGACCTTCCCAAGAGCTCTAGGATCTCATTCAAGGCCTCTGGAGAGATTCACATCGCGGAGGACATAGTAGCGGGGCCTCCCCTCAGCGCGCTCAACGAGCGACGCCAGTTGTGCCTCGTTCGATTCCCACACCCCGCAGGATCCCCTCCTCCGACCAAGGCAAGTCCAAACGACTACGATATCGGAATGGCCGATTACCCTCTCGAAGACGAATTCCCCGTTTACGGCTCTCTGTACGTCTCGCCCTGGACCGGCGTACCGCCTGAGGCTATCGCGCCGCCCAGAATGACTGTGTGGTCAAATATTTGGTTTGCAGTTGAGCACCTCGCACGCACACCTGACTTGGTCATTCAGCTCGCCATCGGGCACGGGATTCCCGGAGCATGGCCTGAACTCGCCGGAGTGGTGGTCGCTGTACCTTGATATAGCCATCGATGTGGCCTAACAAGCGCTTGCTGCTGTCGGGGCGTGGGCGCCTCCGCCGCCGCGGGCTATCTTTGACGAACTTGGTCTGCGGCGGCTGCGGCACGCCCCGCAGCAGAAGCGCAGGCCGTTAGGCAACTCCACAATGCTTTAGACTACCGAGGGGCTGGTGCCTACCAAAGCAGTCTACTTCTTGGCCGTTCCGGGTTTTGCGGATTGGGAACCTGCCCACGCGCTCGCCGAGCTTCGCCG
>DATCWE010000340.1:0-7617 GCA_036566495.1 Gemmatimonadales bacterium | reverse complement strand
CCGCCAGCCGCTGGCCACCGCCCTCACCGAAGAACGCGTAGCGGATCCCGCTGGCCGGATCGGTGTAGGGTCCCATGTTCTCCACCACCCCGACTACCGGCACGCTCACCCGTTCGAACATCTTGGCGCCCTTGAGCGCGTCGCCCACCGCCATCTCCTGCGGCGTCGTCACGATCACCGCGCCGGACACCGCCACCGACTGAACCAGCGAGAGCTGGGCATCCCCGGTGCCTGGCGGCATATCCACCAGGAAATAGTCCAGCTCGCCCCAGTCCACGTCGCGCAGAAACTGCTGGATCACCTTCATGATGATAGGCCCGCGCCAGATGGCCGGCGCGTCCCGGTCCACCAGAAACCCGATCGACATGAGCTTGACGCCGTGCGCCGCCAGCGGGCGAATCCGCCCGCCGATCACCACCGGCTTCTCGAAGGTCCCGAACATGCGGGGGATATTGGGACCGTAGATGTCCGCGTCCATCAATCCCACCCGATGGCCCTGTTGCGCCAGCGCAATGGCGAGATTGGCGGCCACGGTGGACTTCCCCACTCCGCCCTTGCCGGAGCTCACCGCGATCACTCGGCCGAGTCGGGGTAGCTCGCTGGGAACCGGCGCGGGAATCGAGCCGGCCGACTGCGGGCCCGGGCCGGGCGGACCATGGGTCGCGCCGGGCGGACCGGCGGGATCGACTACGCTGATCTTCACCCCATCCGCCTGCACGCCGGGGACGGCCTTCACCGCGTTGCGCGCCTCGCGCACCAGCGTCGCGGGGTCTTCGCGCGACAGCAGCACCGTGAAGCTGACCTTGCCTTCCGGGGTGACCGCGAGGTCGCGGATCATGCCGGCGGAGAGCAGATCGTTGTCGAGCCGGGGATTCCTGATACGGGCGAGCGCGGCGCCAACCTGGGACTGCAGGGAATCGCTCAAATCGCGTCCACTTGTTTCACTTCGGGCACCATCTGCCGCAGCCGGGCCTCGATGCCTTGCCGCAAGGTGATCGAGGAGGCACTGCAACCCGAGCAGGTGCCGCCGAGTCGCAGCAGCAGCACCCCGTCGGATTCGTCGAAATCCACCACCTCCACCACACCGCGGTGCGACGAAATGTAGGGTCGCAGCGTATCCAGGGTTTGTTCGATGCGCTCGAGCGTGTTGGGCATGCCGGAATAATAACCGGGCGGGTCAACCGCGCGGCGTGCCGGCCAGATATTCCCGGGCGGCTCCCAGAATCGTCTCCTGCACCTCGGGCAGCGATCCCGCCAGCGCGACCCCGGCGGCATGCTTGTGGCCCCCGCCGCCGTAAGGCTTGGCGAACGCCGCCACGTCGACGTCTCCCACCGAGCGCAGCGACACTTTGATGCGGCCCTGCGACATCTCGCGGAACAGCAGCGCCATGCGGACGCCCGCCACCGAGCGCGGGAACTCGACGATGCCGTCCAGATCATCCACGCTCACCCCGTGCCGCTCCAGGGCTCCCGGCGGTACCGTCACCCAGCCCAGCCCGGGGTCTTCCTCGATCACCAGCGTTTGCAGCGTCTCGGCGAGCAGCCGGGGACGCCCTTTGGGCGCATTGGCGTAGACGTCGAGGTAGATGCTCTCGGGATCCAGACCCGTCTCCAGCAGCTCGGCGGCGATGCGCAACGTGCGGGGATGGGTATTGCTGAACCGGAAACCGCCGGTATCGGTTACCAGCGCGACGTAGAGGGCGCGCGCCACCGGCGGCGTGAGCGGCCAGCCATTGGCCAGCGCAATCTCGGAAATCAGCTCGCCGGTCGCGGCGGCGGTGGGGTCAACATAACGGGGGCCGTCCGGCAGGGTCCCCGGGCTGACGTGATGGTCGACGCAGGCGACGGGGACCCCGCGCTCCGCAACGGTTTGGCTGAGCATGCCCAGGCGGCCCAGATCGGAAATGTCCAGCACCACGATGATGTCGGCCGTGCGCAGTGTCTTCACCGCCTCCGCGCTGCGATCCACGCCGGGCAGGTCGGCAAACAGGAACGCAAACCGCTCCGGCGTAGTGGTCGGATTCGCGACGACCGCTTCGACGCCCAGTCCGCGCAGCAGGTGGGCCAGGCCGACTTCACTGCCGAGCCCGTCACCGTCCGGGTTGACATGGGTGGTCAGGCAGACCCGTCGGCCGGGCACCAGCAAGCGGGCGAGCTCTTCGGCGGCGTGGAGTTTTTCGGTGGAGAGGGTGATGGTCATGGGGGAAACTAAACTGCAGGGGAGCAGGCGATTAGGCAATCAGGCAATCGGGGTCTTCCCTGATTGCCTGATCGCCTGATTGCCTGATTGCCTGATTGCCTAAGCCACTGATCGCCTACGAAGCCGCCAGCTTCGACTTCCGCATGCCGTACACGAAATAGAGCACCAGCCCGATGACCAGCCAGATGATCAGCCGTTCCCAGGTGCGCCAGGGCAGATACCACATCAGGTAGAGCGCCGAAAGGATGCCGGCGGGAGCCACGAACCAGACCAGCGGCGTCTTGAAGGGCCGGTGCAGGTTGGGCTCGCGGATCCGCAGCACCAGCACTCCCGCCGAGACGATCGCAAACGCCAGCAGCGTCCCGATCGACACCAGCGAGCCGGCTTCCCGCACGGTCAGGAACCCGGCCGGGATCGCCACGCCGATCCCGACCAGGATCTGGGTCAGGTAGGGGGTGCGGAACTTGGGGTGCACCTTGGCGATGAAGGGGGGCAGCAGCCCGTCGTTCGACATCGAGAAGAAGATGCGCGATTGGCCGTACAGCTGCACCAGGATGACCGAGGTGAGCCCCGCGATGGCGCCCAGCTTGATCAGCCCCGCGATCCAGCCCAGCCCCGCGCGATCCGCCACCTGGGCGATCGGATCGGGCACGTTCAGCTCTCTATAGGGCATCACGCCGGTCGCGATGGCCGCCACGATGATGTAGAGCACCGTACAGATCAGCAGCGACGCGATGATGCCGATGGGCATGTCGCGTTGGGGGTTCTTGGCTTCCTGGGCGGCGGTGCTGACGCTGTCGAAGCCGATGTAGGCGAAGAACACCACTCCCGCGCCGGCCACGACGCCGGTGAACCCGAAGGCGTCGCGCGCGCCCTCGTTGGGCGGAATGAAGGGGTGCCAGTTGGCCGGGTGCACCGCCTTGACGGCCAGCGCGATGAAGAGCAGCACCACCGCGACCTTCACGAACACGATGATGTTGTTGAAGCGCGCCGACTCCTTGATCCCGATGATCAGCAGGGTGGTCACCAGCGCGACGATGATGACCGCCGGCAGATTGAACAGCGAGGCGACATAGGGACCGCCGCTGAGCGACGCGCAGTCGACCCCGGCCATGGTCGATCCGTCCACCACGGACACGCAGATCCCGCGCGCAGCCGAGAGCTCGGGCGGGATGTTGATGCCGAGGGTGCGCCCGAGGAAGGACACCACGTAACCCGACCAGCCGATCGCCACCGTGGTGGCCGAGAGCGCGTACTCCAGAATCAGGTCCCAGCCGATGATCCAGGCAAACAGCTCACCCAGCGTGGCGTACCCGTAGGTGTAGGCGCTGCCCGCGATCGGTACCAGGGCGGCAAACTCCGAGTAGCACAGCGCCGCGAAGATCGAGGCGATGCCCGCGAACACGAAGGAGAGCACCACCGCCGGTCCGGCGTTGAGCGCGGCCACCGTCCCGGTCAGGACGAAGATGCCCGTCCCGATGATGGCCCCGATGCCCAGCAGGGTCAGGTTGAGCGGGCCCAGCACGCGCTTCAGACTCTGGTCGCCGGCCGCCTGGGCCTGCAGCACCGCAACGGATTTCCGCCTGAAGAGATTCATTCGGCCTCGTTGGTTGGCTGGTGGTGGTTGCGGTTCGCTATTTGCCCGCGGCTTCCCGCTCGCGCTGCAGCACGCTGTGGTACCGGCCGTAGCCGAAGTAGATGGCGAAGCCGATCACCAGCCAGACCAGCAGCCGGAGCCAGGTGTCGCCCGGGAGGGTCAGCATCAGGCCAAAGCAGCAGAGGATCCCCATGACGGGCACGAAGGGCACCCAGGGTGTCTTGAAGGGACGCGCCAGGTCCGGGCGGGTCTTCCGCAGGATCAGGACTCCGAAGCACACCAGCACGAACGCCAGCAGCGTGCCGATGTTGACCAGCTGGCCCAGCAGCTGCAGCGGCAGCATGCCCGTCGCGAGCCCGACCGCGACGCCGGTGAAGATGGTCGAGACGTACGGGGTGCGGAACTTCGGGTGCACCTTCGAAGCCCAGCCCCCCAGCAATCCGTCGCGCGACATCGAATAGAACACCCGCGATTGCCCGAGCAGCATGACCAGGATCACCGAGGCCAGGCCGAGCGTGGCGCCCACGTCGATCGCGATGCGCACCCAGTGCGGCGCGCCGACCTTTTCCATGGCGTAGGCCACCGGCGCAGCCACGTTGAGCTCGGTGTAGGACACCATCCCCGTGAGCACCGCCGAAACTGCGACATACAGCAGTGTGCAGATGGCGAGCGACCCCAGGATGCCGATCGGGAGGTCCTTCTGCGGGTTCTTGGCCTCCTGCGCCGCGGTGGACACCGCATCGAATCCGATATACGCGAAGAACACCAGTCCGGCGCCGCGCAGCACCCCGGACCACCCGTAGGTGCCCCACTCGCCGGTGTTGGGCGGGATGAAAGGCTTCCAGTTGCCGGGGACGATGTGCTGGAGGCCGATGGCCAGGATCACCAGCACGATGATCACTTTGAGCAGCACGATCAGGTTGTTGACGCTGGCCGACTCCTTGATCCCGATCACCAGAATCGTGGACATCAGCGCGACGATGAACACCGCCGGCACGTTGAGGATCGCGCCGGTGAAGTTGAGGCCGCTGTGAACGCATCCCGCCACGGCGCTCTGCACCTGGCCCGCCGTGCACCAGACCGTCGGCGAGTTGGTGAGCTTCGCGGGGAGCTCGATGCCGAACAGCCGCAGCAGGTCCACCAGGGGCCCCGACCAGCCCACCCCGACCGTCGCGGCCCCGGCGGCGTATTCCAGCACCAGGTCCCAGCCGATGATCCAGGCGACCAGCTCGCCCATCGTCGCATAGGAATAGGTGTAGGCGCTCCCCGCCACCGGCACCACGCTCGCCATTTCGGCATAGCAGAGCCCGGCGAACGCGCAGGCGATGCCCACCAGCGCCATCGAGAGGGGAACCGCGGGGCCGGCGTGCAGGGCCGCGGCCTGTCCGGTCAGCACGAAGATGCCGGCGCCGATGATGGCCCCGATGCCCAGCGCGGTCAGGTTGACGGGACCGAGCGTGCGTTTGAGCGAACGCTCGTTGACCGCTTCCGCCTCGGCACGGAGGGATTGGACGGACTTGGTGGCCCAGAGGTTCATGGGATGCTCGGGGTTGGGGACTCGGGGAGCAGGGAATGATCCCCTGTTCAGGCGCTGTAGTTCGGTGCTTCCCGAGTGATCGTCACATCGTGCGGGTGCGACTCGCGCAAGCCCGCGGAAGTGATCCGGAGAAACTCGACGTCCCGCTGTAACGCCGCCACGTCGGCGGCGCCGCAATAGCCCATGCCGCTCCGCAGGCCGCCGACCATCTGGTAGAGTACGTCCGCAACGGGCCCCTTGTAAGGGACGCGCCCTTCGATGCCCTCGGGGACCATCTTCCCCGGGGCCAGCTCGCCGTCCTGAAAGTAGCGATCGGCCGAGCCGTCCTGCATCGCCGCCAGGCTGCCCATCCCGCGGATCATCTTGTAGCGCCGGCCCTCGGCGAGCACGCTTTCGCCCGGGCTTTCCTCGGTGCCCGCGAGCATCGACCCCATCATGACCGAGGCCGCGCCGGCGGCGAGCGCCTTGACCACGTCTCCCGAATACTTGATGCCGCCGTCGGCGATGATGGGCAGCTCTCCCGCCCCGCGCGCGGCATCCACGATCGCCGTCACCTGCGGCACGCCGACCCCGGTGACGACCCGCGTGGTGCAGATGCTGCCGGGACCGATGCCGACCTTCACCGCGTCGACCCCGCGCCGCGCCAGCTCGCGCGCCCCCTCCTCCGTCGCCACGTTGCCGCCCACCAGTTGTGCCTCGGGGAACGCCTGGCGCAGCTCGTCGATGGTGGCCAGCACGCCCGCGCTGTGCCCGTGGGCCGAATCCACCACCAGGACATCCACGCCGGCATCGACCAGCGCCTGAGCCCGGACCCGGGCGTCGCCCCCGGCGCCGACCGCGGCGCCGACTCGCAGGCGGCCGTGCTGGTCCTTGTTGGCATCGGGGTGCTGGCGTCGCTTGAAGATGTCCTTGACGGTGATCAGCCCGCGCAGTACGCCCCCCGGATCCACCACCGGCAGTTTCTCGATCCGGTGGCGGGCCAGAATGCGCTCCGCTTCTTCGAGGGTCGTCCCCACCGGCGCGGTAACCAGGTTGTCCTTGGTCATGGCCTGGTGCACCGGCTGCTCCAGGTCGCGCTCGAACTGCAGGTCGCGATTGGTGATGATCCCGATCAGCTTGCCGGTGCCGTCCACGATCGGCACCCCGGAGATCCCGAAGCGCCGCATCAGGGCGGCGGCTTCCCGCAAGGGCCGGCCCGGACCGAGGGTGATCGGGTTCAGGATCATCCCGCTCTCGCTGCGCTTGACGCGATCCACCTCGGCGGCCTGCCGGTCCACCGCCATGTTCTTGTGGATGATCCCGATGCCTCCCGCGCGCGCCATCGCGATGGCCATTTCCGCCTCGGTGACGGTGTCCATCGCGGCGGAGACCAGGGGGATGTACAGCGCGATACCACGGGTGAACCGCGTGGCCGTGGACACGTCGCGAGGATGCACGGAGCTGTGACGGGGGACGAGCAGGACGTCGTCGAAGGTGAGCGCGACGCCGGGCCGGAGCGAACTCATCCGGAAGATTAGGGTGGGGTCAGAGTGAAATCAAGCAGGCGGCTCCTCGGCAGGCGGCTTCGCCGCGGGCAGCTTGCTGGGCGCCGCGGCCTGGAGGGCTTCATCGACGACGCTTTGCGCCGCGGCGGCGACTCCTTTCATCACTTTGCCCGCGCTGTCCACCAGCCCCGTGGTGCCGGAGATGGCTTTGATGGGGATCCGCGCGGCCCGCATGGTGTCCTCGATGCCTTCGGAGATCTTGGCAAAGAGGTTGGTGGGCGTGGCGCGCTGGGCGTACTTGCTCTCCAGAAACTCGACGTAGTCGAGAATCTGGTAGCCGCGCTCGTCGGCCAGCGCCTCGAGCCGCCGCATGATGCGTTGGCGCAGTTGTTCGTTCATCGAGACCTCACTTGGCCTGCCCCACCCGCAGCAGCTCCACGACGGGCGTGGCGAGATAGCGGGTCCGCGCGGCGCGCACCGTGGCGGTCACCGCCAGCTCGTCGAGCGGCTGCAGGCCTTGCAGCTGGCCGGCCTGCTCCTTGGTGAGCAGCACGTAGACGAAACCCGATTCGGGCAGCGGTCCCCGCGCGAGCAGGTACGGCCGCCCCGGCGGCATCTCGGGACGCAGCTCGTCGGCCTGCTGATGCGCGAGGAACTGCACCCGCCATTCCACCGTCTGTCCGACGTAGCGCTCGGGGTTCTCGCGCAGCATCGCCGCGGTGATTGCCGGCGGCGGGGCGAGCGGGCCGTCCACCTCGGTGCGCTTGACCCAGGCGTCCACCCGGACCTTCACCCAGTC
>DATCWE010000279.1:0-17580 GCA_036566495.1 Gemmatimonadales bacterium | reverse complement strand
GCTTCGTGCTGCGGGAAGGTTTCCAGCACCGCCGCATCGGTCACCGCGATGTCGCCCGGATCGCCCGAGAGCGCGGCCCAGCGGAAGGGTCCGGCGCCGCGGCAGAAGAGCGGCCGGATGAAGGCCGGCACGAAACCCGGTATTTCGAACGCCTGTGCCATCCCGCGGTGGTCCGCCACCTGGCCGCGCAGGTTGTTGCCGTAATCGAAGGCGATGGACCCCGCCCGCTTGAGGGCGAGTATCGCCTCGACGTGCGCCACCATCGAGTCGAGCACGGCCGTCTCATAGCCGGCGGGGTCCCGTTCCCGAAAGTCGGCGGCAGTCGTCACCGAATAGCCCAGCGGGACGTAGCCCAGCCGCAGATCGTGGGCCGAGGTCTGGTCGGTCACGATGTCCACCGGCACACCGCGCCGCACCAGCTCGGGCAGCACCTCCGCGACGTTGCCGACCAGGCCTACGGAGAGCGGCCGCCGCGCGGCGCGGGCCTCGAGCACCAGCGCGAGCGCGCTGTCGAGGTTGGTCTCGAGGCGATCGCAATACCCGCTCTCTACGCGGCGGGTGATGTGCGCGGGGTCCACCTCCACCCCCAGGAACGCGGCGCCGTTCATGGTTGCCGCGAGCGGCTGCGCGCCACCCATCCCGCCCAGCCCGCCCGTCACCACCAGCCGCCCGGCCAGCGTGCCGCCGAAATGCTGCCGCGCGCATTCCGCGAAGGTTTCGTAAGTGCCCTGCAGGATGCCCTGGGTGCCGATGTAGATCCAGGACCCGGCGGTCATCTGGCCGAACATGGTCAGTCCGAGGGCTTCCAGCCGCCGGAATTCCTCCCAGGTGGCCCAGCGCGGGACCAGGTGCGCATTGGCGATCAGCACGCGGGGAGCTTCGTCGTGGGTGCGGAAGACCCCGACCGGCTTTCCGCTCTGGATCAGCAGGGTCTCGTCGTTCTCGAGCCGGCGCAGCGTCTCGACGATCTTCTTGTAGCTGGCCCAGTTTCGCGCCGCCTTGCCGCTGCCTCCGTATACCACCAGGTCCTCCGGGCGTTCCGCCACGCGAGGGTCCAGATTGTTCATCAGCATCCGGAGCGCGGCCTCCTGGTGCCAGCCCTTACAGGAGAGCCGCGTCCCGGTCGGGGCGCGGATGATGGCGGGAGCGAAGGTAGTCATTGCCCCAAAGATACTTCCAACGCGGGGAGAGATTCGAGCATCGGAGGGGATGGTGAATCCCGGCGCGCCGCGCCTGCGTAGGTGGCTGACCAACCCGTACCCCGGTGACTCCATGGTTCTTGTCCTCAGCATCCTCAGCGTCTTGGCCGGCCCCACCGTCCAATCCGACGAATTCAACTGGCACCGCGCCCTCGCCGCAGGCAAGCGGATCGAAATCGTCGGCATCAACGGGTCGATCGACGCGAGCGGCTCCTCAGGCGGCGAGGTCGAGGTGCGCGCGATCAAGCGGGGTCGCCGGAACGATCCCGCCGAGGTCGAGATCGACATCGTGGAACATTCGGAGGGCGTAACGATCTGTGCGGTCTATCCCTCCGCCCGCCGCGGCGAGCCCAACGAGTGCCGTCCGGGCGGCAAAGGTCGCAACAACACCCGCAACAACGACGTTCAGGTCGCCTGGACCATCAAGGTCCCGCGCGGCGTTCAGTTCACTGGGCGTACCGTCAATGGACAGGTGGTGGCACGCGGCCTTACGGCCGTGGCCGAGGTCCATAGCGTGAACGGCAACCTCACCGTGGAGACCAGCTCCTGGGCCAGCGCCACCACCGTGAACGGCTCGATTACCGCGCGGATGGGCCGGGCCGATTGGGAGGGCGAAGCCGAGCTCTCCACCGTCAACGGCGGCATCACAGTGGAGCTTCCCTCCGACGCCAGCATGCAGGTCGATGCCTCGACCGTGAACGGCTCCATGTCCACCGACTTCCCGCTGACCGTGCGCGGCAAGTGGGGCCCCCGCCGGATGAGTGGCACCATCGGCCAGGGTGGCCGCAGCCTGAGCCTGAGTACCGTGAATGGAAGTATGGAGCTGCGCAGGACGCCGTAAGCAGCCAGCCGCGGAGGGTAGGCACCCGCTTACCCTCCGTCTTGCTCCCCCGCCGGTCCCCACGCATACTTATCCCTTGCTCTTCACGCAGTAGTGTCACCTCCACATGACCGGGCCACCGCCTGAGTGTCGAAAGCACACGGGGCGGAGGTTCTCCATGGTTCAACTACAGGCGGGACAATGCTGTTCATAATGAGTCGGGGCGGCACGGCCCCTGCTCGGCCAGATAGGGTTAGCGCACCGCCCAAGCGTTCACACTCGCGAGGATCGCTCCCCATGACCGCCTCAGCGTTCCGTCACCTCCTCCGTCAACCTCTGCTCCTCCTCGGCGTGCTGTGCGCCGGGGCCGCTTCCGCTGCGGCGCAGGGCATCGTGTCCGGCCGGCTCACCGACCAGGCCAATGGAGCCCCGTTGGTGGGGGCCCGGATCGTGATCCTGGGCACCAGCCTCACGGCCACCTCAACCAGTGAAGGGCGTTACCGGATCACCGGGGTTCCGGCGGGAGCGCAGCAGGTCCGGGCCTCCCAGATCGGATACGCCTCCGGCACCAAGAGCGTGACCGTTCCGGACCAGAGTGCAGTCACCGCCGACTTCGCCCTCGTGCTGACCCCCTACTCCCTCGACGAGGTGGTGGTCACGGCCACCGGCGATCAGGCCAAGCGCGAGGTGGGAAACTCGGTCTCCACCGTCGACGTCGCGGACCTGGTCAAGACCTCCTCCATCACCAACATGAACGATCTGCTGGTCGGCAAGGCCCCGGGAGTCCAGGTCCTGCCCGGCAGTCTGACCGGAGCCGGTGCGCGGGTCCGGATTCGCGGAGCCAGCTCGCTCTCGCTCTCCAACGAGCCGATCTATGTGGTCGATGGAATCCGGGTCACCAGCGCGGTCAACTCGGCGGCAATCAGCATCGGCGGCACCAACCCGAGCCGGGTCAACGACCTCAATCCCGAGGACATCGAGTCGATCGACGTCGTCAAGGGTCCTTCTGCGTCGACGCTCTACGGCACCGACGCGGCCAACGGCGTGATCGTCATCAAGACCAAGCGCGGGCGGGCCGGCAAGCCGGTCTGGAGCGCTTCCATGGAGCAGGGCGGCGTGTTCGACCGCAACAAGTACCCCCTCAATTACCGGGCCTGGACCGCGGGCTCGGCCGCCAACAACACCACCCAGTGCTTCCTGTCGGGTGTCGCGGCCAAGACCTGCGTCCAGGACAGCGTTTCCAAGTTCGACGCCTGGAAAGATCCGGAGTCCTCACCGCTGGGCACCGGACACCGGCAGGAATACAGCCTCCAGGTCAGCGGCGGCACCGACGCGCTGCGCTACTACATCTCGGGCGATTGGGAGAAGGAAATCGGCGTCCTGCGCATGCCCCAGATATTCCAGCAGCGCATCCTGGCCGCCCGCGCGCTGCAGAGCGTGCCGAGCTACCAGGTCAACCCGAATGCGCTGCGCAAGATGAACGTGCGCGCCAACCTCAACGTCAACCTGAACGAGCGGATGGACCTGGCCCTGAGCAGCGGCTTCGTGACCAGCACCCAGCGGCTGCCCCAGACCGACAACAACACCACCGGTCTCGGCTCCAATCTGTACGGCGGGTCGGGGTTCAAGCACAACATCGTCAACCCGCCGGGCGCGGCCACCACTTTCTTCCGCGATAATTACGGCTATCAGCGCTACACCCCGGATGAGTTCTTCTCCGACAATGTCAACCAGGACATCAACCGCACTATTACGTCGGCCACCTATACCTACCGCCCCACCAGCTGGCTCTCGACCCGCGCCGTGATCGGCATGGATTTCACCAGCCGGGAAGACAACGAGCTCTGCATCCGCGATCAGTGCACCTACTTCGCGTCCTCGGCCACCGATCCCTCGGTGGGCTCCAAGGCCGGCTTCCGTACCGACGCCCGGACCACGTTCTTCAACTACACCGGCGACATCAACGCCACCGCCACGTACAAGGTGATGGCGGATGTGGGCGGCAAGACGATCGTGGGCGGGCAGTACGGCAAGGAAAAGTTCACCCAGGGCCGGGCCGATGCCTCCAACCTGACTCCGGGCGGACGGACGGTTTCGTCCGGCTCGATCCCCAGCGTCTCGGAGGCCACGACCATCAGCGCGACCCTGGGTTTCTTCGCCGAGCAGTCGCTCAGTTATAAGGACCGGCTTTACCTCACCGGCGCAGTGCGTACCGACAAGAACAGCGCCTTCGGCACCGGCTTCCAGCGGGTGTATTACCCCAAAGCCTCGTTGTCGTACGTCGTCTCGGACGAGCCGTTCTTTCCGCGCAGCGACGTGCTCTCCAGCCTGCGGTTCCGCGGCGCCTACGGCGCGTCGGGCCGGCAGCCCGGACCCAATGATGCCGCGTTCTTCCTGACCTCCACTACCTCAAATGTCGACAACGTCGACACCCCCGCCCTGGTGGTGTCGGCGGTGGGCAACCCCGGCCTCAAGCCGGAGCGGACGGCGGAGCTGGAGGTGGGCTTCGACGCGTCGCTGGCGAGCAATCGGGTCAATCTGGAAATGACCTACTACAAGAAGACCAGCCGCGACGCGCTGATCAGCCGCACCATCGCGCCGTCGGCGGGCACCCCGGCGACCCGGTTCGAAAACATCGGGAAGACCGCCAACGAGGGCATCGAGTTCGCCATCAACTCGACCATCGTCGACAGCAAGAGCTTCGGCTGGGAGCTCACCCTAGGCGGCTCCTACAACCGCAACAAGATCGTGAGCCTGGGCACGGTGCCGCTCGCCCCCGGCGTCACCAACTGGAGCCGCGAAGGCTACCCCATCGGCGCCTGGTGGACCCGCCCCTACACGTATCAGGATTTGAACAAGGACGGGATCATCGCCTTCTTCCCCAACACCGTCGTCGCCGGCGTGTCGACCCCGGATCCCCGCAACGAGCTCTTCATCAAGTCGACCGACAGCCTGGTGTACAACGGGCCGGTGCTCCCCCCGGGCGAATTCACCGCGTTCAACGCCTTTGATCTCTTCGGGCGGAAGCTCCGGATCCAGGCCCTGCTCAGCGCCAATGTGGGCGGCTACACGGAGTTCGATACCGAGCGGATCCGCTGCCAGAGCCGCTTCAATTGCCGCGGCGACCTCGACCCGACTGCTTCGCTTAAGGAACAGGCCGCGGCCGTTGCGGTGCGACAGGCCCCCAGCTCTTCCCAGTTTGGCTACGTCTTCAAGACGGATTTCGTCCGGCTGCGGGAGCTCTCGGCCACCTACACCTTCCCGGACAAGTGGGCCCACCTGCTCTCGGCCAGCCGGGTCAGCCTGACGGTGGCCGGACGCAATCTGGGAATCATTACCCGGTATCCGGGGATCGATCCGGAGACCGGATATTTCGCCAGCACGGGCGCGGCGTTGACCAACGATTTCCAGACCGCTCCCCCGCCCTCGTACTTCACGTTCCGCCTGAACGTCGGATTCTGAGGCCGCCGACCATGCTCATCACGACCCAAGGAATCGACATGCTTCTCTCCGCGACGCTTCGCGCGGGGCGCCGGCTCGGCGCTCTGGCGCTGGGTGGCATTGTGCTGCTCTCCGGGTGTGACTCCCTGCTGCAGGCCGATGACCCCGATATCATCACTTCGGCCAACTCGGCTTCGGGCGCCGCCGCGCTCAAGAACGGCGTTATCGCCCGGTTCAACAGCGTGACGGCGGGCGCGCAACAGCCGGATGGGATTTTCCAGTTCGGGGGACTCCTGGCCGACGAGTGGGCTTCGGGAGACACCTTCGAGCAGCGCAATACGGTGGACGCCCGCACCACCAACGTCACCAACAGCTTCCTGGCGGGGCCGTTCCGCAACCTGCAGCGGATCCGCACCGAGGGACGCACCGCCATCGAAGCGCTGCGCACCTACGCGCCGACGCCGGCCTCGAACCTCGCGCTGATGTTCAACCTGACGGCGTTTGCCGAAATCCTGATGGGCGAGACTTTCTGCAACGGGATTCCGTTCAGTGAGCCCACACCGGCCGGCATCGTCTTCGGCGATCCGGTTACGGTCGACTCAGTGTTTGCCCGCGCCAGCAACGATGCCGACTCGGCCCTGGCCAATAACGGGGGAGCCGACGCGACTCGCATGACCAGCCTTGCCCAGCTCATCAAAGGGCGGGCCTTCCTCAACCGGGGCCAGTTTGCGGCGGCGGCGGCGGCAGTGGCCGCGGTGCCCACCGCGTTCGTGTATCAAACCACCTACTCGCTCAACTCGGGCGACAATCAGAACTGGGCGCTCAACGTCAGCAGCAAGCGCTATATCCTCCCCAACTCCGAGGGGATCAACGGGATGAACTGGCGCACCGCCGCCGACCCCCGACTGCCCGTAGATCCGGCGGCACATACCGCCTTTGATGGCACCGTGGGGAGCCATTTCAATCAGATCTTGTGGGCCGTCCGTACCGATCCGGTGATCGTGGCCTCCGGAATCGAGGCTCGCCTGATCGAGGCCGAGGCGGCGCTCCAGGCCAACGACTTCTTGAATTTCATCGCCAAGCTCAACGTTGCCCGGGCCACCAAAGCCGGGCTGGCCAACCTGGCCGACCCCGGCACCACGGCCGCCCGGGTGGACCTGCTCTTCCGCGAACGGGCTTTCTGGATGTTCGGCACCGGCCACCGGCTCGGCGATCTTCGCCGCCTCATCCGCCAGTACAGCCGCGGGGCGGAAACGGTCTTCCCGACCGGCGCCTGGTTCAAGGGCGGCAGCTACGGAACCGACGTCAACCTCCCGATCTCGATCGACGAGCTCAACAACGGCAATATTCCCCA
Organism: Gemmatimonadales bacterium; assembly: GCA_036566495.1. Taxonomy (GTDB): domain Bacteria; phylum Gemmatimonadota; class Gemmatimonadetes; order Gemmatimonadales; family GWC2-71-9; genus JABFSM01. The sequence continues at coordinate 10,766 of DATCWE010000279.1, read as the reverse complement.
GAACCCGACCACCACGGCCCAGTCGACCTGCATCGACCGCAACGCCTGACGCCGAGGCGGGCCAGCCAACCAGCGGGGGTCGCGCAAGCGGCCCCCGCTTCGTTTCAACACCGCGCCCGATCCCGTCGTATCTTTGCCGTCGGCCGGCCGGTTCCCGGCTCGCTGCTTCCGCTCAACCAGGGTACCCGATGAATTCGACCTTGCTCCGCCGCGCGCCGCGCGCTGCCCTCGCCCTCGCTCTCCTGACCGTCCCGGCCCTCCTCCCTGCCCAGCAGCTCACCTCGCCCAAGCAACAGCTCGGGTGGAACGTGGGTGACGATTACAAGCTGGCCACCTATACCCAGCTCACCGAGTACTGGAAGAAGCTGGCGAGCGAATCACCCCGGCTGAAGATGGTCGCCATCGGCAAGAGCGCCGAGGGCCGCGACCAGTACATGATGATCATCAGCTCGCCCGCCAACCTGGCGAAGCTGGATCGCTATAAGGAGATCTCGGCGAAGCTGGCGCGGGCCGAAGGGCTCAGCGACGAGGCGGCGAAGGCGCTGGCCAAGGAGGGCAAGGCGGTGGTCTGGATCGACGGGGGCCTTCACGCCACCGAGGTGCTGGGCTCCCACCAGCTCATCGAGCACGTCTGGCAGATGGCCAGCCAGAACGACCCGGAGACTCTGCGCATCCTCGACGACGTGATCCAGCTGGTGGTGCAGGTCAACCCGGATGGACAGGAGCTGGTGGCGAGCTGGTACATGCGCCGCCCCGATTCCCTGCGCCGCAGCATGAGCGATCTGCCCCGGCTCTACCAGAAATACGTCGGGCACGACGACAACCGCGATTTCTACATGAACGCCATGCCCGAGTCGGAAAACGACAGCCGGATCATGTATCGCGAGTGGTATCCCCAGATCATGTATAACCACCACCAGACCGGCCCCGCGGGTACCGTGATGTTTGCCCCACCCTTCCGGGACCCCCACAATTATTTCTTCGATCCGCTGGTGGTGGACCAGATTTCGCTGGTCGGCTCCGCCATGCACTCGCGCTTTTCGGCGGAAGGCAAGCCCGGAGTGGTGGAGCGGAACGGGGCCACCTATCAGACCTGGTTCAACGGCGGCCTGCGAACCACCGCCTATTTCCACAACATGGTCGGGCTCCTGACCGAGACCATCGGCAATCCCACCCCGATGGCGATTCCTTTCGTTCCCGACCGTCAGCTGTCCAACAGCGACTTGCCCTATCCGATCGCACCGCAGCCCTGGCACTTCCGCCAGTCGATCGACTATTCGATGACGGCCAACCGGGCGGTCCTGGACCTGGCCTCGCGTTATCGCGAGACCTTTCTGTACAACATCTACGTGATGGGGCGCAACGCCATCGCTCGCGGCAACAAGGACAGCTGGACCACCACCTCGCGGGAAATCGAGGCCGTCAAGGCGGAAGCGGCCAGGGACCGCAGCGCCAACCCGCCCGCCGGCGGGGCGGCGGGAGGGGGCGGCGGGTTCGGAGGCGGAGCGGGAGCCGGCGGGGTGCCCACCCGCTTTTTCGACCTGCTCCATCGCCCGGAAGACCGGGACCCCCGCGGTTACATCCTGCCAAGCAATCAGCCGGATTTCCTGACCGCGACCAAGTTTGTCAATGCGCTGATCAAGTCCGGTGTCGATGTCCACCGGGCCACCGCGGCCTTTACCGTCGCGGGCAAGCAGTACCCGGCAGGGTCCTACATCGTCAAAACGGCCCAGGCTTTCCGGCCGCACGTGCTCGACATGTTCGAGCCGCAGGATTACCCGGATGATCTGCTCTACCCTGGCGGGCCGCCCCGGCCTCCTTACGACAATGCGGGCTATACCCTCGCGTTCCAGATGGGCGTCAAGTTCGATCGCGTCCTCGACGGCTTCGACGGTCCCTTCGTAAAGCTCGACGGCCTCCTCGCCAAGCCGCCCGTGACCGTGGCGCTCGGCAAGGGCCGAGCCTACCTCATCGATCGGCGCATCAACGACGGATTCCTGGCCGTCAATCGGTTGCTGGCCGCCAAACAGCAGGTGCAGGTGCTCGGGCAGGCCACGACCGCCGGCGGCGTCACCTATCCGACCGGAAGCTGGTACGTCCCGGCCAACGCAACATCCACAGCCATCCTCAAGAAACTTGCCGACGAGAAGGGCTTGCCCGCGGTCGCGGTGAACGCGGCTCCCGGCAGCACCACGCCCTTGCGGCCCATTCGGGTCGGCTTGTGGGACCAGTACGGCGGATCCATGCCGTCGGGCTGGACTCGCTGGATGTTCGAGCAGTTCGAGTTCCCCTTCGAGGTGGTGTACCCGCAACGGCTCGACGCGGGCAACCTGAAGGATCAATTCGACGTGCTGGTGTTCGTGGACGGAGGCATCCCGGGTCCGGCCGGCGGCGCCGCGGCGACCGCCTCACGGCGTTTCGGCAACGAAGCCGCAGACGACCTCCCCGCCGAATTCAGGAGCATGACGGGGCGGGTGACGGTCGAGAAGACCGTTCCGCAGCTCAAGGCCTTCCTCGAGGCCGGAGGCCGCGTCGTGACCATCGGCAGCTCCACCGCGCTGGCGGGATACCTTAGCCTGCCGGTCAAGAATCACCTGGTGGAACCGGCGGCTAACGGGCAATCCCGCCCGCTGCCGCGGGAGAAGTTCTACGTCCCGGCCTCCTTGCTCGAGGTTGCCGTCGATACCGGCGCTGTCTCGGCGCGGGGGCTCGAGACCAAGGCCATCGTGATGTTCGACGAGAGCCCGGTGCTGGAGCTGGGGCCGGAAGCGACTCAGCAGGGCATCCGGAAGGTCGCCTGGTATGCCAATGCGACGCCGCTTCGCAGCGGCTGGGCCTGGGGCCAGAAGTATCTCGACGGCGGAATCGCGGCGGCGGAAGCCAAGGTGGGCGCGGGAACCCTCTACCTCTACGGCCCCGAGATCACCTTCCGGAGCCAGCCGCATGGGACCTACAAGTTCCTCTTCAACGCGCTGTACGGGAAGTGAGACGCCCTATTTCACGTACTTGTCCATCCACGCCACCATCTCATAAAGAACGTGCGCCACCGACTCGCGGGCGCGATAGCTGTGCGCTTCGGCGGGCAGCATCACCAGCCGTACCTTCGCGCCGTTCCCCTTGAGCGCGGCAAAGAGGCGCTCCGATTGGATCGGGAAGGTCCCTGAATTGTCATCGGCCATCCCATGGATCAGCAGGAGCGGTTCCTTGATCTTGTCGGCGTAGTTGAAGGGTGACATCCGGTTGTAGGTAGCTCCGGCTTCCCAGTAGCTGCGCTCCTCGTTCTGAAAACCGAACGGCGTCAGAGTCCGGTTATAGGCTCCGCTGCGGGCGATCCCGGCCCGGAACAGGTCGGAATGCGCCAGCAGGTTGGCGGTCATGAAGGCGCCGTACGAATGCCCGCCGATGGCGATGCGTTTGGGATCGGCCACGCCCAGCGCCACCACCTTCTCCACGGCCGCCTCGGCGCTCGCCACCAGTTGTTCGATGTAGCTGTCGTTGGGCTCCCTACCACCCATCGCGACGATAGGCATGGTCGGCCCGTCCAGGACACCATAGCCCGCCAGCAGCAGAAAGAGCGGCGACGCCCCCCTGGGACGGGAGAACCGGTACGGAGAGCCGACCACCTGGGACGCCGCCTGCGCGCTCTGGAACTCGCGCGGATAGGCCCAGAGCAGAAACGGGAGGGCGCCTTTGCTCTTGTCATAGCCCGGCGGCAGATACAGGGTCGCTGAAAGCTGAACGCCGTCTCCGCGCTGGTAGGTAATCAGCTGCTTGGAGACCCCCGCAAATTCCGGTGCCTGGTCGGCGAAGCTGGTAAGCCGGGTGAGCTGCGCCCCGCCGCTCTTCTTGAGATCCCGCAGGAAATAATTGGGCGGCTCGGCCGCCGATTCTCGCTGGGTCAGAATCCGGCCCGCATCGGGATCGAGCAAGGCAGCCACTTCCTCGTAGTAGGGCGCCTCCGAACGCCACAAGCGCAACGTCTTTCCGGTGGCCAGCTCCAGGCGGTCCAGAAATGGCCGGTCGCCCTCGGGCGAGGCCCCCCGGCCGGCAAGAAAGGCAAACCGCCCCTCCTTCGTCGTCAGCAGGACCGAATCGCCCAGCCCGGCGCGGGTCAGAAAATCTCCCTGGTCCGCGTAGCGATCCTCGCTTGATCGTTCGAAAACCAGCTTCGCGGAGCCTCCCGCCGCGCGGGTATTCACCAGCCAGGTCCTCGCCCGGCGAGTCTTCCGCCATTCCTCGGTGACGAGGGCCAGCTTCACGCCCCAGATCACGGTACCGGCACGGTATTCGAGCTCGATCAGGGGGCTGGGCGTGCCGGTAAAGGGCGCGTCGAGCATGAGGATGCGGTCGCGCGTCTTGGCAGGCGTCGCGGGATCACCCCCGTCGAGCGCCTCGATCCAACTAAGCGTGGCGGGAAGGTCGGAACGCCAGGAAACGGAACGGGGTCCTGGGGGCACTCCATCGTCCGAGCGGGGCAGGTTTTCCTGCAGCTCGCCATCCGCGACCACCTTCAACACCGACCCGGAGAGATCCCACACCTCGCTCCGGCGGGGAAACCGCTGCCACGAAACCACATAGGAAAAGGGACGGTGGACCGTCTGAACCAGCAGGAAGCGACCGTCGGGAGAAACCCGAACAATGGAATGGATGCCCGGCCTTCCGACCGGTCGATCGCTGCCCGCGAGCGGAATCAGCACCAGCTGGCTGGTGAAGTAGTACTCGAACAGCTCCTCATCGTGGGCGTTCTGCAGCAGGTCTTCATAGGTCGCGTTGGCGGCAGCTTGGTCTCCCGATTCCTGAATTACCGGACCAGTTGGAACGGCCGGGGTGCCCGGTGCCGGAGGTCGCGAGGCAGGGATCCGGCTGCAGAGCAGTGCGCTTCCTGAAGGCATCCAGCGACACGGCTGGCCGAATGCGGCATTGAGGTTCGGGCCCGAGAGCATCCGGATGGCGCCACTCGAGGCGTCGGCCATCCAGAGTGAGACCCCGCCCTCCTCGATCATGGTGAACGCCACCTTGCTCGCATCCGGTGACCACAGCGCGCCACCAACCCTGGCGTGCCAGGGAACCACGATTCGTCTGGGATCCCCCTTGGGAATCGGCTGCACGATCATGGTGGAGTAGGTGCGTGCCCGGGACAGGGCGTTGTTACGGGGATTGAGGCGCTCTCCGGCCAATCGCAGCTCCGGGGCAGCCACCTGGGCTATCGTCGGCAGGCCCGGCTGCTCCATAAGCAGCAGTTTGGAGCGGTCCGGGCTGGCCAGTACCGCGGGCGCGGGCTGGGCATCCAGAATCCGGCCGATGACCGGCAGGGGATCCCGATAACGTTCTTGCGACGAGAGCAGGGCCGGAAATGCAAGAAGCAGCAGACTTCCGCGGATCGACGGCGTGATCCGGATGGTCATGGGAGGCCTCGTGAGGCAAGTGGAGCGCGGGAGACTTCAATTCTGAAAGCAAAAAAAAGGCCCCCGTCACCAAAACGGGAGCCTTCGCTGCAATTCTTTACCTTACATTCAGCCGGCGGCCAAGCCTATCGAGGGATCGGAGAGGTCGGCTTCGGGGTCGTCATCGACTCCGCCGGCGTCCATCAGCCGCGCCGCCACGAGGGGAAGCGCCGCGGGCAACATCAATTCGGGGTCCAGACGCATGAGCTGCGCGACCCAGACGGCTGTCTGCTTGGCCTGTTGAAGGTGATGCATGACTGGGTCGAGCATATCGTACCGCCTTTCCATCGCTCCACGTTTGGAGCGCTCTACCGATGCACTACGACGAAAGTGCGAAAAGAGTGCCATGGCTTCCGCCTTACTCAGTCCCCGCCCCTGCACTGCCCGGGCTGACCGGTCCAATCGCTCGGCAAGTCAATGGGTTAGTCGCGCCGGCCGACCCTCTCCCTTCGGCGCGAAAGCCGAGGTCGAAACGTCGTCTGGGACAATCAGCGCCGCACGGAATCCGCAACACTTGGACACCTCAACTGTGTCATTCCGACGCCGAACACTCTCGGTCCGGCGTCACGCACTCCTGATGACGCTCCGTCGCGATCCGGTTGCACCATGTGCAAGAGAATGACGTGGGCTTCCGCATGAACCTGCTGCTCGACCCGGAGCTCCATCCCATCATTGGCCATCGCGGGGCCGCCGGAATGGCGCCGGAGAACACCCTGTTCTCCCTCGAGCTTGCGCTTTCCCAGGGGGCGGAGGCCCTGGAATTCGACGTCCATCTGAGTGCCGATGGTATCCCGGTCGTTACCCACGATCCCAGCCTCGATCGCACCACATCCAGCTCCGGTTGTGTCCGGGATCACACTGCGGCCGAGCTCGCCGGGTTGGATGCTGCCTATCGGTTCACCCTCGACGAAGGGGGCAGCTTCCCCTATCGGGGGCGCGGACATGGCATCCCGTCGCTCGCCACGGTCCTGGCGAGATTCCCGACGGTTCCTGTGTTGCTCGAGCTCAAGACATTGGAGGTAGCGGGGCCGGCCAGAAGAGTCCTTGGGGAGTATGGGGCCAGAGAACGGGTGGTCGTGGCATCGTTTCTGGAGCCGGCCCTGAGGGAGTTCCGCCGGGAGGGATTCCACACCGGTGCCTCGCGCCGGGGAATCCTGGCGCTCTGGCTCCGCTGCAAGCTCGGGCTGCAGGCTGCCGGACCGGCGGATGCGGTCTATGCAGTGCCCGACCGGTATCGCGAGCGCCTGCACGTGCCAACCCCGGCCTTCATTCGCGCCGCCCGCAAGGCCGGCCGCCCGGTGCACGTCTGGACGGTGAACGACCCGCGGCGGGCCATCGAGCTGTGGCGGCAGGGCGTCAATGGGATCATCACCAACTACCCGGCCCGGTTGGTGGCCGAGCGCAATCGACTTTACCCGGCCGAGGCGTCGACGCGCCCCTGATCCCCTGGTCCCTGCTATCTCGCTCTACCCAGATCCCCGATCAGCGCCGCCACCGAGACTCCCCGTCCCAGGAACTGCTCTACGACAACCCGGGCCGGCCGCTCGCGGCCAAAGCGATAGAGCCGCGTTGCCACCCAGGGATACCAGCTCGGGTCACCGGTCGTGAAAGCACCGTGCCGTGCAACGAGGGCGGCGCGCAGGTCGGCGATGAGAATTGCCCCGAAAGCGTAGTTCATCATGTAGCCGGGGCTGTTCACCAGTTGGCCGCGCATTGCCCACCAGGACCATTCGGGATGGGGGCGGATGCGCAGGTAGTCACGGGTGATGGCGGTCCAGATCTGGTTGGGACTCGTCTCCGGGTCACGGTGGGCCCTCAGCTCGAGCAGCGACCAGGCAATGTCGAGCACGATCCCGGCGTACTTGCCGCGTAGCGAGCTGGCGAGCGGCGCCGAGTCTCCCAGAAAGCGACGCTGCCATTCCGGTTCGTTCACCTCGAGCGCGGCGAGGTCGGCAATGGCTTCGGTGAAAGTGTCGCTGTCGGGCCAGTCCCGGTATGCCGGCCGGGTCGAAATCGCCGCGATGTGCACCGCGTGGCCCACCTCGTGGAGCAACTCACCCAGGTTGTCGAACCCCCCGATCCGGTAGGAGGTAAAGATCCACGGCTCGATCGGGTCCCGGGCGCCGAAATCGGTGAAGGACACCGGGTACTTCCCGGGCCGGGGCACCAGATCGTAATGCACCCGAAGCTTGAGCGGATCGGCGCCCAGCGAGCGGTAATACCGGTTCACCACCGCCTGCAGCGAGTCGCGCGGAATCCGCGGCGAGAGCCGGCGGCTGGTCTCACCGGTCAGGTAGTACCAGTCCCAGGGCTCCAGCAGGGTATCCGGCATGCTGGCGCGCCAGGCGGTGAGCACCGCAACGAGCCACTGCTCCAGGCTGTCGGGAGCAACCCCCAGTCCGCGCGCCCGTTCATCCATGGGAAAGTGCGCTCCCCAGGCGGCTCGTCGCAGGCCCACCATGGCCCGATAGGGACTGTTCTCTCCATCGTCTCCATTGACGCTTTGCCAGACCGGGGTCAGCGCGAGGAAGAGCCGGCGGCGGCGCTCCGGATCGTCGCTGCGACCCAAGAGGCCGAGGATCGAGAGCCGGTCCAGGGTGTCCTGGTCAACGATGATGCGCCGCGCGGCGGCGCCATAACAGGCAAAGGTGTGGACGGTGATGGCCTGGAGCGTCGCGCCGCGCAAACCCGCCGGGAAGGGCTCGGCACAATCGGCAGGGTCTGCCGCCGCGGCCGGCGAGTCCGTGGTCTCCGCGTGGAGTCCCGCGAGCTGCCCCCCGAGCGATGCATAGGCGCGTGCCTCTGCGCTATCGAGCTGGTCGCGGGGGACCTGCGCGGCCAGCGCAGACACGGCCGCGCTCGCCCGGGCAACGCGCGCCGCCAGGGAGTCGACCGGCACGCCCCGGGGTGAGACCGTCGCGCCGAGACTCCTGGTGGTCCGGAGTTGATCGTCGAGGTTACGCAGCTCGAGCCAGGCGCGCTCCAGCCGGGCGAGGGGGGCAGCAGGACGGGCCGGCTGCGCAGCGGCTGGAGCAGCGCTGACGCCCAGCGCGATGAGGGCGCTCCACCGCATGACCATTTTCCGCATCGCCTTCCGGCCTCCGGCTGGAGTTGCTAATCTACAGGCGGCGTTTCACCCCGAGGCCCGCATGCGCGCAGCAGCCCTTTCCGTCCTGTCTTTCGCTTTCTCGGCCGCCCCCGCCAGCCTGCTGGCTGGGCAGGATTCACTCCCGGTCCCCATCAAGGAGTGGACGGTACCGTGGGCCAAGACCCGCCCGCGCGACCCGGCGGTGGCACCCGACGGGAAGATCTTCTTCGTGGGACAGGTCGGCAACTACATCGCCCGGCTCGATCCCGCCACCGGCGAATTCAAGAAATACGAGATCGATCCCGGGACCAATCCCCATAACCTGGTCGTGGATGCCAAGGGCCAGGTCTGGTACGCGGGCAACCGCAACGGGATGATCGGGAAGCTAGATCCCGCCACCGGGGCAATCACTCGGTATCCCATGCCCGACTCTACGGCGCGGGACCCGCACACCCAGGTCTTCGACAAGCAGGGCAACATCTGGTTCACCATGCAGACCAGCAATTTCGTGGGACACCTGACCACTTCGACGGGCAAGATCTCGCTGGTCAAGATGACCAGCCCCGGCGCGCGCCCCTACGGGATCACCCTCGATACCGAGGGCCGTCCTTACTTCGATCTGTTCGGAACCAACAAGATCGGCACCCTCGATCCCAAAAGCCTCGCGCTCAAGGAGTATACGCTTCCCGATGCCCGGAGCCGTCCGCGCCGGATAGCCCGGACCAGTGACGGTTTTGTCTGGTATGTGGACTATTCGCGGGGCTTCCTGGGCCGGCTGGATCCCAAGTCCGGCGAGACCAAGGAATGGAAGAACCCGAGCGGGGGCGGGTCGTTGCCATATGCCATGACCGTGGATGATGCGGACCGGCTCTGGTTCGTGGAGACGGGAGTGCAGCCCAATCGCCTGGTGGGATTCGACCCCAAGAGCGAACGGTTCTTCAGCCAGACGCCGATCCCCAGCGGCGGCGGCACCATCCGCTACATGATCTTCGATCCCAAGAATCGGTTCATCTGGTTCGGCAGCGACAACGACACCATCGGGCGGGTGACGGTGCCTCCCGCAAAGGCAACCACGACATAGGCTTGGAGTACGGGGTCCCGGGCGCGTTGGCGCTCCCCCGCCGGGGGCCCTATGTTTTTGGGCGTGTCCGAGCCCTCGTACTCCAACCGTCGCTCTCCCGCGCAGGATGGCATGGTGCTCGCCGTACGCGATCACCTGAAGACGCTGCTCGCCAACATCCCCACGCCCTTCCCTTGCCATTTCGCCTGTTTCATTCATCCCCGGCGCCGCGCCGGAGAGCATGGCTTCGGTACCATCACCCTGGCCGGTGAGAGCCTGCCGCTGACCGTGATGCTGCTGGAGAGCCTGCGGCGGATGCCGACGCTGCTCGAGGGAACCGATCCGGTGGTGGTTGGCGCGGCGGATGAGGAGGACGCCCTGGTGCCCGGGAGTCCCCGGGCCGATTGGCACGAGCCGCTTCCGGTAACCCGCATCATGCTCTGGCACGGAGTGGACCACGGTGCCGGTGCGGGCGGGCTCCGCAACCGCACCGGAATCATGCTCACTCCCCAGGCCGCCGGACCCCAGCTCATCCTGTTGTGCGCCGAGCGTCCGGTGGGGTGGCCCGCCTAGCGCTGGTCGCGCGGAATCAGCTCCCCAATCGGCTTCCCGTCGCAGTCCGCGAGCGGCACTCCCAGCAGAACCCCCACCGTCGGCGCAAAATCGAGAATGGAGACGTCGCGCTCCAGCCGGCCGGGGTGCAGCCCGCGGCCTTTCGCGATAAACAGACCCTCGCGACGGTGCTCGCCGGTGCGGCCGTAGGAATTCTCTCCTTCCACCACCCCAATCCGCGGCGAGGATGCCCGCACCCGCGCCGCCACTCCCCCTGCGACCTGAGTGCTTCCGGTCGGGACCGCGTCGTTCCATTCGATCAACAGATCAGGCAGCTCGCCCAGGTAAGGCCCGGCATAAAGCGCTTTGGTCGTGAGCACCCGGCGTATCAAAGGCCCGCCGGTGCGCTCGTCCACGATCTCCAACAACCCCGCGCGCAGGTCGGCGCAGAAGGCCTCCGCATCCTTGGGGGAGAGAATCCCTTGCGGCTCCCGGCCGGCCAGGTTGAGCCGGATCCCCGCGGTAAGGTGTCCGTTGCGCACGACAAAACACTTGCTCCGGAGCGGATCGACATCGAGCACGGGAAGCACCGGCGGACTCTGAATCCGCGGACGCAACCGAG
>DATCWE010000259.1:0-5454 GCA_036566495.1 Gemmatimonadales bacterium | reverse complement strand
AGCCGCTCGAGCAGCTGGGGGATGGCCGCGCCGCCCGCGCCCCGAACGCAGTCGAGCGCCACCCGGAAGCGCGCCCGGCGGATCGCCGCCGGGTCCAGCTCCCGCAGGGCGAGCACCGCGGCGAGATGTCGCTCGATCGCGTCGGGATCCTGGCGCACCTGTCCGATGCCGTCCCAGTCTGCGCGCGGTGGCCCCTGCTCCGCCAGCGCCCGCACCGCTGCGCCCGCCTCGGCGTCCAGGAAGACGCCGTCGGGACCCACCAGCTTGAGCGCGTTCCACTCGACCGGGTTGTGACTGGCCGTGAGAATCAGTCCGGCTCCGGCGCGATGATGCTCGACCGCGAGCTGCACGGTGGGGGTGGGCACCATGCCGAGGTCGATCACGCTGCAGCCCACCGACAGAAAGCCGGCGGTCGCCGCATGGGCAAACATCGCCCCGCTGGTGCGGGCATCCCGCCCGAGCACCACGGAGGCATGGCCCGCCCCGCGGGCCCACGCGCCCAGCGCCGCCGCGTGCCGCGCGACCAGCTCGGGCGTCAGGTCGCTGCCGACGATACCGCGCATGCCGGAAACGGAGATCATCAGGGTGTTGGACATGGCGGAAAAGCTAGACGGTAGGAGGGTGGGACGGTACGACGGCAAGCCGGCAGGCCACTCTCCGCCTTATTGCCCCACCTCACACCGTGATGGGCAGCTTCTCGGGATCGGGAAATGCCTTTTGAAACGCCGTGACGACCGCGTCATCGAACTGCACCCCGACGAAGCGGCGCAGCTCCTCGAGGGCTTCACGCGCGGGCCGGGGAGTACGGTAGGACCGGTTGGTGGTCATGGCATCGAACGCGTCGACCACGGCGACGATGCGGGCGACCAGAGGGATCGCTTCGCCCCGCAATCCATCCGGAAACCCGCTGCCATCCAGCCGTTCGTGGTGGCTGCGCACGATCTGGAGCACCAGGGGGTTCTCGCGGCGCAGCGGCTCGAGGATGTCCTCGCCCTCCGTGACGTGTTTCTTGATTTCCTCGAACTCGACCGGCGTGAGCGGCCCCGGTTTCTGCAGCACCGAATCGCGGGTGCCGATTTTGCCGATGTCGTGGAGCTCTCCGCCCAGCCGGATCTGGTCGAGCATGTTGCCGGAGAACCCCAGCAGCACCGCGGTTTTCACCGCGTAGCGGCTGACCCGCTGCGAATGCCCGCGGGTGTAGACGTCCTTCTTTTCCAGCATCCTGACCGCCATTTGGATCTGGCCCACGAACTGCTCCTTGTTGCGCTGGTCAAGCTCGCGGATGGAAGCTTCGAGACGTTCCTGGTAGCTCTGCTGCAGAAAGCGGTTTTCCAGCACCAGCCGGCGTTTCTCCAGCGCATGGTTGACCCGCGCCCGCAGGTCGTCCGCCAGCACCGGTTTGGCCAGGTAATCCATCGCGCCGTGCGTGAGGCACTCGACCGCCGTGGTCAGCTCGGACACGCCGGTGAGCATCAGCACGGCGATGTCGGGCCAGCGGCGATGGACTTCCCGGAGCAGGGTGATCCCGTCCATCTGGGGCATGTTGATGTCGCTGATCATGAGCACCACCCCAGCGGACGCCTCGAGCAGCTCCAGGGCGGTACGCCCGTCGCCCGCCTCGACGGTGGTGAGTCCCTGGCCCTTGAGCACGCGCACCAGGGTGCGGCGCACCAAGACATCGTCATCGACGATCAGAGCGCGCGCGCCTTCCGTGAGCGGTCCTGCTGGATCGATTGTGGCGGGGATCACGCGAGGAACCTAGGTGATCGCGTGGCAAGGTGTAAAGTGCCGCCGACCAGCCGCTGACGGCTCGCGGCTATCTTAAGGGGACCCTTCGGTCGGCTGTTGGCTGTTAGCGGTTGGCTGTTAGCCTCCCCCCAGGAGCCCCATGACCCGTCTGCTTCCCGGCGACCACGAGCACGCCCTCGCCACCCGCGCCGTCCATGCCGGCCGGATCGACGACTTGCTGGCCGGCGCGGTGATGACCCCTATCTATCAGACCTCCACCTACCGCCAGGAAGGCCTCGGCAAGCACAAGGGCTACGAATACGCCCGCACCCAGAATCCCACCCGCGAAGCGCTGGAGCGCAACGTCGCGGCGCTGGAAGGCGGCAGCCACGGCTTCGCGTTCGGGTCGGGACTCGCGGCGCTCGACGGGTTGCTGAAGCTGTTCACCGCCGGGGACCACATCGTGTCGGGCGACAACCTCTATGGCGGCTCGCATCGGCTGATGACCCGGATCTTCGCGGGCTACGGGCTCGGCTTCAGCTTCGTGGACACCCGTGACGTCCGCAACGTCGAGCGGGCCCTCACCCCGGCCACCAAGCTGATCTACTGCGAGACCCCCACCAATCCGATGATGTTCCTCACCGATCTCCGGGCGGTCGCCGATCTCGCCGCCACCCGGGGCATCCTGGTCGCGGTCGACAACACCTTCGCCACGCCGGTGTTCCAGCGCCCCCTGGAGCTGGGCTGCGAGGTGGTGCTGCATTCCACCACCAAGTACCTCAACGGCCACAGCGACATGGTGGGCGGCATGCTGGTCACCAGCCGGGACGACATCGCCGAGCGCCTCGGCTTCATCCAGAACGCGAGTGGAGCGGTGCCCGGCCCGATGGACTGCTGGCTCGCGCTGCGTGGCACCAAGACCTTGCCGCTCCGCATGCGCCAGCACGATGCCAACGGCCGCCGCATCGCCGAATGGCTCCAGGGCCACCGGGCGGTCAAGCGGCTGTACTACCCGGGACTCGCCTCGCATCCGCAGCACGAGCTTGCCAAGCGGCAGTTGTCGGGCTTTGGAGGGATGGTGTCGTTCGACGTGGGCGACGTGGAGCTCGCGCGGCGGATCGTCGGGCGCGTCAAGCTCTTTCAGCTGGCCGAATCGCTCGGCGGAGTGGAGAGCCTGATCGGGCACCCGGCGTCCATGACCCACGCGTCGGTCCCCCTCGCCATGCGCGAGGCGATGGGCCTGACCGACTCGCTGGTCCGCTTGAGCGTGGGCATCGAGCAGGTCGAGGACCTGATCGGCGACCTGGAGCAGGCGATGGGATGAGTCCCGCCCGTCTCGCCGGGCCGGCCCTGCTCCTCGCGCTCGCGGGTTACTCCGGACCGCTGGGAGCCCAGCCGCTGCGCCGGCCGGAACTCGGCACTCTGCAGGTGCGCTCCTTCTTTTCTCCTGCCCTCGGCGCGCGCAAGCGCTACCTGGTCTATCTCCCGCCCTCCTACGCGCGCCGGCGCGGCACCCGCTACCCGGTCGCCTACCTGCTCCATGGTCGGACCGGAAACGAAGCCGACTGGGTCGTCAGGGGAGACCTGGACGTCGTGGCGGATTCGCTGTTCGGGCGGGAGCAGGGGATGATCCTGGTGATGCCGGATGGGGACAACAGCTTCTGGGTCAACTGGACCGAGTCGCCCGGCTATGCCACCTGCGCGGCGGACTCCCTGCTGACGGAAGCGGCGCCTTCGTTCTGTGTGCCGCACGAGCGCTACGGCGACTACGTCGCCCGCGACCTCGTCGCCGAGATCGACGCGAGGTTCCCGACCCTCGCGGATCGCAGCCATCGCGGACTCATTGGCGTGAGCATGGGCGGCACCGGCGCACTCACCCTCGCGCTCACCTATCCGGAGGTCTTCGCCGCCGTCACAGCGCTCTCCAGCGTGGCGTCCCCTTTCTACCTGGGTCCGCGCCCTTACCAGCCGCCGGCCCGTCAGGCAACCTCGCTCGAGGAGATCGAGCAGGACATGGGACGCAAGCTGACGCCAGTCACCCGCGCCCGCTGGGGCGCGGACACCAGCGGATGGTGGCAGCATGACCCGGAGCGCGCCGCCCGGCGGCTGCGCAGCGCGGGAGCGGCCCTGCCGGCGATCCGCTTGGACGTGGGCAGGCGGGATCCCTATCTCGACCAGAACCGCGCCCTCGACGCCGCCCTCGGCCGGCTCGCCGCGGCGCACCAGTATCTCGAGCGCGATGGGGGGCACGAATGGAGTTACTGGCGAGCCCACCTGGGAGAGACACTCGATTGGACCCGGCGCCGCCTCGCCCGATCGCGCTGAAGCGGCTCCGCTAGCCGACCAGCTGGCGCGCGATCGACCGCGCCGGGTGGCTCAGCGCCAGGTCGGCGGCCCGCACGATGGTGTCGCGATACTGCTCCAGGTCCCACTCGGCCAGAATCTGCACCGCGATGGTGCGCACCAGGTCGGCGGGAGGCATCGAGTGCGGGTGGCCCTCCGCGCCATCGAAGGTGAGGCGGCCTTCGAATTCCGCGATCTCCTGCAGCACCGTCGCCGAGTCCAGCGAGCGCTCTTCCCGCAGCCGCATCAGCAGCGAGAGCACATGATGCCAGCGGAATTCGCCCGCCCCGTGTCCCTGGCCGGCCAGCAGCCGGCGTAACAGATCGTGCACGTCCGCCACGTCGGGGCTCCCGGGTTACTCGGTCCAGTAGAACGTGATTTGCGCCTTGCGCCTGGGGATCAGCCGCGTCCGCAAGGTGATCCCGTTGCGGGTCCTGCCCGTGGGCGTATCGGGATGCACGGTCCGGTGCAGCCTGCCCGCGTGTACCAGCGAGCCCAGCATGAAGGGGACGCCGCCCTGGAGATACGCCTCCTTGAAGTTCCCCAGCCGCTGGACCGAGATGGCCCGTTTCGCGTTCGGCTTGGGCAGCGAGAATCCCTTGAGCGCCACCGGCGCGGTGCGGAAACAGCAGTCGTACAGGTACCAGCGCCCCCCGTGCTTGAGGAAGTTGATGCAGTGCCCGTCGGCCCGGACGCCGGGAGCTCCCCAGAACCGGTAGCGTCGCTCGTGCTGGACCTCGATCGGGGTGCTCTCCACCGGCCGCCGCTCGACGTCATGGAACGTGCTCGCGATTTCCAGCGGCTCGCTCCGGTTGATGCCGGGAGATTCCACTACGATCGCGCACCAGCGGGCTTCGCCGCGGGGCTGGTCGCGCCACTCGGGCGCGTAGGTGCGTCGCTCGACGCGGACGCCCTGCGCCCCCGTCATGGCCTGGAACATGTGGTACCAGCCGAAGCAATAGCCGCCGGCTCCGGTGAGCATGTCCTGCACCGTGTAGGCGGCGACGACCGGAGCGTACTGCAGCCCGCTCTCGGCAACGCGGGCCAGGATGGCGTCGCAGATCGCCTTGGCGCCGTTCCGCGACTTCGCCCATTCGCAAGTCCACTGCATGATCGGGAGATACACCCAGGGACGCGCCGGCTCGCGCGGGGGACCGTCCTGGGGCTCGGTGAGAGCCGCCCAGATCGCGGGGGCGATCGGCCGGCGCCAGGGCAGGAAGAACCGGTGCCGGGTCCAGCTCAGCTGTGCGTGCTCCCGTCCGCGCTGCGCTTGCCACTGCCAGTACACGTCGAGCGTCCCGATTTCAGCCGGCAGCGGCGCGTCGAGCCGGAATTGATGCGGGCCCGAGAGTCCCTGTGCGTTGAACCGCAGCGTGACCGTCC
>DATCWE010000215.1:0-11108 GCA_036566495.1 Gemmatimonadales bacterium | reverse complement strand
GTGCCTTCGCGGGTTTCGGCGCCGACCGGCTGCTGGCCGGGGAAGGGGCCCCGCGGCGGATTCTGGTCGCCGCCGGCGTATTCGCCACGGTCGGTCTGTTGGGGGCGATCGGTGCCCTCGAGGGCCTCGCCCAGTCCCTGGCCGACCCCCTCCTGGTGGATCGGGCTCTGCAGAACGCTCCCGAAATCCGGGCCGGTGGTATCCGCCTGCTGGTTTTCGCCCTGGCGGGAGGCGGGGTGCTGCTGGCGGTGCGAAATGGCAAGCTGCAAGGCGCGCTGGCCGCGGTGGGATTGTTCGCCGTGGTGGCAGGCGACCTCTGGAGCGTGGACCGGCACTTCTTCGTCTTCGATCGGGCCGAACGATTGTTCGGCAACGATGCAGTCACCACCACGCTGCGCAAGACGCCCCTGCCATTCCGGGTGTGGGACCCGAAGGGATCGAGATACGGCCCGCTCGAGGTGTATCCGGGATCCTGGCTGATGGGGGTCGACGTACCCCAGCTGCTCGGCTACCACGGCAATGAGCTGCGCGCTTTCGACGCGCTGCTCGGCGGCAAGAACGAGTGGAATAACCAGATCAATCCCACCTTGCTGCGCCTGTTCGCGGTTCGCTACGTCGTCCTGGCGCAGAATCAGACGCTGCCGGGCTATCACCACCTGCTGGATTCGGTGCCGACTGCGTCCGGGACGCTCGCCACGCTCTATGAGGCCGACAGTATTCCGCCCTATGTCCGCCTCATGGCGGGAGCGGTCAAAGCCCCCGACGACCAGATCGCGGAGACCGTGGCCAATCCGCGTTTCCCCTCGACCGAAGTCGCGGTGTATTCCGATCGCGAAGCGCTCTCGCCGGCAGACCTGGGCGGCCGCCTCCCCGCGGCTCCAACGGCCACGGCTCGGCTGACCTCATGGGACGCGGGCCGCATGCGGATCAGTGTCGACGGGAAGGACGCGCGCACCCTTTACCTCGTGGTCAGCGAGAACTGGTACAAAGACTGGCGCGCGACGGTGGACGGGGTCGCCGTGCCGGCTCTGCGGGCCCAGAACACCCTCCTTTCGGTCGCGCTCCCGTCCGGCGCCAAGGAAGTGGCGCTGGAGTTCCGCTCCCCCGAGTACGAACGGGGGAGGCTGATTGCTCTGCTGTCCCTGCTGGCCGTCGGCGCACTGCTGGTGGCGCCCCGCTTTGCGACGCGGAGCCGCACCGATGGCTGAGCGGTTCCTGGTGATCGTCCCGACCTATAACGAGAGCCAGAACCTGCCTCGTATCGTGCCACGGATCCTGGCGCAGGACGGGCGCCTGGAGATTCTGGTCGTGGACGACAATTCGCCCGACGGCACCGGGCGACTGGCCAGCGATCTGGCCGGCCTCAATCCGCGGGTCCACGTGTTGCACCGCACCCAGAAGGAAGGACTGGGGCGAGCCTACCTGGCCGGCTTTGCCTGGGGGCTGAGCAATGGATTCGACTTGCTCTTCGAGATGGATGCGGATTTTTCGCACGACCCGAAGTTTCTGCTCGACTTGATCAAGACCGTCGAGGACGGCGCAGACATCGCTCTCGGCTCCCGCTACAAGACGGGAGTCAACGTGATCAACTGGCCGATGTCGCGGCTGTTGCTGTCCTATGGGGCCAACCTGTACGCCAAGTGGATCACCGGGCTGCCGCTGACCGACGCGACCGGCGGCTTCAAATGTTTCCGCCGCAAGGTCCTGGAAGCCCTGCCACTCGACCAGATCCGCTCCAACGGCTACGCCTTTCAAATCGAGATGAGCTTCCGTGCCTGGCGCAAAGGGTTTCGCCTGGTCGAGGTTCCCATCGTCTTTGTGGACCGGACCGATGGACACAGCAAGATGAACCGCGGAATCGTCTGGGAAGGCGTCTGGGTGGTGTGGTGGCTGCGGCTCGCGAGGCTTTTCAGGAAACTGTGACGCCATGCAATTCTTCAAGCTGACCGGGTCAGGGAACGACTTCGTGTTCCTCGACGGACGCAGCACGACCATCGAGGACTGGCCGCCTGAGCGGATCCGGGCGATCTGTGACCGGCGAACCGGGGTCGGAGGAGACGGGTTGGTGATCGTCACGCCGGAAGGGCCTGGCGGCGTTCGAATGATCTACTGCAACGCCGACGGGAGCCGGGCCGGCATGTGCGGTAACGCGGCACTCTGCAGCACGCGCCTTGCCGACCGGCTCGGACTCGCTCCGCCGACCGGGATGCAGCTCCACACCGACACGGGGGTGCTCCAAACCCGCTGTGTGGGACCCGGCTGGTCGGCGGAGCTTCGACTGCCCGATTTCCCGGTTCCCCAGCCGGTCGGGCTCGGTCTGGAGCCGGGGGAGCGCTGGATGGTCCATTGCACTGTCGGCGTGCCCCATCTGGTGGTGCTGGTCGACGACCTTTCCAGGGTGGATGTGGAAGGACGGGGCAGGGCGCTCCGCTACGACACCACGTTCGCACCCGGAGGACTCAACGTGAACTTCGTCGGGCGGCTCGAGGATGACCCGGAGGCCGCTTGGCGGCTCCGCACCTACGAACGAGGCGTAGAGGCCGAAACCCTCGCATGTGGGACCGGGACCGTAGGGGCCGCTTTCGCGCTGGTTGAAGCTGGATTGGAGCGGCTGCCAACCAGGATTCGGTCCTGGGGCGGCAACGTGTTCTCCGTGGCAGGTCGAGTGGAGGCTGGGAGGGCCTGCGAGCCGTGGCTCTGCGGGGAGGGAAAGCTGGTCTTCGAAGGTGTCTGGCAGCCAATCTAAACCATTACTGGGTAAGTAATTAGCTGACTTCCCACACTTATCCACTCGGTCACTTAACATAATACATCTTATACGTACTATGAGACAGGCTCCCAAAAAACCCAGCCCTGACTGCGGCTGGGTCCCCATCCAATCAAACCAGAGATGGTCCTACATGGCTCCCCGGGTCAGCTCTGCCAGGCGCACCTTGGCCTCCGGAACTCCCGGAGTCTCTGCCGGGAACTTGCTGACGATCCCCCGCAGCACGTCCAGAGCCTCCTTCTCCTTGCCTGCGAGCCGATATGATCGAGCCGCCCCGAGCAGCGCCTCAACCTTGCGATACGGCTCCTGAGCCTTTTCCGCCGCGCTCGAGTAGGCCGCGGCGGCCTGATCGAATTTGGACAGGTTCTCCAGTGCCCCACCCATCATGAGCATGGCGCCCGAGGCGTAGTAGGCCGGCGGATTGGCATCGGTGAACTTCTTGAGCTCATCGACAGCCAACTGGGCCTGCCCGGAAGCCAGCCGAACCGCATTGAGGCCCAGCTCAGCCTGGTAGGCGGCATCGGTCCCCCGGTACGACTGAATCACCCGCTGGAATGCAGCCGAGGCTCCCGGGAGGTTGCCGGATTCGAACGCGCTGCGGGCGCCGTCGAGGGCATCCGCCCCCGCGATTTCCTTGCGGCGGCCGGTCTCGGTAAACAGCCAGCCTGCGAGTCCGAGGAGGACCACGGCTCCCGCGGCGTAGGAGATCGGCTTACGGTGCTTCTCGAGCCGCGCCAGCAAATCCGGCCGCTCGGTAACGATCGGTTCGGGAGACTTCACGGCGGATTGTACGGTCGATGCCATCGGGATCCTGAGGTTGTTGGGCCCGGGCCATATGCCCCCGGGGCGACTCGAACGCCCGGCCTACGGTTTAGGAAACCGCCGCTCTATCCACCTGAGCTACGGGGGCCAAGCACATGAACTTAGCGTGGCGGTCATCTTATTTCAAAGGAGCCTGGCACCAGCTGTTCAGGCGGATTCTCGCTCCGCTGCAGCTTGGTGACGGAGGCACTCCGAGGGCCTCGGCGCAACTCGACTTCCAGCTCCGCCAGGCGCTCCGGATCACCCTCGGCCGCCACCTCCACCCGTCCGTCGGGGAGATTTCGGACCCACCCGGAGAGACCCAGCCGGACCGCCTGGCGCCAGGCGAAGTAACGGAACCCGACGCCCTGCACCGCTCCTTCGACGAGGTATCCCCTTCTCACGTCGCGCGGCTCCTCCGGTCGCGCAGGATGCCGATGGCGATCGGCAACACCGATACCACGATGATACCCAGCACCACCAGGCTGAAGTTGGCCCGCACGGCGGGAAGGTTCCCGAAGTAATAGCCGGCCCACAGAAAGGCCGTCACCCATAGTGCGCCGCCGCCGACGCTGTACGCCAGGAACCGCGGATAGCTCATCGCTCCGATGCCCGCCACGAAGGGAGTGAAAGTCCGCACGATCGGCACGAAGCGGGCGAGGACGACCGTGCGGCCGCCGTGGCGCTCGAAGAATGCGTGAGTGCGCTGCAGGTGCTCCTTGCGGAAGAAGCGGAACTCTCCCGTAAACGCGCGGGGGCCGATGAAACGCCCTACCCAGTAGTTGACGTTGTCGCCGGCCAGGACCGCCAGGAACAGCAGCAGGTTGAGCAGCCAGGTATCGAGCGAGCCCAGCGCCGCGATCGCCCCGGCCGTGAACAACAGCGAGTCGCCCGGCAGGAATGGCGTGACAACCAGTCCCGTCTCGCAGAACACGATTCCCGCGAGGATGGCGTAGGTCCAGGTGCCATACTGCGCCGTGATTTCCGCAAGGTGGCGATCGAGGTGCAAAAAGAAGTCCAGGGCGCTGCGCAGAAAATCCATCCGGGGGTCACTCCTCGTCGCGCGGTTTGAAGCCAAACTCGCCGAGTAACGGCACGAAGCGCACTCCGGTGGCCGAGGAGCTGCGCACCTCCTCGCCCCGCTTCTCGACCAGAGTGAGGATCTGCGACTCCTGATCGCCCAGCGGAATGACCATGCGGCCGCCGTCGGCGAGCTGCTCGATCAGGGGCCCGGGAACCGAGGGCGAGGCGGCTGAAACGACGATGGCATCAAACGGCGCGTAGGCGCGCCAGCCGAGCGTCCCGTCACCCACCACCACGGTGGCGTTGTTGATGCCGACGGCCTCGAGGGCTTCGCGAGCCGCCCGGGCAAGCTCGGGGACACGCTCCACAGCAAGCACCGTGCTGGCCAGCTGGGCCAGCAGGGCGGTCTGATACCCGGAGCCCGCGCCGACCTCGAGCACGCGGTCAGTGCCTTTGAGTCGAAGCAGCTCCAGGCTCCGGGCATGGACGTAGGGTTGCGAAATGGTCTGCCCTGCCCCGATCGGCAAGGGCACATCCTCGTAGGCGCGATGGCGCATGGAATCGGGCACGAAGCGATGGCGCGGCACCGTGCCGATCGCGTGCAGCACGCTCAGATCGCGAATGCCTTTTTCGCGGAGCGTCTCCACCAGCTGGGCGCGATAGCCGCCGTAGCCGTCACCGTGACCTAACCCTCCAACGACCATCCGCGCACCGTCTCGAAGAGGTCATAACTGGTGAGATCGAGGTGGAGCGGAGTAATGGAGATGTAGCCGTCGTGCACCGCCTGGTGGTCGGATTCGGCGTCGCCGGTCCAGGTGATCTCCCCACCCCCGATCCAGAACACT
Source organism: Gemmatimonadales bacterium (assembly GCA_036566495.1). GTDB lineage: Bacteria > Gemmatimonadota > Gemmatimonadetes > Gemmatimonadales > GWC2-71-9 > JABFSM01. The sequence continues at coordinate 5,672 of DATCWE010000215.1, read as the reverse complement.
TCCTTCCCCCAGGGGTCCTTCATCCGGGTGAGGCTCTCGGAGAAATAGCGGCTGCCGAGCTTGGTGACTTTGACGCCCTGTACCTGTCCCGCGCTGAGATCGGGAAGGTTGATGTTGAGCAGCAGGTGGGGCGGGAACTCCGCCACCGCGGTGATGCGGCGCACCAGGCCGACCAGGACCGACTGATAGGTCGCGAACTGCTCGGGATCCCGGCTGGCGAGGGAAATCGCGATGCCGGGGATGCCCAGCGTGACGGCCTCCATCGCCGCCGACACCGTGCCCGAGTAGAGCACGTCCTCACCCATGTTGGGCCCGTGGTTCACGCCGGAAAACACGAAATCGGGCCGCTCCGGCATCAGCGCGCCGACCGCGAGCAAAACGCAGTCGGTGGGGGTGCCGTCGACCTGATAGGCTCCATCGTGGCGGCGTACCGGCCGCAGCGGACGGTGCAAAGTGAGCGAGTGCGACGTCCCGCTCTGTTCCCGGTCGGGCGCTATCACGGTCACCTGCCCCACGGCCTGGCAGGCTTCCGCCAGCACCGAAATGCCTGGGGCCAGGATCCCGTCATCGTTGCTGACCAGGATGTTCATGGCGCCTCGGGCGGCGCGGCCCCATCGAGCAGCTTCAGAATCTGCTCCAGCTGCTCCCGTAGCTCATTGACGGTGGTGCGCGAGGCGGCGCGCGACGCCTGGGCCTTGAGATCTCCGCTGCGGCGATACTGCTCGATGCGCTGCCGGGCCCCTTCGATGGTGTATTTCTCGGTGTAGAGTAGGTGCTTGACCAGCATGATGAGCTCGACCTCCCGGCTTTTGTAGACCCGGTTGCCGGAGCGGTTTTTCGCGGGGCTGAGAAAGCGAAACTGGCTCTCCCAGTAGCGCAGCACGTGCGGCTTGAGATCGGTGAGTGCGCACACTTCCCCGATCGAGAAAAACTCCTGGGTCGGCCTCGGCGGCGTCACGTCCACTGCTCCGGCTTGGGGGTTCGTTCCATCAGCTCAGTGATGGCCTGGCGGGGCGGTTTCCCTTCGAACAGCAGCTGATTGACCTTGGCGGTGATCGGCAGCTCGATGCCGGCGCGCTCGGCCAAGCGGACGGCGGCGCGCGCCGTGTGGACCCCTTCGGCGACCGTGCGATGACTCGCGGTGTAGGCCTCGAGCGACTCGCCCCGGGCAAGGGCCACCCCGAGCGTGCGGTTCCGGCTCAGCGCTCCGCAGGTCGTCAGGATGAGATCTCCCATTCCGGCGAGCCCCGCGAAGGTGTGCGTCTCGGCGCCCAGCGCCTGGCCCAGCCGCGTCATCTCCGCGAGGCCGCGGGTGATCAGCGCCGCCCGCGGGTTGTTGCCCAGGCCGAGTCCCTCGAGGACTCCCGCCGCGATCGCGATCACGTTCTTGAGCGCTCCCCCGATCTCGGTGCCCAGCACATCGGGGTTGGAATAGACCCGGAAGTAGCCGGTACTCAGCAGCTCCTGCGCCTCGCGTGCCGCGGCCGCGTCCGATGAGGCGGCCACGATCGCAGTGGGCTGCCGCGCGTACACCTCCTGCGCGAAGGTCGGCCCGGACAAGGCGACGAAGCGGATGCCCGGCAGCACGTGGGCTGCCACCTGCGACATGAACTCCAGCGTCTGCGTCTCGACACCCTTGGTGGCGCTGATCAGCAGCACCTCGCTCCCGAGCCGCCCTTTGACCGTGGACAGCACCGCGCGGGCAGCCTGACTCGGCGCGGCGCAGAGGACTACGCTTGCACCGGCCACTGCCTGTCCCGCGTCGCTGAAGGCGCGAAGCTCCGGTGCCAGCGCGCAGCCCGCCAGAAACACGGCGTTCTCGTGGCAAGCGTTGATCGACTCGGCAACCTCGGGCTCGTAGGCCCAGAGACGAACTTCGTGCCCCTTTCTGGCCAGCAGGTCGGCCAGAGTGGTTCCCCAGCTGCCGGCGCCCAGCACCGCGACGGCGGTCACGACCCCGCGGGCGCGCGGCGCCCGAAGCGGTGCTCCGTACCGGCCAGCAGCCGTTTGATGTTGGCGCGATGGAAGAACACGATCAGCGCCGCAATGAGGGCGAACAGCCAGACCAGGTCGCGGCGCTCCGGATGCAACAGGTACACCGCGGGAGGCAGCACGAGGGCTGCGACCATACTCCCGAGCGAGACATACCCGCTCGCAGCGACGATCACCGCCCAGATCGCAAACGCGGCGAGGAAGGCCCAGGGTGCCAGCCCGAGCACGATCCCGGCGCCCGTGGCAACCCCCTTCCCTCCCCGAAACTTCACGAAGACCGAGAACACGTGGCCGAGCAGGGCGGCGACTCCGAGCAGCAGGGGCACCAGCGGCCCGCCCTCGGCACGCGGCCCGAACACGACGACCGGGACCATGCCCTTGAGCAGGTCGAACAGGCCGACCGGAATCGCGTAGCGCCAGCCCAGCGTGCGATAGAGGTTCGTCGCTCCCAGGTTGCCGCTGCCCAGCCGGCGCAGGTCCTGACCTTTGACGAGCCGCACGACCAGGTAGCTGGTCGGGATGGCCCCGAGCAGGTAAGAGGCCAGCAGCCAGGGCACCAGGTGCATCAGCGCCGGCCGCCCCGGGCCGAGAATTTGAGCCGCACCGGCGCGCCGAGAAACGACCAGGCGCCCCGGAATCCGTGCAGCAGGTAGCGCTGGTACGACTCGGGAACGTCGTCGGGGCGATTCGACACGATGGCGAAGGCGGGCGGAGAGGTACCGATCTGCGAGGCGTAGAGCAGCTTGACCTCTTCACCCGGCTTCTGGGGCGGCTGCTGGCGCTGCACCAGGTCGGCGAGGACCTGGTTGACCTCCGAGGTGGCGATGCGCCGCTGCCGAGCCTCGGCGACCTCTAGGGCCACGTCCAGCACCTTGCGCACCCGCTGCCCGGTAAGCGCCGAGACATAGACGAAAGGCACGTACTGGAGGAAGGGCGCTTTCGCGACGAGCTGCTCCTCGCCCCGCTTGGCCGTGTTGGCGTCCTTCTCCTCGATCAGATCCCATTTGTTGACCGCGATCACCAGGCCGGTACCATGCTCCCACGCCTGGGTGGCGATGCGGAGGTCCTGGTTGTGGAGGCCCAGCGCGGCATCCACGACGAGGATGCAGACTTCGGCCTGATCGATGGCCCGCTCGGTGCGGAGCGTAGAGTAGAACTCGATGTCGTCCTGCACCCGGGAGCGGCGGCGGAGCCCGGCGGTATCGATAAAGCGCAGCAGCTTCCCCTGGTAGCGGAGCACCGAATCCACGGCGTCGCGGGTAGTGCCCGCCACCTCGTGCACCACGAAGCGCTCCTCGCCGAGCAGCCGGTTGGCCAGCGAGGACTTGCCCGCATTCGGACGACCCACGATCGCGATGTCGACCGTCGCTTCGGCTTCGGCGGCGTCGGGCGCCGGGAGCCTGGCGACGATCGCGTCGAGCAGGTCGCCGCTGCGGGAGCCGACCGACGCCGAGACCGCCGCGGGCTCGCCGAAGCCCAGGGCGTGGAAGCTGTGCACCGCGAGCTGATCCGCGGGGGATTCCACCTTGTTGACGGCGAGCAGCACGGGATGCCCGGCGCGGCGCAGCTTCTCCGCGACGGCCTGATCCACCGGATGGACGCCCTCCTTGGCGTCCACGACGAACAGAATCAGGTCCGACTCGGCGAGCGCGAGCTCCACTTGCCGGCGAATCGCGCGGTCCATCGCCTCGGACGAATCGGGCACCAGGCCGCCGGTGTCGATCAGCCAGAAATGACGGCCGGCCCACTCCGCGTCGCCGAAGTGGCGATCTCGCGTGGTGCCCGCCTGCTCGGCGACTATCGCGGCGCGGCCGCCGAGGATGCGGTTGAAGAGGGTGGACTTGCCGACATTGGGGCGGCCGACGATGGCGACGGTGGCCTTTTTCACGCGGCCACTCCCGTCTCCACGGCGTCGCTGAAGTACTTGCTGAACCGGATCGGCAGTGGAAGCTCGGCAGCCAGTTCCTCCGCGCTCATCCCGTCGATAAACAGGAGATCATCGTTCACAGCCTCGGCCGGGAGTAGCGCGAAGTCGAGCCCGGCATGCTGGCGCAGCGCCTCGGCAATGGATTGGCCCGGCAGCAAGCCGGCGGTGGTGACGCGAGGCCCGAACAGGCCGTTGGCGACGATGATCAGCTCGAACTGGGCCCCCGAGGCGCTGCTGAGGGCTTCGAGTACCTGGGGCATCAGGCCGCCCATCGACGTCCCGGTGACAACGCCAATCCGGCGCCCTTTCCACTCGGCGAACAGTTCGGCGTCCTGGCGGATGCGCCGCTGGAGAAAGCGGACCGAACCCACCCCGTTTTCGACCTGATCGAAATCCTCGTAGCTGCTTTCCGGCGGCAGTTCGAGCCCGGCACGCAGGTAGAGCTCGTCGGCGCCATAGACCCAGTGGACCCCGCGCTCCGCCATCGCCCTGCCCTGCCATGCCTCCACCTGGCGCGCTGCGGCACGGCATTCCGGCTCGGTGGGCTCGCGGACCAGGCTGTGCTTGCTGAATTCGGTGAGCCCTACCGGGACCACCGAGACGCTCAGGACCGGGGCGCCGAGCGCGAAGAGATCGCTCAGGGTGCGCTCGAGGACCGGGCCGTCGTTGACGCCAGGGGACAGCACGATCTGGGTGTGGTAGCGAATCCCGTGGGCCGCGAAGTGGCGGAGCTGCTCCAGGATGTCCGGCGCGGCGGGGTTGCGGAGCAGCCAGCGCCGGGTGACCGGGTCCGTGGCATGTACCGAGACGTAGAGCGGCGAGAGCCGGTACTCGATGATCCGGGCCACATCCCTGGGCTTGAGGTTGGTGAGCGTCGCGAAGTTGCCGTACTGGAAGGAGAGGCGGTAATCATCGTCCCGGATGTAGAGCACCTCGCGCAGCCCTTCAGGGAGCCCGTCCACAAAACAGAAATCACAGCGATTGGCGCAGCGGCGGATGCGGGGTGGCTCCACCGCCAGCCCCAGCGGCTCGGAGAGGGGGCGCTCGATCTCGAATTCGATCTCGGCCCCATCCGGCTGCCGCACGTGGAGGGTGAACTCCTCTTCCGCGGCGAGGAATTCCCAATCCAGAAAGTCTTCGAGCTCGCGGCCGTTGACGGACACGAGCTCGGTCCCCGCCCGAAGCCCGAGCTCCTCGGCGATGGAGCCGGCTTCGACAGCGGTCACTTTGATCATGGTGGAAGATGCCGCTAATGCCCTCAAATATCAAGAGTTAGCGGTTCACAACTCATCTCATTTAGGAAGGCAGTTAGAAATCCCCTCCGAAGTCGCCCCCGTCGAAGTCCCCACCGTCCATGTCCCCACTGTCCATGTCCCCACTGTCCAAGTCACCAGAATCGGCATCGCCGTCCGCCTGATCGCCGCCGTCATGGTCGCCGCCGTGGTCGTGGTCCGGGTCGAGCATCACGACGTCGGGCCGGTTGGCCATGGAGAAGAGCGAGGACCAGAGCACTACGGACATGACGCTGTCGAGCGGGCTCGAGTAATACTGCGGGTAGGGGTCGTAGTTCCGGCTGGTCGGAGGGGCGGGCCTGGCGGGCTGCCGGGAGGGCTTCTCGACCAGGGCCCTGGCGTCGCGTACCTCGACCTGGGCCTCCGGCATGGCGGCGCGGAGGGCTTCGCCCAGCCGGGCCAGGAACGATTCGAACTGCCGGCGGTGCGCCTCGAGACGGCCGCCGTCGCGCGCCAGCGGC
>DATCWE010000121.1:0-4439 GCA_036566495.1 Gemmatimonadales bacterium | reverse complement strand
GACCGTGGAGGCCGAGGCCGCGCGGGTGGTCAGCCACAGCGAGGTGAGCTGGAGCCGGCTTCCTCCGGAGCCGGCCAGCGCGTTCTGGAATGCCACCGCGCGGGGTCCGCTCGCCGCCCCGATCACCCTTCGGCTCGGCGTGTTTCCTGACGGGATCGATGAGCTGATCGACCTGCTGCACGAGCAGCTGCAGCCCGGATTGCTGAGCGCCGGCCCCGGCCGGGGCATGCTGCGCTGGAGCGGCAACGCCGCGGTCGACGCCTTGCGCGCCGTGCGGCGGATCGCCGCGGAGCGCGAGGTGCCCCTGACCCTGGAGCGGGCCCCCTGGCCCGTGCGCTACGCGCTGGGCCACTTCGGCGCCTATCGCGAAGGCGTGGGAGTGCTGGTGGCCAAGCTCCGCAACACCTTCGACCCCGATCCCACCTTCCCGGTGGCGCTGGAAGGAGAGCATGAATAGAGGCGGGTTCGAAGCCCTCGACCCTTGTGTGCACTGCGGATTCTGCCTGCCCGCTTGCCCCACCTACCTCGCCACCGGCGACGAGAGCGATTCTCCCAGGGGCCGCATCCTGCTGATGCGCGCGCTCGAGCGCGGCGAGCTTCCCGCGGGAGATCCTGCGCTGCAGGAGCACCTGGCGCTCTGCCTCGGTTGTCGGGGCTGTGAGCCGGTCTGCCCGGCGGGCGTCGGCTACGGCCGCGGACTGGAGGCCGCGCGAGAGCGTCTGGCCGCGGCAAACGGATTGCCGGCCATGGCGCGGCTGGTGCTGGCAGTATTTGGCCGCCGCGCCTACTGGGCTTCACTGTTCACCCTGGCGCGCTGGCTGCGTGGCAGCGGCTTGCCGGCGGCACTCGCCGGTCGCGGGAGAACCGGGTTCGCCTTCGGCATGCTGGCGTCGAGCCGGCCGCCCGTCCTCAGGGTGCCCCGAGCGTCCCGCGACCGGGCCGAGCCTGTCACGCACGAGCCGCCCGAGTCCGCGCCGGGTATGCGCATCCCCCGTCCCACCGTCGCGCTGTTTCGCGGCTGCGTCATGGACACCTTGTTCCGCCATGTGCACGAGGCAACCCGGCGCACCCTGGAGGTCAACGGTTATCGCGTCGTCGAGGTGGAGGGCCAGGTGTGTTGTGGGGCCTTGCACGACCACGCCGGCGATCGAGCGGGTGCGCGCGCCCTGCTCGCCGCCAATGCTGCCGCCTTCGCGGGACGGGCGGACTACGTGGTGGTGAACAGCGCGGGATGCGGCGCGCTGCTGCGCGACGCGGCGCACCTCGACGGAGCCGCCGGCGAAGAGCTGAGCCGCAAGGTGCGCGACATCTCGGAGCTGCTGGCGGCGGTCGGCCCCAGGGTGGGGGCGGCACTGCCGCTCGACGTCGCCTACGATCCGCCCTGCCACCTGGAGCATGCCCAGGGCATACGGGACGCTCCGCTCGCGCTGCTCGCCGCGATCCCCGCCCTGCGATTGCAGCGGCTCCCGGGAGCCGAGCGTTGTTGTGGAGCCGCGGGGATGTACGGCCTGCTGCATCCGGAGATGGCCGGGGCGGTGCTGGACGACAAGCTGTCCGCCATCGCCGCGGCCCGGCCGCGACCCGCGCTGATCGCGACGGGCAACCCGGGCTGCCTCATGCAGATCGGCGCGGGATTGCGCGCAAGGCGGCTGCGAATCGGCGTGGTGCATCCCGTCGAGCTCCTGGATGAATCGTATGCCCGGGCAGGCCTGTACTGAGGGGTGGCCTGTCGCGCTCTCGTTACCTTCCACCCATGCAGCTCGACTATCCCATCTCCACCCCCCAGCTGAGGAGCTTGCGCAGCGGCGCCACCCTCGCTCCCGAGCCGGTGGCGGTGTTCCGGGTCGAAGGACCAGGGGCGCTGACCTGCCTGCAGGGATTGCTCACCTGTGACCTGGCCGCGCCGGGCGACGCAAGCCTCAGCTACGGCGCACTGCTGACACCCAAAGGGATGATCGTGGTGGATCCCTGGGTCCTGCGGGAAGCCGATCGGTTCACGCTGCTGCTCGGCGCGCCGGCGCGCGAGGCGGCCGCGCAACTGTTGAAGCGGGTATTGCCGCCGCGCCTGGCGCGCCTCACGGATCTCAGCGAAGAGTGGGGCGCGGCGTGGCTGCTCGGTTCCGCCGCGGTGGACCGCTTTGCCCGCGCCAACGCCACGCCGCTTCCCGGCGTCGGACGGGTCGTGAATCTCGGCAATGGGCGAGCCGGCCTGCTGGCGGGCGGGACTACGCTTTCACCGTTCAGCGGCCTGCTGCTCGGACCCGCGACGGAATTGACTACTCTGCTCGAGCGCGCGGAGCACGCGGGGATGGCGCGCGGCAACGGAGCCACGCTGGCCGCCGCGCGAGTCCTGGCCGGCTGGCCCACGCTCGGCAGAGAGATCGATGAGCGGACCCTCCCGCAGGAAGTCCGCTTCGACGAGCTGGGCGCGGTATCCTACGTCAAAGGGTGTTACACGGGGCAGGAGACGGTGGCGCGGGTACACTTCCGCGGCCACGTCAACCGCACGCTGCGGGGCGTGAAAGTAGCGGGCGCGCTTCCGCTGTCGCAGCGGAGCCTGACGCTGGGAGACAAGGACGCCGGAACCATCCGGACGGCACTGCTGCTGGAAGACCACCTGCTCGCTCTCGCGGTGGTGCGGCGCGAGGTGGAGGCCGACGTGCCACTCCTGGCGGGCGACCGGGAGGTGAACCTCGTTCATCTCCCCGTCGATCCGGTGTAGCGCTTTAGGGCGCCTTCGCGGTGTCCCCCGCCACCTTCACGGTCGTATCGGCGGCCGCGGCCGGAGCGGCTGCTGGAGTCGCGGCGGCAGCGGTGGAGTCCGCAGCGGGAGCTTGCTCGGCTTTGGGACCGCATGCGGCGCACACGACCAGGACGGCAACGGCGAGGTACTTCGACATTGGTGCTCCTTGAGACGTACGGGATACTTGGCAACCGGGGGCGGCGCGCGGGCAAGGTAGCAAACTCGGCCCCTTCAGGCAAAGAATGGCAAGCGAATGACTTACGCTAAAACACCCGAGCACCTTCCGACCACCCTTGGAGCGCTCCGATCCAGTCGCTGGGGCAAGCCCCCGCTGCTGGGCCGCTCGGTGCGCGACGAGATTCGCAGCAACCTGCTGCGCGCGCTGAGCGCGAAGGAAGTCATGTTCCCGGGGATTCACGGCTACGAGGATTCGATCCTCCCGCAGCTGGTCAACGCGCTGCTCTCGCGGCAGGATTTCATCCTGCTCGGTCTGCGGGGACAAGCCAAGAGCCGTATTCTCCGCAGCCTGACCGCCTTCCTGGACGAGTGGCTTCCCGCCGTGGCGGGCAGCGAGGTGAACGACGATCCCTTCGCTCCGATCAGCAAGTACGCCCGCGAGCGGCTGGAGGCCGAGCGGGATGCCACTCCCATCAGCTGGATCAAGCGGGACGATCGCTACGTGGAGAAACTCGCCACGCCCGACGTGACCATCGCGGACCTGATCGGCGACCTGGATCCGATCCGTGCCGCACGAGGAGGGCACGTGCTTTCCGACGAGCTCACCATGCACTTCGGGCTGCTGCCGCGCGCCAACCGCGGCATCTTTGCGATCAACGAATTGCCGGACCTCGCCGGAAAGATCCAGGTCGGCCTCTTCAACATCATGCAGGAAGGCGACGTCCAGCTCAAAGGCTACCCGGTCCGGCTTCCGCTCGACGTGCTGCTGTGCTTCACCGCGAATCCCGAGGATTACACCGCGCGCGGCAAGATCATCACTCCGCTCAAGGACCGCATCGGCGCAGAGATCACCACGCATTACCCGCGCGACGTCGAGCTCGGCATGGCCATCACCGAGCAGGAGGCTTGGACGACGCGCGACGGCGAGGCGCCTCCCGCGCGGATCCCTGCCCTGGTCCGCGAGGTCGTCGAGCGCGTGGCGTTCGAGGCCCGGGGCGACAAGCGGATCGACCGCCGCTCGGGCGTGAGCCAGCGGCTCCCGATCAGCACGCTCGAGAATGTCGTCTCCAGCGCCGAGCGCCGCGCCCTGGCGCACCGGGAGCCCGAAGCGGTCGGGCGCATCGCCGATATCTACGCGGCGTTGCCCTCGATCACCGGCAAGCTCGAGCTCGAGTACGAAGGAGAGCTGCAGGGCTCCGAAACGATCGCGAAGGAGCTGATCCGACGCGCGGCGTTGCACACTTTTCTGGATCGCCTGGGCGACGAGGAGGACGAGCGGCTGGACCGTATCGTGGCCTGGTTCGACCAGGGCTCCGCGCTCAAGATCGGCGGCGATGAGCCGGGAGCGAACGCCGTGAAGGCCTTCGGCGTGGTGCCCGGCCTGTTACAGCTGGTGCACGACCTGCGGCTCGCAGCGGCCGGCGATGCCGGCGGCGAAGTGGCCGCGTGCGAGCTGGTGTTGGAGGCCCTGGCGGCGCAGAAGCGAATCAGCCGGACCGAGGATTTCGGCTGGGGAGCG
>DATCWE010000071.1:0-4644 GCA_036566495.1 Gemmatimonadales bacterium | reverse complement strand
GCACCGTTTCTGCCTGGTCGAGACGGCCGCGCCGCTCCAGCGCGACCGCCAGGTTGAGCAGCAGCGCCGGGCGCGGCCCGCTGCGATCGATCGCCTGCCGGAAGAGGTCGGCGGCTTCGTCCCAGCGTTCCTCCCGTCCGGCGATCAACCCGAGAAAGAACGGCGCCGTCCCTTCGGAGGGCCGCAGCTCGGCCACCCGGCGGAACTCCCGGCTCGCCTCCTCGAGCATGCCGGTGCGATAGAAGGCGACGCCAAGATTGCGGTGCTCCTCGATCCGGGCTTCGAGCACCCGCGAGGGAGCCGCCGTCGAGGTAGCACCGACCTTGTGCGCGAGGCCCGCCGTGACCAGGCCGTAGAGCGCCTGGGCTGCCTCGAATTCCGAAAGGCCCGACGAATCGATCAGCTGGCGCACGTCGCGTTTCCCGTCCAGCAGAGGCAACAAGCGCCGTTGGGCCTCGGTAAACGACGACTGATGGCTTTCCACCTGGCCTGGCAGTACGGCAAAAACCAGATCGAAGCTGGGAATCTTGGCTTCGATGAGGCTCCATTCGTCCACCCGGCGGGCGCCTTCGAGCAGCAACGACTCCGGGTTGATCCGGTCGAGCTGGTCGTCGACCTGCGGCCGGATGCCTGCTTCGAAGCTGAAGCTGCCGGTGGTCCACGAGAAGAGGGAGTAGACCGCTTCCTCGATCTGCAGTCGCACGAAGCGACGCAGCTCCTCCGGCGAGAGCAGCCCGAGGTTCACCAGCAGCTCGCCGATCCGCCGGCCCGGCGCGCTTCCCTGCAGGGCCAACGCCTGATCGAGCTGGGCTCGCGTCACCGCTCCGCTGGCCAGCAGCATGTCCCCGAGGCGGTCGCGCCGGTTGACGATGGCCGCGTAGATGATCCAACCTTCTTCGAAATAGATGGAGCCGTGACGCTGCAGGTCCGCCAGCGAGAGGCACCCGGAACGGCGGCCCAGGAAGAGCAGCTGAATCACGTCGGGGAGGCTGGCCTCCTTGAGACTGCCGCGGATGGCCATTCAGCGCAGCTCTGCGATCAGACGATCGGCGATCGTGGGCCATTGCTCCACGATTTTCTCCCTGCTTTTGACCATGCCGAGCCCGGGCGCGAGAATGCCGCTGCCCCGGGCGGGTCCGCCCCGGCGGACTCCCCGCGTGCTCCCCAGGGTCACCACTTCGAGCGCTTCGCGCGCAAGGGCGGGGCTGGGGTCGACCTGCTGTGCCGCGGCCGCATGGAGGACGCGCTGCACCATCCCGTGGACCTCCCGAACCGATTCCGCGGGACGGCTGGCGAGATAGTCGATCAGCGCCGCGTCCTGCGCGGCGGCGCTTCCGGCGAGCAGGCGCTTGACCACGGCGAGCCGCACTTCGCGATCGGGCGGCGGGAGCTCCACCAGCAATCCCCCCTGCAGCCGCGCGGTCAGCCGCGGGTCGAACCCGGCCAGGTCTTCGAGGGGACGCACGCTGGCAACCACCATTTGGCGCTGTCCTTCGAGCAGCTCCGCGACCAGCAGGGAGAGCTCCTCCTGAGCTCGGCGGTCTTCCGCCAGCAGGTGCAGATCGTCGAGCAGCAGCGCGCCAACCCAGCGATAGCGCTGCCGCCAGGACGCGAGGGCTTCAGCGTCGGTCAAGCCGCGCACCTCGGCGGCGAACGCGGTGCTGCCAAGGCAGGCGATCGGGGTCACTCCCCGCGCCGCGAGGGCGTTGCCGAGCGCGTGGAGCAGATGACTCTTCCCGCTGCCGGGGCCGCCGACCAGCACCAGGGGCGAGTAGCGGCGGCCCGGTTCCGCAATGATGTCGCGAGCGGCCAGCATGACCAGCCGGCTGGCTGGTCCCTGGGCCAGATCTTCCCAGCGGTAATGCGCGAGGGGCGCCGAGAGGGGCGCGGCGCGCGAGCTGGCCTGGGCTGCCAGCGCACGCGCCGCGACCAGCTGATCGGGATCATGGAACACCTCGGCGCCGGCCAGATCCGGCGCGTGGGCCGCCGCCACGCCCGCCAGCGCCAGGATTTCCTTCGCGTCGCGCTCGAATTCGGCGATGGCCGGCTCGGGGTCCGCCGCGGCATCGTGCTCGAGCAGGAGTTCCAGGCGCTTGGTCCGCAGCCCCTGACCCGCCCAGTGGAGCACGGCTTCGCCGACCCGCCGCCGCCAGCGATCGACCTGCTCCGACACGCTGGCGGTGATATCGGAGAGGAACTCGGCGAATTCGTCGGGCGCATCCGGCGTGGACGGGCTGACGGGCGGGGGGGCGCCACGAGACTGCGCCGACCTTTCCGTCGCGGCGACCGTTCGACTGTCCATCCGGACCGTCGCCCCGATCAGGAGCATTCCGTCTTCCGGCGAGAGCGGCACGGCACTGGCCTCCTGAAACGCGATCAGGCGGGACAGCGCGCCGGTGTAGTCGCGCATCGAGGAGAAATCGGTGGCCGCCAGCGCGCGAATGACCTCGTCCGGCAGCTGGCCCGGCAGCGCGGCCAGCCGGCGACGGAGGATGGCGACCCTCGCTTCCGGACCGGGGAGCGTGAGGGAGACACTGGTGCCCTCGGCCAGCCGGCGCACCAGGCGGGCATCGAGCCCTTCGAGTCGGGCCAGCGGCACCGACAAGGCCACCACGACTTCGCGCCCCGCGGCGCGGCGCGCATCGAGCAGATCGGCGACCAGGCCCTGGCAGTCCCGATGACGCGAGAGGCGCTCGAGGTCGTCGAGCAGCAACAAATCCGCCGCGATCAGTTGATTCCGCAGCTCGTCGCCTTGCCCCCCCAGCAAAGCGCTCCGGTACCGCTCGACCAGCGCATCGGGATCAAGCAGCTCGACCACCGCGCGCGGATGGGCGGCCTGCAATCGCTCGGCGATCGCTCGCAGCAGCTCGGTCTTACCCGTGCCGACCGCCCCCATGATCACCAGAGGCGCGTAGGGAACGCCGCTCGCGTCCGCGACGGCCCGCGCGGCCGCCGCGGCCGCGCGGTTCGCGGGATCGAGGGTGAAGGTCTCCAGGTCGCTCACGGCGCCGCCGACGGCCGCGCGGCCAGGCGCTGGAGCACGAGGCCGGAGAGCGCCTTCAGGGTTTCGAAAACGCCGCTGCCGTGGAGCGCGTCGGCCGACAGGCTGGGGACCGCACGGAAATTCAGGGCGTCGTCGAGGTCGGCCGGGGCGAGAATGAGGTCCGGCGGCAGGTCCTGCTTGTTGTACTGCAGCACCAGCGGAAGCTGTCGCACGTCGACGCCCTGATCGAGCAGGTTTTCCTGCAAATTCTGGAAACTCTCCAGATTGTCTTCGAAACGGCGCGCCTGGCTGTCCGCGACGAAGACCACGCCGTCGGCGCCCTGGAGCACCAGCCGCCGCGTGGCGTTGTAGTAAACCTGGCCGGGCACGGTGTAGAGCTGGAAGCGGGTAGTGAAACCCGAAATCACCCCGAGCTCGAGGGGGAGAAAATCGAAGAAGAGGGTTCGGTCGGACTGGGTGGCCAGAGAAACCATGTTGCCCCGGCGATCCTCCGGGACGCGCCCGTGGATATAGAGCAGATTGGTGGTCTTCCCCGACCGGCCGGGTCCATAATAGACCAGCTTACAGGTGATTTCCCGGGTCGTGAAGTTCACCAGCGGCATTCGCTCACCGTCCGAAGAGTGACCGCAAACTGCTGTTGAGCTCGTGCTCGAAATCCTCGGCCAGCACCTGCCGCACGGGCTGCTCGGGTGGCGCCACCCGGCCCAGCTCCTCCACCAGCCGCCCGAAAAAGAGCTGGACCAGGCCGAGCGAAGTCTCCTTCCCGTACACCACCAATCCAAGCCAGCGCCCCCGCGGGGTGTCGAAGCCGGCGAGGTGGATTCCGAGCGCGTTCCCCTGGTGGACCACGGCCTCGAGGGGAGGGCTGCCCATCACGCGGGCAAGCTCGGAGGTGGCCGCGATGATGCCGGCCCCCAGCGCCGCGACGGACATGACATCGAGCGAATGGGTGAAGCCGTGCTGTGCCACCACCTGTCCGGAGCTGGTGGTGAGCAGCGTGATGCGGGCCCCCGATTCGGCGAGGAAGGTGGTCAGCGGGGCCTCGACCCAGGGCTCGAGCGAGCGCATCAGGCCGCGCGCCCCGCCACGTTGAGCACCCGGATCCGCAGCTCACCCGCATTCACTTCCGCATTCGCCAGTGCCACCACCAGCAGACCCTCGCGGCCGGGCGCCGCGAGCAGAGTGCCTTCGCTGCCTTGCAGCTGCCAAGCGCGGGGCTCCGGCTGCCCGAGCGCGGCCGTCACGCCGGCCATCCTGCCGGTGAGGCTCGCGGCGAGGGCCGCGACCGCTTTGCCGTCCACGCTCTCCATCAGGGAGTCCGCCACCACGAGACCGTCCTCGCGCGAGACCACCAGGGCCCCGCGCACCCCCGGTATCCGGGTGAGCTCGTCCAGCAGGTCGCGCAGACTCACCGCAGCTCCTCGAGCCAGCGGCGCGCCACGGCGGCAGCGCGGTCGGCGAGCAGGGCCAGCCGGCCGGCCGGTACCTCGCGCGGGCGGGTCACCAGCAGCACCGAATCAATCGTCGGGGTACGCAGCTCGAAATGCGCGGGACCGCCTTCCAGCGAGAGTCGCCGCCAGGCGCCCAGCCCCAGCAGGCGAGTAGTCCGTTCGGCCTCCCGGGAGATCCCCGCGAGGGCC
>DATCWE010000341.1:0-21821 GCA_036566495.1 Gemmatimonadales bacterium | reverse complement strand
CACCGCCGTGCCGCTGGACGGCGGCTGGTCCGGCTTCGCGATGCACATCGAGGATCACCCCGTTGCACCCGGACAGCCGGCGCACATTCTCGGGATGCACGCGGTCAGCCCGGGATACTTTGCCGTGTTAGGGATTCCCCTCCTCGCCGGCCGCGGCTTCACGCCGCAGGACCGCGGGCCCGACAATCCCGTGGTGATCATCGATCGCACCCTGGCGGAGCGGCGCTGGCCGGGCGGGTTGAGCCGGGCGCTCGGCAAGCATATCAAGCCGGTCTGGATGCCCCAATGGGCCACCATCGTCGGCGTGGTGGCCGACGTGCGCTACGAGGGGCTGGCGACCCCGCCTGACGAAGAGTTCTACCTGCCCATGGCGCAGTGGGGGATCGGGTCGGCGATCGCGGTGCTCAAGAGCGAGCTGCCGCCCGCCACGCTGGAGCCCTCGCTGCGGCGCGAGGTGATTGCCGTGGATCCGACCGCCACCGTCTCCCAGACGCGCTCCATGGGCGAGGTGCTTTCCACGGCGGCCGCCCATCCCCGCACCACCACGACGCTGATCGGCTTGTTCGCCGCCATCGCCCTCCTGCTCGGCGCGATCGGCGTGTACGGCGTCTTGTCGTACGGGGTGAGCCAGCGCCGGAGGGAGATCGGAATCCGCATGGCGATCGGCGCCGCGCCCGGCGCCGTCGGAGCCATGGTCCTGCGCCAGGCCGCGGGCCTCCTCGCCAGCGGGGTGGTCGCCGGCTTGCTGATCGCCTGGCTCGCCGCTTCCCTGCTCAAGGGCTTCGTGTACGGAGTGAGCGTGCGTGACCCGCTCAGCTTCGCCGCCGTGCCGCTCCTTTTCGCGGCCGTGGGTTTCCTCGCGAGCTACCTCCCCGCCCGCCGGGCGACCCGCGTCAGCCCGACGGAGGTAATGCGCGAGGAGTAACTGGTCACTGGTCACCGGTCACCGGTCACTGACCTACCTGACCCGCATTCCCGCCGCCGAGTCCCACCGCAGCGGCTGCGCCTGGCGAGCCAGCGGGGCCTCCGGCAGCTCGCCCACCTTCACGCCGTACGTCCATTCCGCGGGACAGATCGCGACATAGCGCGCGTAGCCCCCGACTCCACCGCCGAACTTGGGATACCCGATCGTGAGCAGGCAGCCGATCTCGGGCACCAGGTCCAGGTGGGCGACGCCCTCGGCTTGGGCGTAGCCGTTGTGCATCAGCCAGGCCTCGCCCTCCAGCGTCGCCGTCGTGTCCGTGTCGAGCGGCTCGTGGCCGTGAAAGAGGATGTGGCGCTGCAGGTGCAGGAACTTGAGCGCGTCGAGCGCCACACCGGGAAACGGCGTGCGGGTCGCGAGTTCCGGGTTAGGCCAGCCCTTCGACCAGTCCGAGCGCACCATCACCACAGCGCCTTCCGGAATCCGCCCGTGGCGTCGCTCCCACTGTTCGATGTCCGCGACCTGCAGGTGGTAGCCGGCATGAGCGGCCACCGAGTCCGCGATGGAGAGCACCACCAGCGGTCGCACCGCGTAGGTCGGCGGCAGCTCGTCGATGGCGGGAAACTCCGGCGCCCGGTGGGCCGGCGGGTCGAGCTGGGTCCCGTACTGATCGGTGGAGAGCCGGTATGCGGTCGCCGCAAAGCCATCCTGCTCGTACGTATAGGGCTTGCCCGTGGCCGGATTGAGCGTTGGCCCGAAGCTGGCCGGCCCGAAGCCATGCCACACCGGGATTGCCGGCGTAATGGTGTGGGTCAGATCGATGTACTTGGCGCCCTTGAGCGACTGCTCGTAGAGCGGCCACAACCCCGGGCCGCGTTCCCGGCAGCCCAGCGCCAGGGTGCCGAGGAGCAGCAATTGCAGGGCGGCGGAGCTGCGCGAGTGGAGATTCTCCATAGGGCGCGTCGGTGGGGGTTGCAGGAATCCTAACGCCGCTCTCCGCTTATCCCTCCTCGTTGAGCACCGCCACCGGGTCCACTCGGCTGGCTCGCCAGGCCGGCAGCCACGCCGCCAGGATCGCGGCCCCGCCCAGCACCAGCGTCACCCATATATAGGTCGGCGGATCCAGCGGGGTCACTCCGAACAGCGCCTTCCCGAGGACCCGGGTCAGCCCGGCCGACCCCAGCATGCCGAGCCCCAGCCCAAGCGCGGTGAGCCGCAGCGCCCGCCGGCCCACCCA
This sequence comes from Gemmatimonadales bacterium, assembly GCA_036566495.1. Classification (GTDB taxonomy): domain Bacteria; phylum Gemmatimonadota; class Gemmatimonadetes; order Gemmatimonadales; family GWC2-71-9; genus JABFSM01. The sequence goes on along the minus strand of DATCWE010000341.1, from coordinate 19,662 downwards.
CCGCATCACCTGGCCCGGTGCCGCGCCGAGCGCCATCCGCCTGCCGATGTCGGCGCAGCCCCGGCGCCCCTGAACCGCTAACCCGCGGCGGCGCTCACTCTTCCGCAGCGCCGCCACCGCGTCCACCTGCCGGTTCGCGTTTCATGGCTGCAACGTCACGGGGCTCTTGCCTCGGCATCGCCCGCTTCTTATGTTGTGAAGGCAGTCTCACTCAAAGGGTCTTCTCACGATGCGACGTCACTATCTCGCGATGATGGCCGCCAAATTCGGCGTGCAGGCTTTCGGGCACGGAGTGCGCCCGTCCGCCTGGACCCCGCGAATTGGCGACGTCGCCCGGGGCGGACGCTCCGCCTCCACCCGAAGGCACCGAGCACCCTAGAAGCCATCGATCAGATCGCGTGATCCGCCTTCCGGGTGCTCTGAGAGACCCGGAAGGCTTTTCGTTTGCACCTTGACGAAGGATCACGACGATGGAAACCACGGCAGCAACCCTCGACCAGGCGATCATCACCCGCTACGCGGGACAGCCCGTCCGGCTGCCCCTCGAGCTGCGCGCCAGGATCGAAGCCTCCTGGTCCGGTGCCCCGGTCCTGCTGTACGCCTTTGCCGACTTGAGCCCCCAGCTCGAGCTCACCGAGTCGTGGGTGGCCTTGGGACGCGAGCAGGTCGCGATCGCTCGCTCCGGAGAGCTGACCAGCTTCCCCCGCGCCCGCCTCACCGCGGTGCGCGAGAGCCCGGGGCTCTCCGCGACGACGCTGGCGTTCCTCGGGGCGCCGGACGAGCCGCCGCTGGCGGTCGTCCGCTATACCCACCGCCAGCGGCGCGCCTTCGAGAATCTCCGCTTCGTGCTGGAGGAAGGCCTGCTCGGCCACAGTGTGGCCGCGATCGATGCGGACCGCGAATACGCCGACGCCGTGGCGCGGCCGGTGCGGGAGGCTCAGGCGCTCGTCGCCGGCCGCCCGCACGCGGTGATCAGCCGCCTGCTCGGGTATCTCAAGCCCTACCGGCGCGATCTCACGCTCGGCATGGCCGCGGCCACCCTGATCACCCTGGTGAGCCTGATCCCGCCGTGGCTCGCGGGTTATGTGCTCGACCGCCTCGTGGTGCCGGTGCGCAACGGCCGCCTGCCGGTCGAGCGCGCGGCCCTGCTCGCCTGGATCGCGGTCTCCGCCATGGCGCTGGTGTTCCTGGTGCGCCAGGGCGCGGCCTGGATCCGCCTTCGCCTCATGGCCATCATGGGCGAATGGGTCGCCCGCGACCTGCGCACCGAGCTCTACGAGCACTTACAGCGGCTCAGCCTGGCGTTCTTCTCGCGCAAGAAGACCGGCAGCATCATCACCCGCGTGTCGGCCGATACCGACCGGCTCTGGGAGTTCGTGGCCTTCGGCGTAGTGGACGTCTCGCTGTCTGCCGTGATGCTGCTCGGCCTGGGCGTGGTCCTGGTGACGCTCGACTGGAGGCTCGGCCTGGCGATGGTGCTGCCGGTGCCGCTCTTCTGCTGGCTGATCTTCCGGCACGGCGAGTCGATCAACCGGCTCTTCCTGCGCGCCTGGCGCAAGTGGTCGCGGGTGACCGACGTGCTGTCCGATACCATCCCGGGCATCCGGGTGGTCAAGGCGTTTCACCAGGAGGAGCGGGAGGTCGCGCGCTTCGACGAGCGCAATGAGGACGTGACCGCCGAGTTCAACCGCATCCACCGCATGTGGACCGGTTTCTGGCCCCTCCTCATGCTCGGCGTGCACGCCACCACCGTGCTGGTCTGGGTGCTGGCCGTGCCGCGTTTGCTGGAGACCGGAGGGCCGGGGCTCTCCACCGGGACCTTCGTGTCGTTCCTGCTGTACGCCACGATGTTCATCGCGCCGATCGAGGTGATCGGCCAGATGGCGCGCACCATGAACCGCGCCACGACCTCGGCGCACCGGGTATTCGAGATTCTGGATACCGAGCCCGAGATCGTGGACCAGCCGGAGCCGATCCGCCTCGAGCCGGTTCAGGGGCGGGTGCGCTTCGAGCACGTGGTGTTCGCGTACGACGGCGTGCGCCAGGTGCTGCGCGGCGTGAGCTTCGACGTGCAGCCCGGCGAGCTGATCGGCCTGGTGGGTCCGTCGGGCGGTGGCAAGACCACCATCGTCAACCTGATCGCCCGCTTCTACGACGTCACCGGAGGCAGCGTGACGATCGATGGGGTCGATGTGCGCGAGCTGGACAGCGGGCACTTCCGCCGCCAGATCGGCATGGTGCTGCAGGACCCGTATCTGTTTTATGGCACCGTGCTGGAGAACATCCGCTACGGGAAGCCGGAGGCCTCGCTCGAGGAGGTCGTGGCGGCGGCGCGGGCGGCCAACGCGCACGACTTCATCCTCAAGCTCACCCACGGCTACGACACGCTGGTGGGCGAGCGGGGCCAGACCCTGAGCGGCGGCGAGCGCCAGCGGGTGAGTATCGCCCGCGCCGTACTGCACGATCCCAGGATTCTGATCCTGGACGAGGCCACCAGTAGCGTGGACACCGAAACGGAGCGCCACATCCAGGAGGCACTGGAGCGGCTGGTGGCGGGGCGCACCGTGTTCGCCATCGCGCACCGGCTCTCGACCCTGCGGAAAGCCTCGCGGCTGTTCGTGATCGAGGACGGTCGCCTGGTGGAGCAAGGCACCCACGCGGAGCTGCTGGCAACGCCGGAGGGCAAGTACCGCCGGCTGCACGAGCTGCAGCTCGCGCTCAGCTGATGCGCGCGGTCAACCGTCACCTTTCACCTTTCACCGCACCTATGCAACCAACTGTGATGTTTCGACCCAGCATGAAGCACCGGATCCTGGCCGAGCCACAACCCCGGCTGGAGCAGAGGACCGACGGAACCCTGTGCGCTCTGCGCGAGGGGGTCTCCGTTCCCGTGATCGTGCGTCCCTGCTTCCCCTGGTCGGAAGCGCGACGCTACATCTCGCTGCGCGACGACGACAACCAGGAGGTGGTCCTGGTCAAGGACCCGTCGGAGCTGGACCCGGTTTCCCGTGATGCCTTGGAGCGCGTGCTCGCCGAGGCAGGATTTCTGCTCGAGGTGACTCGCGTGCTTGCCGTCGAGGAGGAGGTGGAAATCCGCCACTGGACCGTGCTGACCCGTCAGGGGCCGCGCAGCTTCCAGACCCGGCTCGATGATTGGCCCCGGCGCCTGCCCGGCGGCGGCTTTCTGATCCGCGATGTGGCGGGCGATCTCTACCACATCGCGGCGCCCGCGGCGCTGGACCAGCAGAGTCGCGAGCTGCTTTGGGCGTTCGTGGACTAGCTCGCCCGGGGATTTGCTTGGGCTAGGGGGACCCGCAGCTGACCCGGCGATAGGGGAATTCGATCCGGCGGCTGCGGGCGCCCGTGGTCCCGTCGATCCATGCGAGCAGGCTGTCGGCGCCGCTGCGCCGATAACCGACCTCCTGCGGGTAGTCGTGGCCGGGATTCCGGAACACGACCTGCGAGTCCGACACCACCGTTGACCGGAACGTTGCGGCCGGCTGGCCGGAAGGATGGGCCTCGTAGACCAGCTCGCTTCCCTGGTCGCGGACCAGCACCAGCTCGTACTCGCGCAGCGTGTCCGCCCGGACCGTGCGCCCCATTCCGAGCATCACGCCGCCGCGCGGCGCCATCCACTGTTCCTCGATCGCTGCGCCGCGCGCCGTATTCAGCCAGCAGCCGCTCAGCCAGCGAATCCGCTCGATCAGCGGCTCCGCGCGGCCCGACAGCAACCCGCCGACCAGGAGCAGCGGGCCGATCATGGGCTACCTCGGTGCGTGAGGAGCACCACCCGCTCGATCGCGGCCTCCAGCATCGTGAAGGGGGATTCAGGCATTTTTCGCGGCATTCTCAGGAGGGTGTCTCTAGGCTCCTCCTATGAATCCTACGCCGAAGACGATGGGCCAGCAATTCGGCCGCCGCAGCTGGGCCGAGCCGTGGAAGATCAAGATGGTCGAGCCGATCCGGAGCATCGCGCCGGAGGAGCGCCGACACGCGCTGCAGCAGGCCGGCTACAACACGTTCCTGCTGCGGTCGGAAGACGTGTACATCGACCTGCTCACCGACAGCGGAACCGGCGCGATGAGCGACCGCCAGTGGGCCGGAATGCTCCTGGGCGACGAAGCCTATGCCGGCAGCCGCAACTTCTATCGGCTGGAGGCCGCGGTCCGCCAGCACTACGGCTACACCTATGTGCTCCCGGTGCATCAGGGGCGCGGTGCCGAGCACCTGCTCTCCCGCTGCGCCATCCGCCAGGGGCAGTTCGTGCCGGGCAACATGTACTTCACGACCACCCGGCTGCACCAGGAGCTGGCCGGCGGGGTCTTCGAGGACGTCATCGTCGAGAGTGCTCACGATACCGCCAGCCGCGATCCTTTCAAGGGCAACGTAGACCTCGCCAAGCTCGAGGCCTTGATCCAGCGCGTCGGCGCCGCGCAGATCGCCTACCTGAGCCTGGCCGGGACGGTCAACATGGCCGGCGGCCAGCCGGTCGCCATGGCCAACGTCAAGGCGCTGCGGGAGCTGTGCGACCGGCACGGGATCCGCATCTTCCTCGACGCCACCCGCATGGTGGAGAACGCGTTCTTCATCCAGGAGCGCGAGCCGGGGTTCGCCGACCGCTCCGTGGCGGAGATCCTCCGGGAATTCTGCTCCTATACCGACGGAGCCTGGATGAGCGCGAAGAAGGACAGCCTGGTCAACATCGGCGGCTGGCTCGCCGTCAACGACACCGCGCTGTATGAGGAGCTCCGCAACCTGGTCGTGGTCTATGAGGGGCTGCACACCTACGGAGGCCTGGCCGGCCGCGATATGGAAGCGCTCGCCATCGGCATCGAGGAATCTGTGCAGGACGAGCACATCCGTTCCCGCGTCGGCCAAGTTCGCTATCTCGGCGAGTTGCTGACCGACTGGGAGATCCCCATCGTGCAGCCGGTGGGCGGCCACGCGATCTTCCTCGACGCCCGCGCGTTCTATCCCCATATCCCGCAGGAAGAATTCCCCGCGCAGACGCTGGCGGCGGAACTGTATCTCGACTCGGGGATCCGTGCGATGGAACGCGGGATCGCCAGCGCCGGTCGCGATCCGCTCACCGGCGAAAACCACCATCCCCGCCTGGAGCTGACCCGGCTCACCATTCCGCGCCGGGTCTATACCCAGGCACACATGGACGTGGTGGCCGAGTCGGTGAAATCCGTCTGGGACCAGCGCATGACCACCTTGGGGCTGCGGATGCTCTACGAGCCCAAGTACCTGCGCTTCTTCCAGGCCCGCTTCGAGCGGCTGCGGCCCGCGACACTCAGCTGCCAGGTGCCGGTCGCGACGGCCATTCCCTCCTTCAGTCCGACCTGAGGGCGATAACCGGGTTGACCCGCGCGGCGCGGCGCGCCGGCGCATAGGCAGCGAGCAGAGGCGGCGGCTCCGAGGCCCAGCGCCAGGGAGAGCACCACCGTAACGAGGTAGCCGGGGCTCCGGGTCAGGGAGCGGAGGGCGCCGCGCAGCTCCAGGTCCATGCGCATCTCCCAACAAGATATATTCTGACCGGGCAGCCCGTAGCACTCCTTCAACGAGCTCACCTCACATGCGCTTGGTCCGCGCCGCCACGCTCCTGCTCCTCGTCACCGCCCCCTTCTCCCTTTCCGCGCAGGTCCGGCGGGCGGTGCGGAGCGACGACTATTTCAGTTTCAAATCGGCGGTCGACCCCTCCCTCAGCCCGGATGGCAGGCAGGTCCTCTACGGTGTGACCCGGGTCGAGCGCGCCCAGAACCGCCGGGTGACCTCGCTCTGGCTGGTCCCCGCTGACGGCAGCGCTCCCGGCCGGCCGCTCACCGCTGGCAATGTTTCCTCCTCGGCTCCCCTCTGGACGCCGGATGGACGAGCGGTGGCCTTTAGCTCGACCCGCAGCGCCCCCGGCGACGATGCCTCGGCTCGCCCGCAGCTCTACCTGCTGCGGCTCGATGGCGGTGAGCCCCGCCGCGTCACCAGCCTTCCCAACGGGGTCACCGGTTGCAGCTTCTCCCCCGACGGGAGCCGGGTCGCCTGTCTCTCGCGGACCGGCCCGAGCGATCGCAGGACTCCCTCGAGCGACGTGCGCCATTACACCGGCCTCTCCTACAAATTCAACGATACGGGCTGGTTCGACGACCGGAAAAGCCACATCTGGATTATCGACGTTGCCAGCGGGAGCGCGACCCAGCTCACCAGCGGCGACCAGTGGAACGACAGCGACCCCCAGTGGTCTCCGGATGGCGCCCAGCTCGCCTTTGTGTCCAACCGCACCGGCAAGGAGCAGGATGGCGACGACGACAGCGACGTCTGGGTTGTCCCCGTCTCCGGTGGTGAGCCCCGCAAACTGTCCGATCACGCCGACAGCGACACCAGCCCGCGCTGGAGTCCCGACGGCAAGCGCATCGCTTTCATCGGCCGTACCAGGGACGGCGACCCGCCTATGATCTGGATGGTGCCCAGCTCAGGCGGCGCTCCCTCCGTGCTGCTGTATCCTGCGCAGGATCTCTTCCCCTCCGACCTGATGTGGGCCGAGCGCGGCGCGGCCCTCTACTTCAACGCCGGCAACCACGGCGAGATCCACTACTATCGCCTCGACGTCGCAAGCCGGCAGGTCCGTCCCATAACCCGCGGGCCGCGGGCGGTGCGCCGGCTCTCCCTGCATGAGCCGTCCGGCACCCTCGCCTATCTCGCCAACGACTTCACCCACCTCGACGAGGTGTATGTCGCGCGGCTGGACGGCACCGCGGAGCGCCGCATCACCTCGGTCAACGACAGCGTCCTGGCCGGCCTCGACCTGATGCCGGTCGAGCGCCTGACCTACAAGGGCGCGGATGGCTGGGACATCGAGGGATTCCTGGTCAAGCCGGTGGGCTGGGAGCCCGGCAAGTCCTACCCCATGATCCTGAGCATCCACGGCGGGCCCGCCGGTCAGTACGGCGTGGACTGGTATCACGAGTTCCACGTGTACTCGGCGCAGGGCTGGGCTGTGTTCTTTGCCAACCCGCGCGGCTCGACCGGATACGGCCACCGCTTTGAGCGCGGTATCAGTGGCGAATGGGGAGGCAAGGACTACGTCGACCTCATGAACGGAGTCGACGCAGTGCTCGCCGCGAACCCCTGGATCGACCGGCAGCGCCTCGGGGTGACCGGCGGCAGCTACGGCGGCTACATGACCAATTGGATCGTGGGACACACCGATCGCTTCAAGGCGGCGGTCACCCTGCGCAGCCTCTCCAACTTCATCAGCGACGACGGGACCCGTGACGGTGCCTACGGCCACCGCACCGATTTCGGAGGCGACATCTTCCAGCGCCACGATCTTTTCTGGGAGCGCTCGCCCCTCAAGTACGTCCAGAACGTCAAAACCCCGATCCTCATCCTGCATTCCGACAATGACTACCGCGTCCCGCTGGAGCAGGCCGAGCAGTGGTTCCGCGCCTTGCGCCACTTCGACAAGCAGGCCGAGCTGGTGATCTTCCCGCGCGAGAATCACAACCTGACCCGAACCGGCGAGCCGAAGCACCTGGTGGAAAGCCTCGACTGGCAGGTCTACTGGTTTCAGAAATACCTGGAGGGCAAGGCGGATGCGGTCCCGCCGGACCGGCGGTGAACGGACCCATTATCTATTTCGACGGCCTGTGCAATCTCTGTGACGGGTTTGTCCGCTTTCTGGTGGCGCGCGACCGGCGCGGTCGCTATCGCTTCGCCCCTCTTCAGGGAGACACCGCCCGCACTCGGCTCGAAGGCCGCTTCACCGGAAACGAGCTGGAGACCCTCGTGCTGGAGGAGCCCCGGCGCTTCCGGATCCGCTCCGACGCCGCGCTCGAGATCCTGTCCGGGCTGGGCGGCCTCTGGCACCTCGCCGTGGTCCTGCGGATTGTCCCGCGTCCCCTGCGCGACGCGCTGTATGATTACGTGGCCAGGAAGCGTTTCGCGTGGTATGGCCGGCGGGACGCCTGTCGCATTCCGACGCCCGATGAAGCCCGACGGTTCCTGCCATAACCTTGAGGATGTATGACTGAGCTTGCGACGATCGCAGGGGGTTGTTTCTGGTGCCAGGAAGCCGTGTTTCAGCCCGTCCGCGGGGTGGAGAGGGTCGTCTCGGGCTACATCGGCGGGAGAACTCCCAACCCATCCTATGAAATGGTCTGCTCAGGGATGACCGGCCACGCCGAAGCGGTGCAGGTTCACTTCGATCCCCAGCTGCTCTCCTACCGGGAGCTGCTCGAGCTCTTTTTTGCCTTCCATGATCCGACCACCCTCAACGCGCAGGGTCCCGATCAAGGCACCCAGTATCGCTCGGCGATCTTCTATCACACCCCCGAGCAGAAGGCCCAGGCCGAGCAGCTCATCCAGGAGCTCGAGCGCTCCCGCACCTTCGATCGTCCCATCGTCACGCAGGTGGTGGCCGCGGACACCTTCTACCCGGCCGAACAGTACCACCAGGATTACTATCGCCAGAACCCCGACAAGGCCTACTGCCGCGCCACGATCACGCCCAAGCTGGCCAAGCTGCGTCTCGAGTACGCCGAGCGGCTCAAGCAGGAAGTCGGCCTGCGGTGATCCGCCCCGCCCGCTGGGTCGCCGTTGCGGCGATCGCCCTGCTCACGAATCCCGCTCTGTTGCCCGCTCAACTCGATCCCCGACTCTACGCCCAGCTCCACTGGCGCAGCCTCGGCCCCTTCCGCGGCGGACGCACCAAGGCCGCGGCCGGGGTGCCCGGTCAGCCCAGCGTCTTCTACATCGGGGCGACCAACGGCGGCGTCTGGAAGACCACCGACTTCGGACGCACCTGGAAGCCCATCTTCGACGACCAGCCGACCGGCTCGATCGGAGCGCTCGCCGTGGCGCCGTCCAACCCCGACGTCATCTACGTCGGCAGCGGCGAAGGGCTGCAGCGCCCCGACCTCTCCACCGGCGACGGGATCTACCGCTCGGGCGATGCCGGAAAGACCTGGACCCACCTGGGACTTCGCGACGGCCAGCAGATTCCCCAGATCATCGTCGATCCCCGCGATCCCGACCGTCTCTTCGTCGCGGTGCTCGGCCATCCTTACGGCCCTAACCCGGAGCGCGGCATCTTTCGCTCTACCGACGGCGGCCGCAGCTTCCAGAAGGTCCTATATAAGGATGAGAACACCGGGGGCGTGGACCTCGCGTTCGATCCCCGGAACCCCGACATCGTCTACGCCGTGCTCTGGGAGGCGCGCCAGGCGCCCTGGGAAAACGGCGCCTTCAGTGGACCCGGGAGCGGGCTGTACAAGTCCAGTGACGGCGGCGCCACCTGGCGCCAGCTCACCGGCGGGCTCCCGACCTTCGGACAGGATGGCCTCGGCCGCATCGGCATCACCGTGGCGCCCAGCGAGCCCAATCGCCTGTTCGCGACCGTCGAGCAGCGCACCGGCGGCTTCCTCTATCGTTCCGATGACGCCGGCGAGACCTGGCGGCGCATCAGCGAGGACGGCCGCGTCGCCGGCCGGCCTTCCGACTTCGCGGAGGTCAAGGTCGATCCCGGCAACCCCGATGTCGTCTACAGCGCCAGCGTCGTCACCTGGAAATCGACCGACGGTGGCAAGACCTTCACCGCGTTTCGGGGCGCTCCCGGCGGCGACGATTACCACCGCATCTGGATCAACCCCGCCAATCCCAGCATCATCCTGCTCGCGTCCGACCAGGGCGCGATCGTCACGGTGAACGGCGGGGAGAGCTGGAGCTCCTGGTACAATCAGCCCACCGCGCAGTTCTACCATGTGAGCGCCGACAACGCCTTTCCCTATCGCGTCTGCGGCGGACAGCAGGAGAGCGGCTCGGCCTGCGTGGCCAGTCGCGGTAATGACGGCCAGATCACCTTTCGCGACTGGCACCCGGTAGGAGTGGAGGAGTATGGCTACGTCGCGGCGGATCCGCTCGACCCCGACATCGTGTACGGCGGCAGAATAAGCCGCTACGACCGCCGCACCGGCCAGGTGCAGAACGTCGCGCCGAAGCTGTTTCGCGCCGCCGATTACCGCGTCCTGCGTACCGCTCCCGTCCTCTTTTCCCCCCGCGATCCCCGCCTGCTCTTCTTTGCCACCAACCGCGTCTGGACGACGCGTAACGGCGGCCGGAGCTGGCGCGTGATCTCGCCCGATCTCACCCGGACCGATTCGGTGGTTCCCGCCAGCGTCGGCAAGTATGCCGCCGAGCGCGCGGCTACGGCACGGCACCCCGGCGTGGTCTACACCGTGGCGCCCAGCCCCAGGAGCGCGGCGGTGATCTGGGCCGGCAGCGACGATGGGCTCATCCACGTCACCCGCAACGGGGGCCTGACCTGGAAGAACGTGACGCCGCCGGAGCTCGCGCCCTGGAGCAAGGTCTCCCTGATCGACGCATCCCATTTCGACAGTCTCACCGCCTACGCCGCGATCAACCCGCTTCGGCTCGACCAGCTCGAGCCCCGTATCTATCGCACCCGGGACGGGGGCGCGACCTGGATCCGCATCACCAACGGCATCCCGGATGGCGCCACCATCAACGCCGTGCGGGAGGATCCCAAGCGGAAGGGGCTGCTGTTTGCGGGCGGGGAGACCCAGGTCTGGGTGTCCTTCGACGACGGGGATCACTGGCAGTCCTTGCGGCTCAACCTGCCGGCGACCTCGATTCGCGACCTCGTGATCAAGGACGACGACCTGCTCGCCGGCACCCATGGGCGCGGCTTCTGGGTGCTCGACGACATCGCTCCCTTGCGCGAGCTGACCGCGGCCACCGCCGAGGCGGCGGCCGTCCTCTTCACCCCTGCCCTCGCTACGCGGGTACGCTGGAACCTCAACACCGACACGCCGCTTCCCCCGGACGAGCCCGCCGCCCCTAACCCGCCCGACGGCGCCATCCTCGATTACTGGCTCAAGGACGCCGCCGCCGGCCCCGTCACGCTGGAGATTCTGGATGCCAGCGGGCGGTCGTTGCGCCGTTATTCCAGCGCCGACCCGGCCGAGCCGCCCATCGCGGGCCGCAACATTCCGGACTACTGGATCCGGCCTCCGCAGACCCTCTCGGCCGAGGCCGGGATGCACCGCTTCGTCTGGGACCTCCACGGATCCGCTCCCAGCGTCCGGAGCTTCGGCTATCCCATTGCCGCGGTGTACCTGAACACCGTCAAGGAGCCGGCCGGGGTGTGGGCCCTGCCCGGCACCTATGCCGTGAAGCTGACCGTCGACGGGAAGAGTTACACCAGGGCGCTCAAGCTGCGCATGGATCCGCGCGTCGGCCTGTCGTTCGCGGGTCTGCAGCAGCAGTACTCGCTCTCCCTCCGGCTCTTTGAGGGACTGCGGCGCTCCTTCACGGCACTGGAGGACGTGCGCTCCTTGCGGGCCAGAGTGCGCGATGCCGCCGGCAAGGCCGCGCAAGGCCCCGGCGCGGAGGCCCTCGCGGCATTCGAGCGCATCGTGTCCGGGATGGAAAGCGACCTCGCGGCCGCCAACGATGACCTCGCCTCGCTGTATTCGACGCTGCAGGATGTCGACGCCGCGCCCACTACCCAGGCCCTGGCGGCCATCGCCGAAAAGGAAGCGGCCCTCGAGCTCGTCCTCGCGCGCTGGAGCACGCTGCGGAGCCGAGACCTCCCCGCCCTCAATGCCAGGCTCCGCGCGGCTGGCGTCCCCGAGCTTCCCTGACGGCGGCCTACAGCAGGCTTTCTTTCCGGCTCAGCTTGCGAGTGACTTGCGCCGCTATGGCCTTCCACTCGCCGCCGATCTTCCGGTAGATGGTCGTGTAGCGGCTCTCCCCCGTCGTCGCGTCGTGCCGGCGGATCCACCCCTGGCCATGGACCAGGGCCACCTCGCCGTAAATCCGGATCGCCACGGCTTCCAGCCGGTAATCCGTGAGGCTTGGTCCTTCTGCGGCCCTGCGAAGAAACTGCTCCTTGTCGAGTACCGAACCGTTGACCTCGATGCAGACAAAGTCGTCCGCCAGGTGCTCCCGATACCAGTCGGCGTCCGCGTGCAGAAAGGCCTGGACGTACTCCGCGTTTACGCGCGCGAGGGCCATTTCGTCCGGCGTGGGCGGTGCGGCGATGCCTTCCTGGAGTCCAGCCACAGCCCCAGTCTAGGAGTCCGACGACCCGCTCGGAATGGCGCTGCGACGAAGCGCGCCAACCCCGCGACGAGCGCGCCCGTTTTACACCCCGGAGGCACCGAAAGTGTCCCGTACCCTCTACAGCGTGGCACGGGAGCGACGGTTCTGTGGGGAACATGGGCTCGACAGGGGAGCTATGTTGGCTTGGTCAAACACGGCGCAGGCGAATAAATGCCGAATCTACCCGGGGCATATCGCTTGCTCGTTCAAAAATGGTGATTCTCCCTTGGCGTGGAGTGGCGATGTCCGGCCGGAAGCTCGGATCCCCAATGCTGGTTGCCGTCGCCCTCATGGCCGGGGCTGTGCCGTCCGTCCTGGCCCAGTCGGTCTGCGGTCCCCGCGATACTCCCAATCAGATCTTCCCCGGCGACCCCCGTTGGGCGCTGGACAAGAACGTCTACCCCGCGACCGTCAACTTTGCCACCGCGGCGATCACCGCCAGCAACCCGCGCAGCGGCAACGGATCGCTCGAGCTCGGCACTACGGGGAGCCTGTTTGATTGGGCGTTCTTCAAGCGCGTGGCCGAGGGCAATGCCGCCTGGGGCCTGCTGACCGACGTCAACTGCCTCACCTTCGACTGGTGGCGCGATAGCTACACCATTCCGGATGGCCTGTCTCCCGAGCTGACTGCCGCGCTCAACGCGGAAACCTGGCAGGAGCAGACCCCGGTGCTTCGGCTGCTGGTGCGGGACGTCAAGGACAACCAGGTCGTCCTGAGCCATCTGGTCTGGGAGCGCTGGTACAATACGCGGAACGCCGGGATCGTCCCGACCGAGAACGACCAGTGGCACTTCGAGAACCTCACCGGCCAGCAGCTCTGGCGCCATTTCGACGGCGGCCTGACCTACACCAATGCCGGCTGTGTCAACACCGCCTTCGACGGCTCCGACGCGCTACAGACCTACGACATCGGGGGGTGGGTCTCCAACTGCTACTCGTCGAGCGCGGAGGTCTATGGCATCATGATCGGCGTCGGCAGCATGTGGCCCGGCGAATACCACGCTTTTCTCGACAACGTGCAGCTCGCATTCGGCGGGCAGCAGGGCTTCGCGGTCGAGGACAACTTCGAATTCCCCCTGAGCGCGGTCCCCGAGCCCGGCAGCATGGTCCTGCTCGCGACCGGATTGTTGGCGCTCTCCTTCGCGAGCTACCGCACTCGCCGGCGCAATCCACCCGCCTAGCTGTAGCTGCTTCTCACACGCGGTTCCGCCGCAGCTCCGCCAGCGAATAGAAGGTCCCCCGCCACACGATCCCGCCCTGGGCCAGATTGAGCACCAGCGCGCGCAGGATGATCCAGGCAAACAGCACGCTGACGATGGGGTACAGCAGGGCCGCTCGGCGCGGCGTCCCGGTCTCGGCCGCGCCGCGCAGCAGGACGCCCAGCTGGATGAGCACCGCCGCGGCGCCGAGCCATCGAACGGGTCCGGACCCCAGCAGGACCGCCAGCAGCGGGCCTAACCCGCCGATCAGATAGAGCGGCACCCCGGCCAGCATGGGCAGCACCCGGTATTCCACCACGGAGAAGGTGTTCTTCATGAGCCCGTTGATCGCCGCGGCGACCGAATCGTACCACTCCACCGCGACCAGGCCGCGGCCGAGCAGGAAGTCGCCCCGCGCACCGCTGCGCTTGAGCAGCTTGCCGAGCTTCAGGTCGTCGTCGGGCCGCAGCCGGATCGGCGCGTGCCCGCCGGCTCGCACGTAGGCCGCCGCCCGCACCAGGTTGAACGCGCCGATCCCGACGAAGCGCCAGCTCCGCGGATCGCTGGCCTTCCAGGGGCGCAGGATCACCAGCCCCCAGCAGACGAACCCCACCCCGAACGCCTGCAGCAGGAGGCCCGGCATGCGGAGGTCGGGCAGCACCGCCAGGTGGTCGAGCCCTTGCCGCTCCGCCTGCCCGACCGCGAGCGCCAGAGTCTCCGGTTGCAGCACCACATCGGCATCGGTAAAGAGCAGCCACTCGCCCGATGCCGCGGCCGCGCCGATCGCGAGCGCGTGGTTCTTGCCAAGCCAGCCGGGCGGCAGCTCGCGCACGTGAACCACCCGCAGCCGCGGATCGTCCTGGGCCAGTCGGTCCAGGATGGCGCCGGTGCCGTCGCTGGAGCGGTCGTCCACCGCGACGATTTCGAAGCTGGGGTAGCGTTGCCGCAGCAGCGAGCGCGTCGCCGCCTCGATCGCGCGGGCCTCGTCTTTGGCGGCAACCACGATGGACACCAGCGGCGCCCCGGCTGCCTCCCGGGGCACCGCATCGGCCAACCGGCGCAGCCGCCCCAGACCGACCCGGAAGTCGATGGCCAATCCCGCAATACCCAGCAGCAGGAGCAGCATCGCCCAGCCGAGCAGCGTCATGAACACTCCCTTCCCTGGCCTTGACCCATCCCGAAACCTATCGTAAGATATATCGTATGCTATGTCGTCTGATCTATCTTAGGAGCGTACCAAATGCAGAACAAGCGTGACGATTGGGGTTTAGGTGACTTCGCCGATTTCCTCTCTTCGGGCTTCGGCCCCGGGGTATTCGGTATCAGGATGGGTGGTGGCCGCCACCGCCACCGCCGCAGGACCCACATGTTCGAGTCGGGTGAGGTCAAGTTCGTGATCCTCCGGCTGCTCAAGGAGAAGCCGCGGCACGGCTACGAGATCATCAAGGCGCTGGAAGAGAAGCTCGCCGGCTGCTACACCCCGTCGCCCGGGACCGTGTACCCCACCCTCCAGCTGCTCGAGGATCAGGGCTACGTCCGGGTGGTCGAGGAGGGTGGCAAGAAAGTCTACCACATCACGCCGGAAGGGGAGGCGTTCCTCGAAGAGAACAAGGATGCGATCGAGGACATCTTCGACCGGGTACGCGATACGGTACGCGATTTTGCCGGCGGGCCCATGGGCGAGCTGCACCAGGCCTTTGCCCGCATCGCGAGCGTGACCTACAAGCGCGCCTGGCGCTGGGGCGGCGGGCATCCCGCGATCCCGCGCATCGTGGAGATTCTGAAGCAGTCGGCCGACTCGATTGAAAAGGAGTGGGAAAAAGCCTCATGAGCGCGCTCGCCTCGATCCCCAACTGGGTCTTCCTTATCGTGGTCTTCTCCGCGATCGGGCCGATGATGCGGATGATCTTTGGCGAGCATTACACCGCCGGTCGCCGGCGTAAGCGCTTCGACAAGAGCGGGACGGAAGAGGTCGCGCGCCTCGACGCCGCCCTCGCGGAGCGCGATACGGTGATCGAGGACCTGCAGCGCCGGCTCAGCGAGATGGAGTCGCGGCTCGACTTCACCGAGCGCATGCTGGCGCGTCCCCGTGACGAGAGCGAGCACAACGCCGGGGTGTGAGCGGCAGCCGAGCGCATGATCGGCTACAATTAGCCGATCATGCCTCCTGCGCTCCTGCTGCGCGGCATTCGCAAGACCTACAAGGACGTCACCGCCGTGGACGGCCTCGATCTCGAGGTCCATCCCGGGGAGTGCTTCGGCCTGCTCGGTCCCAACGGCGCCGGCAAAACCACCACCATCGAAATCTGCGAAGGCCTCAACCTTCCCGACGCGGGCGAGGTCCAGGTGCTCGGCCAGACCTGGGCGGCCAACGAAAAGGCGCTGCGCCAGCGCCTCGGGATCTCCCTGCAGGAAACCCAGTTTTCCGAAAAGCTGACCGTCGCCGAGACCTTGCGCCTCTTCGGCAGCTTCTATGTCCATCCGCGGCCCCTCGAGGAAGTGCTCGAGCTGGTGCAGCTGGGCGAGAAAAGGCAGGGCCGCGTGGGTCAGCTCTCCGGCGGCCAGAAACAGCGACTCGCCCTGGCCTGCGCGCTGGTGGCGGACCCCGAGCTGTTCTTCCTCGATGAGCCCACCACCGGACTCGATCCCCAATCGCGCCGCCAGCTCTGGGAGCTGATCGAGGAGGTCAAGCGCGCCGGTCGCACCGTCGTGATCACCACGCACTATATGGATGAGGCCGAGCGGCTCTGCGACCGCGTGGCGATCGTGGACCACGGCAGGATCATCGCCCTGGGCACCCCGAGGGCGTTGATCAACTCGCTTGGCGCTCAGCACGTGATCGAGTTCAAGCTCGCGGCGCCGCTCGGCGATCCGGCCAATCCCCCCTCCGACGCCGACCTCCTCGCTCTCGCCGGCGCCCGCAATGTGCGCCGCCGGGAGGAGAGCTATCTGCTCGAGTCCACCCACGCCCACCGCACCATCCCCGCACTGCTCGCCTTCCTGGCTGCGCGCGGCTTGGCGCTCGAGGAGCTGAGTACGCATTCCGCCACCCTCGAGGACGTGTTCGTGCACCTCACCGGGCGCCAGTTGCGCGATGCCTGAGCGGCGGCCCTGGTCGGAACGGCCGCTGCTCCAGCTCACGCTGGTGCGCGCGCGCGAGTTCCTGCGCGAGCCGGAGGCCGTCTTCTGGACCTTCCTGTTCCCGGTGCTGATGACCGCCGGGCTGGGAATCGCGTTTCGCAACAAGCCGGAGGACAAGTCCCACGTGACCGTCCTGGCCGGCGCGCCCGCCGCCCGGGAGACCGCGGCCCGGCTCGCGGGTAATCGCCTGCTCGACGTCACTCTCCTCGATGACTCCGCCGCCGCGCGCGCCCTCCGCACCGGCAAGGTGGCGCTGGTGATCGTGCCGCGCTCGGCAACCTCGGTGGAATACCGCTTCGACGATACCAGGCCCGAGGGCGTGGCGGCACGCCGCCTGACCGACGACGCACTGCAGCGTGCCGCGGGCCGTACCGATCCCCTCAGCGTGCAGGAGTCGCGCGTGCGGGAGCGCGGCTCCCGGTACATCGACTTCCTGGTCCCCGGGCTGCTCGGCATGAACCTGCTGGGAAGCGGCGTGTGGGGTATCGGCTTTTCCATCGTCGACGCGCGGCGCAAACGCCTGCTCAAGCGCCTGGTGGCGACCCCCATGCCCAAAGCGGCCTACCTCGCTTCGTTCATTCTCTCCCGGATCGCGCTGCTCGTGCTCGAGGCAGGCGTGCTGTTGCTCTTCGCCCGGCTGGCGTTCGGTGTCCCCCTGCGCGGCTCCTTCGCCTCGCTCGCACTGATCTGCATCCTCTCCTCCCTGGCCTTCGGTGGGCTCGGCCTGCTGATCGCCTCGCGCCCCCGTACCATCGAGGGCGCCTCCGGCCTCATGAACCTGGCGATGGTGCCGATGTGGGTTTTTTCCGGAATATTCTTCTCCTCGACGCGGTTCCCTTCGGTGGTCCAGCCCCTCGTACAGGCGCTGCCGCTCACCGCGGTGAACAACGCCTTGCGCGCCAACATGCTCGAGGGCGCCAGCCTGGCGCAGGTAGCTCCCCAGCTCGCCATCGTCGCGGCCTGGCTGCTGCTGTGCTTCGCGCTCGCCCTGCGAATCTTCCGCTGGCAGTAATCCACGATGGATCCCGGGCGGAAGGGGTCCGCCTTCGCTGGCAGTCCGCCCGCCGCACGCCCCTACTCTTCGCGCAGCGTCTTGACCGGATCGACTCGCGCGGCCCGCCGCGCCGGGATCCAGCCTGCGATACCCGCGACGGTCAGGAGCACGCCTACCGAAGCCGCATACGCAGCCGGATTCCAGGGCGCCACTCCGTAGAGCAGTCCGCCGAGCACCCGGGCTGAGGCGGCCGCACCGGCAAGGCCGATGGCAAGTCCCAGCAGCGCCAGCCGCAGCGCACCGCGCACCACCAGGCTCTCCACCTGAGCGGGCTTCGCTCCCAGCGCCAGACGCACCCCGATCTCGTTGGTGCGGCAGGCCACCACGTACGAGATCAGCCCATAGAGTCCGATCGCCGCCAGCGCCAGCGCCACACTCCCCGCAATGCCGAGCAGCAGCATCGTGAACGAAAGCCGCCCCATCGAGCGGGCGACGATTCCGGACATCGTCTCGGCATTGGCGATGGGGATGCCCGGGTCGACGGCGTTGACCGCCCGCCGTACCTCGGGCAGCAGGGACAAGGGGTCCGCGCGCGAGGTGCGCACCACCAGGTGCATTTCGCTCGGGTACCAGCGCCCGCCCCCGGGCAGGGCAACGATCGGATAGAAAATGCCCATCGCGGCCGGCTCGTCGAGGGCGGTACCGTACAGGTCTCCGACCACGCCGACCACGTGATAGAACGGTGGCTTCGTGATGCCGTTGGGGTTCACGCCCTTCCCGATCGGGTTCTCGCCCGGCCAGAAGCGCGCGGCGAATGCTTTGGTGACGATCGCCGCTCCCCGCTCCGGAGCGGTGTTGTCGTCGTTGCTGAAGAGTCTGCCGCTGAGCAGCGGAATGCCCAGTGCCTCGAAATAACCCGGCGTCGTCGGCGCCTGCCCGGCGCAGGTGGTCAGCCCGGCTTCCTTGATCCGGTCGAAGACGGCCGGTTCGTCGAAGCCTTGGACCGTGCAGCCGAAGCCCGTCACGAACGGCAGATCCTCCGAGGCCCCCGCCGCGGTGACGCCGGGAATCCTGCGGACCTGCTCCAGCACCGCGTCGTGGAAGCGCCACACTTTCGTCAGGCTGTCGTACCGCTGGTAGGGCAAATACCAGCTGAGTGTCAGCACGCCGCGCGGATCGATGCCGGGATCGACCGCCCGCAACCGCCGGAAGCTCTGCAGCAGGAGGCTGGAGCCGACCACCAGCATCAGGGCGAGCGCCATCTGCGTCACGACCAGGATGCCTCGCACCCGCTGCCGTCGGATCCCCGTGGTGGACGAGCGCCCCCCTTCACCCAGCGCCGCGAGCCCCGAGATCCCGCGATACTGGGCCGCGGGGATGGCGGCCAGGGCGGCTGCGATCAGCAGGCCGAGCAGCGCCAGGAAGAGCACCACCTTGCCGTCCAGCGCGACCGCGTCCAGGCGCGGAATGCCGGGCGGTGAGAGCCCCACCAGCCACCGCGTGCTGACCAGGCTCAGCAGCGCCCCCAGCGCGGCACCGCTGACGGCCAGCACGGCACCCTCCGCCAATGCCTCTCGCGCGATGTCGCCGCGCGAGGCGCCCAGCGCACTCCGGACCGCGAACTCGCGCCGCCGGGTTTCCAGGCGCACCAGCAGCAGATTTGCCACGTTGGCGCAGGCGATCAGCAGCACGAAACCCACGGCGCCGAAGAGGATCCAGAGGCTCTTTGCCATGTCGCCCAGGACATACCGCTTGAGCGGGTAGAGCAGCGTCTGGAAGCCGTAGCGCTCGAGGAAGCTCGTGCTGTATGCCGCGGGAAATGCCTGGGGCAGCCCGGACCGCAGCCGATCGATCTGCTGCTGCGCCTGGGTCAGCGTGGCTCCCGGGGCCAGTCGGGCGACCACCGGATAGACGTGGTTGTTGTGGAACGGACCTGCGGGATTCAGCCGGATCGGCAGCCAGAGATCGGCGTGAACCGCGACGGCTTCGCCGCGATCGCGCGGCAGCTCCACGCCTGGCGCCATCACGCCGATCACGCTGACCGGCTCGTCGTTCAGCCGGATGCTCCTGCCGACGATGGCCTTGTCGCCGCCCAGCTCGCTGCGCCAGAAGCCGTACGAAAGCACCGCCACGCTCGGCGCACCCGGCACGTCGTCCGGCTCGCTGAACAGCCTGCCCACTGCCGCCCTCGCCCCCACCAGAGGCAGCAGG
>DATCWE010000296.1:0-7968 GCA_036566495.1 Gemmatimonadales bacterium | reverse complement strand
GGGCGACCAGCAGCAGCAGCCCCGCCACCGCGGCATAAGTCACCGGGTCCTTCGCGGACTGCTGGAACAGCAACGGCTGGATCCAGCGCGCCGCCACCAGCGCGACCCCGAGCCCGATCACCACCCCCGCCAGCGCGAATGCAACCCCCTGCCCCACCACCAGCCGCACCACATCGCGCCCCTGCGCCCCCAGCGCGATCCGCACGCCCAGCTCGTGCATCCGCTGCGCGACGTTGTAGCTGATCACCCCGTACAGTCCGACCGCCGCAACCAGCAGTGCCAGCACCCCGAACGCCACGAACATCGTGGCGCCCAGCGTCCACGAGCGGCGCTGGGCCTCGACGAACTCCTGAAGCGGCCGCACGGTGACGTAACCCTGGCCGGGCATGGCTCTCTGCAGCTCGCGGCGAACCGTCTCGATCGAGGCCGATGGGTCCTTTCCAGCCATCCGCAGCAGGAGCAGATTTCCGCTGCTCGGGTAAAGGGATTGGGAGAGGGGCAGATAGTGGGTAAGCCGCCTCTCCTCCGTCAGGTTGTTGTAGGCGGCATCCTCGGCGATACCGATCACCGTCGTGCAGGGCATGGTGTCCGCGCTGATGCGTATGCAGCGTCCAATCGCATCTTTGCCGGGCCAGAGCACCTCCGCCATCGACTCGCTTACCACGGTCACCCGTGGGGCACGGCCGTCGTCTGCCGCGGTAAAGGATCGCCCGCGAAGAATCCGGGTGTCCACCACTTTGAAATACTCCGGCGTCGCGAACTGAATCACGAAGCGCCCGAGCTTCTGCACCGAGTCGATCCCGTCGACGTAGAGCAGCTCCATATTGGTCGAGAAGGGACGCGTGTTCACGCGCGCGGCGCTCTCCACCCCCGGAATGCCCTGCGCCGTCGCGAGCAAGCGATCGTGGTATTGCACGTTCGCGCTGCTGTCCATTGCGAAGCCGCGGAGCTCCGGCCGCGCCATCAGCACCGGCTCCGCGTCATAGCCAAGCGGCATCCCGCGAGCATTGCGGAGGCTCCGGATGAACAGACCGGCGCCCACCAGCAGAACGACGGACAGGGCTCCCTGCAGGATCAGCAGCGCCGAACGCATGCCGGAGCGCTGGTAGGTCCCCTCCCGCGCGCCTGCCCGGAGTGTGGTAGCCAGATCGCCTCGCAGCGCGAGCAGAGCGGGCCCGATCGAGGTCACCATCCCCGCGATGATGGCCGCGGCGCTGGCCACGGTCAGCGTGCGCCAGTCGGTCACGAAACCGTCGGCGCCACCGCCCGGAATGACGAGGATACGGAGCCCCGCTCCGCCCCACTGAGCGATGCCCAGGCCTACCAGGCAGCCGAGCAGTGCCAGCAGCAGAGCTTCCGTAAGCAACTGCATCACCAACCGCCGCCGGCTGACCCCAAGCGCTAACCGCATGGCCAGCTCGCGGCGACGACGAAGGATTCGAGCCAGCATGAGGTTCGTCACATTGGCGCAGGCGATCAGCAGCACGATCGCCGCCACGCCGGTGACCCAGAGCAGGGTCCTGGCCTCGAGTCCTGCATCCGGTCCGGCGGAGGGCTTGAGCGGGCCGGCGATTCCTCGCGGATGGGCCACGGCGGCAGACAACACCGTGGGAGTGATCAGGCGTTGGGCGTCGCGGCTCCGTGCGAAGGCATTGCTCAGATCGGCGTTCGCCGCGGCCAGGGATACCCCCGGCTTGCGGCGCACCATCACACTGGTGAAATCCCAGTTGTACCGGGTGAAGTAGGTGTTGACGTCCCAGCGGCCTTCGTTCGCGGCCACGGTCGTGATCGGAATGAAGAGCGCGGGAGCGGGATTCTCTGCCACGCCGACGAAGCCCTTCGCTGCGACACCGATAATCGAGTACCTGAGCGTGCCGACCGCGACCGTGCGCCCGATGACATTCTCGCCGCCGAATTCCGTCTGCCAGAAGGCGTGGCTGAGCACGGCGACCAAAGCACCGCGGGGAATCGCGTCCTCCGCGGCGCCGAAGAATCGGCCGAGGGCGGGGCGGCCATCGAAGAAATCGAAGAATGAAGCGCTCACCGCAGCGACCCGCTGTTCGCGCCCCGCCTCGCCCGTACCTACGGCCAGCGTCCGCTCCGCAAAACCCGCGTATTGCGAGAACGAGCTGGTCTCCCGTTTCAAGTCGAGGTAGCGGGTGTAGGGAATCGTGTAGTTGGTAAAAGCTCGCCCGCGCGAGTTGGTCTGGAGATACACCCGATGCACCTGGCCCGGGTCACGCAAATAGGGGAACGGCCGGAACATCAGCCGGTCGATCACCCCAAACATCGCCGCGTTGGCGCCGATGCCAAGCCCCAGCGTCAGCACCACGGTCGCGGTAAAACCCGGTGAGCGGCGGAGGCCGCGCAGCGCGTACCGCACGTCGTTCAGGAAGTTGTCGAGCTGGGGGACCGACCAGCGGTCCCGCGATTCTTCCCGGATCCGGGTCAGGTTTCCCAGCCGGCGCCGCGCCGCATAACCCGCTGCTTCGCCGTCGGCACCGCCAGCCGCCGCATCGCGCTCCAGGTGGTTCTGATGGAAGCGCAGTTCCTCCTTGAGCTCCTCGTCGAGCCGATCCCGCCGGAGCCAGTCCCTGAGCTTCGCAACCCATTCGAGCATCGCTAATCGCTCCGCAAAGCCGTATTGGGGTCGGCGCGGGTGGCCCGACGCGCCGGCACCGCGCTCGCCACCAGTGACACCAGCAACAACAGGCCCGCGACGCTCCCGTAGGTCGCGGGATCCTTGGCCGATTGCTGAAAGAGCAGCGGCTGAATCCACTGAGCGAGCAACAGGGCGATGCCCAGCCCCCCGATCACCCCGGCCACCGCGAAGCGCACTCCCTGACCCACCACCAGCCGCACGACATCGCGTGCCTGCGCCCCCAGGGCAATGCGGACCCCCAGCTCGTGCATTCGCTGCGCCACGTTGTAGGTGATCACCCCGTACAACCCCACCGCCGCGACCAGCAGTGCCAGTCCGCCGAAGGCCACAAACATGGTTGCGCCGACCTGCCAGGAGCGCCGATTGCCTGCGACCAGCTCGTCGAGCGGTCGCACCGTCACATATGACGCCCCGGGCATTACCGGCTGCAACGCTTTGCGAACTTGCTCGATCTGCAGCTCTGGATCACCCCGCATCCGCAGCAGCAGGGTGTGGCCGCCGGCCGGACGGTCCTGCTCGAGCGGGAGGTAATAGCGAAAGCGCTGCTCCTCCGTCACACTGTTCTGCACTGCATCCTCGGCAATCCCGACCACCGTGGTACAGGGCATCGTATCGGCATGGATCCGCATGCACTGGCCCAGCGCATTGCGGCCCGGCCAGAGTACCTTCGCCATGCCCTCGCTCACCACGACGACGCGTGCGGTTCCCGCGCGGTCCTCCTCACCGAACGGCCGTCCGCGCAGGATCCGCGTCCCCATTGTCTTGAAGTAGTCCGGCGTGCCGAGCTGGAAGGTGAAGCGGCCGAGTCGGCGGACCGAATCGATACCGGCAACGAACAGATCGGTCGAGGAGGTGCTCCAGAACGGGATGCTGCTGACGAAGGCCGCATGCTCCACGCCGGGAACCGCCTGCGCCGTTGCCAGCAGCCGGCGGCGCAACAGGATCAGGTTACTGTCGCTCAGCTCCATGCCGCGCAGGTTGCGGCCGACCATGAGCACGCGTTCGGGATCGTACCCGAGCCGCAGGCTGCGAACGTGACTGAGGCTCTTGACGAACAAGCCGGCCCCCACCAACAGGATTACCGAGAGAGCCCCTTGCAGAATCAAGAGCCCCGAGCGAAGTCGCGAACGTTGGTGGGTACCCTCGCGCGCCCCGGCCTTCAGGCTTCCGGCCAGGTCACCGCGGATCGCGAGGAAGGCAGGCCCCAATCCGGTCAGGATTCCCGTGAGCAGGGCGACGCTGCTGGCGGAGGCAAGCGTTCGCCAGTCCCCCAGCACCTCCAGCGAACCACCCGCGGGAAGAAAGAGTCGCCGCAGCGCCACGCCGCCCCACTGGGCGAGCAGGATACCGGCGCAGCAGCCCAGCCCGGCCAGCAGCAGGCTCTCGGTGAGGCATTGGGCAACCAGGCGGCCCCGGCTCACGCCGAGCGCCAGTCGCACCGACAGCTCGCGGCGACGGCGCAGCACCCTGGCCAGCATGAGATTGGCGACGTTGGCGCACGCGATCAGCAGGACGATCAGGGCCACGCCCGTGAGCCAGAGCAATGTCTTCGATTCGAGGTTCGGATCGGGCCCCGCCGCCAGCTTGAGCGATCCGGCAATCGCGCTGGGCCTCGCGACCTCCGCCGGGATCGCCTCCGGATCCAGCTCGGCCTCAGCCTTCCAGCTGCGCAGATGGGCGCCGCTCAAATCGGCCGAAGCGTCCGCGACGCTCACCCCCGGCTTACGGCGGACCATCACACTCATCCAGCCCCAGTTATACGTCTTGTAGTAGTTGACGCGGTCGCTGGCGCCGGGGCTGTTTCCCGCGAAAGTGGTGATGGGCATGAACAGGGCCGCCGACCCGGAGACCCCGGTGAATCCACGCGGCGCTACGCCGATGATGGTACAAAGGATGTTGCGCACCATGAGCGGCTGCCCAATCACGTCACGCCCGGCGAATTCGGATTGCCAGAATCCGTAGCTCAGCACCACCACCGGCGCTCCCACCGGGGTCGCGTCTTCGGCCGGGGTGAAGAAGCGTCCCTGCGCGGGGCTGGCATCGAAAAAGGGGAAGAAACTGGCGCTCACCGTGGCCACTACCCGCTCGCGCGACGCGTCGCCCGTGCCAATGGCCAGGGTGGCCTCGGCGAACCCGGCGTACTCCGAAAACGAGGTGGTCCACTGCTTCAGATCGAGGTAGCGCGTGTACTCGAACGCGGGCTGAACGCGGGTACGGTCGCGATCGTGCCAGCGCAGGTAGACCCGGTGGACCCGACCGGGATCGCGCAAGTACGGATAAGGCCGCAGCATCAGCCGGTCGATCACCCCGAACATCGCGACATTGGCGCCGATGCCGAGCCCCAGCGTGAGGACGACGGTCGCGGTAAACCCGGGTGACCGCCGCAGGCCGCGGACGGCGTAGCGCAGGTCCCGCTGGAAGTGATCCAGCCAGGGCCAGGACCACAGCTCGCGCGACTCCTCCCGGATGCGGGTGAGGTTGCCCAGCCGCCGGCGCGCCGCATACAACCGCTCCTCGGTGTCCTCCGGCGATTCCCCGCCCCGGACTCCCGTTTCCCGTTCGAGCCGCTCCCGGTGGAATCGCAGCTCCTCCTCGAGCTCCCGCTCGAGGCGGTCCCGCCGGAACCAGTCCCGCAGCCGGACAAGCCACTCGCGCATCGGGTACCTCCTACACCGGTTTCATGATCCGGCCGATCGCGGCCAGCAGCTGGGCGAAGCTGCTTTCCTCCAGCCCCAGGTGCTTGCGCCCCCGAGAAGTGATCGTGTAGTAACGCGCCCGCTGGTTGTTGGGGGTCTGTCCCCACTCGGCCTTGATCCAGCCCTTCTGCCGCATCCGCTGCAGGGCCGGGTACAGGGAGCCCTCCTCCACCCGGATCACGTCCTGGGACAGTCGCTGCAGGTGCTGGGCAATCCCGTAGCCGTGCATCGCCTGGGCGGAGAGGGTCTTCAGAATGAGCATGTCCAGTGTGCCGGGGAGCAGGTCCCGCTTCGGGGTCGGTGTCATATGCGAAACATAGCCTGTCTATGGGGTAGACACTCTATGCCCTGAAATCGTTGCCAGGTGGTGGCGGCTGCACCTGAACCGCGGGGGCGGATATCTTCGGGGACCAGGTTCGCTGACCTCGTCCATCGGGAATCCTGCCATGACTATCGCCGCCTCCCTGCTGCCGGAATTCGATCGCGAGATGGCTACCACCCGCCGCCTGCTCGAGCGGGTCCCTGGCGAGCAGGCCCCATGGAAGCCCCACCCCAAGTCCTTCGCCCTGGGTCATCTGGCCCAGCTGGTCGCCTGGATGCCCGGGTGGATCGCCAACACCCTGACCCAGACCAGGCTCGAGCTCGGCGGCGCCCCCGGCTACAGCTTTGAGACGACCGCAACACTGCTCGGGCTGTTTGACCAGAACGTGCGCGAGGCGCGCTCGGCGCTCGCGGCTTCACACGATGCCGACTACGCGGTCCTCTGGTCCCTCACGCGCGGGGGGCAGGCCCTCTGGACCGCTCCTCGCGAAGAGGTGGTGCGGAATCACCTGAATCACCTGATCCACCATCGGGGCCAGCTCACCGTGTATCTCCGGCTCCGGGACGTGCCGCTCCCCTCGATCTACGGCCCCACGGCCGACGAGCGGATGTAGCGGGAAGGGAGCCACCGATGCCCGAAGCCGCCGCCTCCACCAGCTCGCTGAGCCGCCGCATCGTGACCGGGGCGGGCGTTGCCCTTTTCCTGATCGTGGGGGTGCTGGCCTGGGCCGGCAACCGGCTGCTCACCCAGCGCGCCCGGCGCGAAGCGAATGAGGGTGTCCTCCACGCGGCGGAACAAGCCGCGCTGGTGATCGACCGGATCGTCGCCGAGCGGGAGCGTCAAGTGAGGCTGCTCGCTTCGCTTCCCGCCGTAGTCGACGCCGCCCGCCTGGGCGGCGACCGCGCCGAGCGGCTCGGCCTGGTGGGCCAGCCCATCGAGGCCGTCGAGCGCCGGCTCGACTCGACTCGCACCCTGGACGTGGATGCCCGGACCCGGGGCTTCCTGCGCGAGCGCGCCGGCTCGCTCGAGCTGGCCGAGGTCCTGGTCACCGAGCGACACGGATTCAACGCGATCACCACCGAGCGGACCTCCGACTTTGTGCAGAGCGACGAGGCGTGGTGGCGGGAGGCCCAGCGCGACGGAATGAGCCGGGCCGTAGCGTCCTATGATTCGTCGGCCGGACAGGTCTCGCTCTCCGTCGCGAGCGCCGTGCGCGCAGGCGACCAGGACCCCCCCGAGGGAGTGATGAAGGTGGTGTATGGACTCGCCGCACTGCAGGAAGCCGTGCGCGCCGCGAGTACTCCCGGTACCATCGCGGTCGAGGTGATCGATTCGGCGGGACGGGTGTTGGCCAGCTCCGAGCACCTTCCCACCCTCAGCCCTCTGGCGGGGTATGCCACCCTGCCCCAACCGGCGGGAGACCCGCTGGTTGGCTATGACGACGGGAGCGCCCAGCAAGCCGCCCTGCAGGCCACCAACGGCAAGCTCTGGCGAGTCGTGGCCCACACCCCCGTCTCACTCGTCCGCGCCGATCTCCGGCGGGAGCGGACCCTGTTGGGCGCCGGGGCCGTGGCGGTATTCGTGCTGATCCTGGGCGCCCTCACCGCGATGAATGCCTTCCTGGACCGGCGCATCGCCACGCCGGCCGCCGCGCTCGCGCTGGCGGCGGAATCGGTGGCAGGCGGAGACCTGTCGGTCAGCCTCGCGGAGTCGCAGACGGACGATGAGCTCGGCAGGCTGGGCCGGGCCACGCGCACCATGATCGACGGACTCCGCCGCTTGACCCTGGCCATCAAGCGCTCGGCGGAAGAGACGGCGACAATGGCGCTCGACCTTACCGCCAGCTCGGAGGAGGTGGCCGCCTCCTCTCAGCAAATGGCCAAGACCTCGGTGGACTTGAGCCAGCAGTCGGCCGAGATGGCGCTCACGATCCAGGCAATGGCCGGCGATTCCAGCCGCCTGGTCGCGCTGGCCGCCGCGCTGACCTCGGGCTCGAGTGAGGGGGTCGAGCGGAACCAGCGCCTGCGCGGCTTGTCGAAGGAAAACCGCGCTCGGCTGGATATCAGCGCGCGGGAGCTCGAAACCCTGATCCTGGAAGTCCAGCGAAGCGTTGCGGCCGCCGAGGCGCTGGCCGCGGCGTCCCAGGAGATCCGCGACTTCGTCGCCTTGATGCAGCACATGGCCCGTCAGTCCAAGATGCTCGCATTCAGCGCGGGAATGGAGGCCAAACGCGCCGGACCGGAAGGCGCCGGCTTCGTGGTCGTCGCCAAGGAGGTCCAGCGGCTCGC
>DATCWE010000382.1:0-9817 GCA_036566495.1 Gemmatimonadales bacterium | reverse complement strand
CCATCGAGTCGGCGGCGGCCGAGTCGCGCTCGGGGACATAGGTAAGCCAGGCGCCGTTGATCTGGGGGGCGGGCCGAGTCGAGCGGACACTCGGGATGATCGTCACCTTGCCATCTGCCAGGCTCACAATCGCGATCCCGGCCCGATTCGTATTGGGGGCCCGGCCACCGCGGGCCGGTCGAGCGGCCTGCATTCGCTCCACTTCCGCCCGGGGAAGCAGCGTCGTGACGAGGACAAACCGGCTGTCGCGGGAGAACTGGGCAACCGGTGCGTTGGGGCCCACCAGCTCGCCTTCGCCGGTGCCCGCGCCCGTGCGCCGCAGCCCGCCGGGCACGTTGTTGGGCCGCCCGAGGAAGCCGCGGGGCACGCGGTATTCCGTGTTGTCCTGGGTCGAGCGGACAATCAGCTCACCATCCCCCACTTGGGGGATGAGCGTGTAGGCCACCCATTTGCCGTCGCTGGAGAGGCTGGCCCCTGAAATCGAGCGCCAAAGGTCCCAATCCGCCTGGGTCAGGACGCGTTTTGGGGCGGTCTGGGCCCCCAGGGGGAGTGCGGTGAGCCAGAGCGCCAGGGTCAACCGCGAAAAAGCTCGCATGGGACCAACCTGTTGGGAGGGTGCGACAGCCTTCAAGATACGCCGGAGCGCCAGGACCTGTTGGGCCCTGGTGACTACCTTTCAGGAGGCGTAACCCGGTCCAACGCAACGAATCGCGCCCGGGGCGCGTCTTATTTAGCTGCACCCCGACGTCAACATGACTTGCCCAGAGGTAGTCCGATGCGATTTCCTCGCACCCGCTGGTTCCCCGCCATCGTGGCGGCCGTGGTACTGGGTGTGCCCGGCGCCTGGCTGCTTGCCCGCAGTCCCGCCAAGGCCGATGCGCGCATCGTCGCGCACGTCAAACGGGGCGAATTCAAAGTGATCGTCACGACCTCCGGCGAGCTGCGCGCGCTCAAGTTCGTGCAGATCAACGCTCCCCAAAACGCGCAGCAGGCCAACCAGTACCAGATGAAGATCACCAGCATCGTGCCGGAGGGCACGGTCGTGAAAGCCGGCGATGTGGTCGCCGAGCTGGACCGTTCCGGGATCGCGGCACGGATGTCGGATGTGTCGCTGGCACTGCAGAAGGCGCAAGCCGTCTACGAACAGGCGATGCTCGATTCGACGCTCAATCTGTCCAAGGCGCGCGAAGACATGCGCACCATGGAGCTCACGCTGGAAGAAAAGCGGCTGGCCAAGGAGCAATCCGTGTTCGAGGCGCCCACGGTCCGGCGCCAGGCGGAGATCGACCTGGAAAAGGCCCAGCGCGCCCTGGCTCAGGCCAAGCTCGATTACAAAACCCGCACCGAGCAGGCCGAGGCCAAGATGCGCGAAGTGGGCGCGGACCGCGACCGGCAGAAGAACATGCTCGGCATCGTGCAGGACGTCATGCAGAACTTCACCATCCGCGCCCCGGCTCCGGGGATGGTGACCTACGTGAAGGAATGGAACGGCAAGAAGAAAACGACCGGGTCCCAGGTCAACGCGTGGGAGCCGGCCGTGGCCACGCTCCCCGACCTCACGCAGATGGAGTCGATCACCTACGTGAACGAGATCGATGTGCGGAAGATCGTCGTGGGCCAGCCGGCCACCCTGACCCTCGACTCCGATCCCTCCAAGCGACTCAAGGGCAAAGTGACCACCGTGGCCAACATGGGCGAGCAGCGACCCAATCAGGATGCCAAGGTCTACGAAGTTCGGGTCGTGATCGAGGACGCCGACACCACCCTGCGCCCGGGGATGACCACCGGCAACGCCATCGAGACGACCAGCATCAAGAACATGCTCTCCATCCCGCTCGAAGCGGTCAGCAGCGAAGGCGGGATTCCCTTCGTCTACAAGCTTTCGGGGGCAAAGACCATCAAGCAGGAAGTGCAGACCGGGGCGATGAACGACGACGAGGTCGTCATCCTCAAGGGGCTGGTGGAAGACGAACGGGTGCTCTTGTCGCCGCCGCAAGACAAGGACCGGCTGACCCTCGCGCGGCTGCCAGGGTCGTCCGCGCCGGCGGCGCCGACTGCGGGCGGCGACACGGCGATCGGACCCCGGGTGATTCCCCCGGCGACTCCTCCGGCCCCCGGAGCGGCGGGAGGCTCCGCGCAGCCGCGTCCTCAGACGAAAGCGCCGGCCGAGAAGGCCGCTCTGGCGCAAAAGAAGACCGGCTGACCGGTGCGCCTGACTGGTGAGAAGCTCGCGGAGCTCCGCGGGCAGATCAGGGCGCATGTGGTCTTCAGCCTCCGCACGGCGGTGGAGGCGGTCGAGCACAACAAGCTGCGCGCCTCCCTCACCTCGCTCGGCATCCTGTTCGGAGTGGCCTCGGTGATCGCGATGCTGGCGATCGGCAAGGGGGCCGAGGCCGAGATCCTGGCCCAGATGCGCCTGCTGGGGTCCAACAACGTGATGATCGAGCCCCTGGTGGAGCAGAAGGAGGGGCCCGCCAAGGAGCAGGACAACAAGGAGGTCAAGAAGTATTCCCCCGGGCTGACCTATGCCGATGCGCAGGCCATTGCCAGGGTCATCCCCTCCGTCGAAACCACCAGCGCGGAGATCGTGCTCAACAGCAGCATCACGCGCGAGGGACACCGCCGCTCGGGGAAACTGGTCGGGGTGGACACCAGCTATTTCCGCTTGACCAATCTCGAGCTGGGGAGCGGCGCCTGGTTTACTCCGCTGCAGGTGGAGCACGGACTGCCGGTCGCCATCATCGGGCAGGGGGTGCGGAGCCGCTTCTTCACCACGGAGGACCCGGTCGGCAAGCCGATCAAAGTGGGCGAGACCTGGCTCTCGGTGGTGGGCGTGCTGGCCGACCGGCGGGTGAGCAGCGAGACCGCGCAGCGGCTCGGCATCCGCGACGCCAACATGGACGTGTACGTCCCGGTCCACACGGTGCTGCTGCGCTACCGCAATCGCGCCCGGCTCACCCAGCGCGATATCGAGCTCGCGGCACGCCCCGGGCAGTTCGTGACCGCCGACTCCAGCGAGTCGGAGGAGCAGCGGCAGGAGCGCACCAACCGCAACCAGCTCGATCGCATCATCGTCCGGGTGGCCGACTCCAGGCTGGTGCCGCAAGTGGCGGAAGTGACCCAGCGCCTGCTGGCGCGGCGGCACAATTCCGTGATCGACTTCGAGATCAGCGTGCCCGAGCTGCTGCTCAAGCAGGAGCAGCGCACCAAGACGATCTTCAACGTCGTGCTCGGTGCCATTGCGAGCATTTCCCTGATCGTGGGCGGCATCGGCATCATGAACATCATGCTCGCCTCGGTGCTGGAGCGCATCCGCGAGATCGGCGTGCGCCGCGCCATGGGCGCCACCCAGAAGGACGTGCTCTTCCAGTTCCTGGCCGAAGCCGTGCTCATCAGCGTCGCGGGCGGCGTGGCCGGCATTCTGGTCGGCACCGGGCTGAGCGCCGGTATCGAGAAGGTCGCCGGGATCAAGACCATCGTCTCCTTCGTTTCCATCGTGGTCGCATTCGGGGTGTCCTTTTCCGTCGGCTTGGGGTTCGGCATCGTACCGGCCTATCGCGCGGCGCGGCAGGATCCCGTGGAGTGCCTGCGCTATGAGTAGGGCTTTGGGTTCCCGGCTGGGGGCGATCGGTGCGGCGCTGGCGGCGGCCGCGACCCTGAGCGCACAGCAGCCGCTCACGCTGCCACAGGCCATCGAGCTGGCCCAGCACCAGGGCCTGACCGCCCGCGCCGCCCTGGCCACCCGGGACGCCGCGCGCTACCGGGATCGGGCGTTTTACTCCCGGCTGCTGCCGCAGATCTCCATCGGCGGGACGGTGCCCTCCTACAACCGCTCGATCATCTCGGTGCTGCAGCCCGACGGGAGCACCCTGTTCAAGCCGCAGAACCAGACCAATGCCTCGCTCAACGCCACCATGACCCAAAAGCTGCCCTTTACCGGCGGCGACTTCTTCGTCTCCTCCTCGTTGGCGCGCCTCTCCGTGACGGGGACGAACTCGTTCCACTCCTGGTCGAGCACACCGGTCACCTTCGGGTTGCGCCAGGACCTGCTCCGCCCCAACGCCTCGGCCTGGGACAAGCGAGAGCAGCCCCTGCGCTCCGAGCTGGCCGAACGGACCTATCTCGAGGCGCGGGAAGACCTCGCGCTGAATACCGCCAATCTGTTCTTCGACCTGTACGCGGCACGGGTGGCGCTCGCCAACCAGATCAAGAATGCGGCAGTGAACGACACGCTGTACACGCTCAACAAGGGTCGCTTCGAGGTCGGCAAGATCGGCGAGAACGACCTGCTGCAGAGCGAGCTGGCCCTGTTGCGGGCGCGCACTTCGCTCGACGGCGCGCGGCTCGAATTCGAGCGGGCAGCCGCCGCGCTGCGCCTGGCGCTCAACCTGCCGGTGGGTGCACCGCTCGAGATCGAGGTGACGTCGACGGTGCCGGAGTTCGAGGCCGATACGGCCCGGGCCGTCGCGGAAGCCCTGCGCAACCGCGCGAGCGTGAGCGACGTCGAGCTGCAGGACGTGCAATCGCGGCGGCGGGTTACCGAAGCGCGGCTCAGCAACTGGCTGGGAGCGAGCGTGTCCGCCAGCTACGGCTTCAATGCCACCGCGCCGGACGCCAGTCTGGTCTATTCCAATCTCCTCAATGCGCAGCAATTTGCCGTCTCGGTCTCGCTCCCCCTCTGGCAGTGGGGCGCCCATCACGAAACCGTCGAGGCCGCCAAAGCAGACCGGGAACGCAGCACGAGCCTGGCTCAGGTCACGGTCCAGCAAACGGCGCAGGATGCCCACTTCGCCGCCTTGCAGCTGTCGCAGGCCCGGCGCAATCTGGCGCTCTCCGCCAAAGCGGATACGGTCGCGGGCAAGCGGTTCGAAGTGGCGCTCAACCGCTACGTGATCGGGCGGATTGCGATCGACAATCTCTACATTGCGCAGGCGGAGAAGGATCAGGCGCTCACCCAGTACGTGCAGTCGCTGCGGGGCTACTGGCAGGCGTATTACCGGCTGCGGCGGGTCACCCTCTTTGACTTTGCGACCGGGGAGGGTATTAGGTAACTGCTGGCTGATTGCACCCCGGTGCAACGAATCTTCCCAGGCGGCGATCTACGTAGATATGAGATGGAACCGAGCGTGAGGCCCCTGTCTGACCGCCTGCAGGAGGCGCTCGGCACCGGATACGAGATCGGCGAAGAGCTGCCCGGCGGCGGCATGTCGAGGCTCTTCCTTGCCGTCGACCGCGCGCTGGGGCGCCGCGTGGTCGTGAAGGTGCTCCCCGAGGATAGGCTGTTCGGGCTCTCGCCCGACCGGTTCCAGCGCGAAATCCGCCTCACCGCTTCGCTTTCCCACGCTAACATCGTCGGGATCCTGGGCACCGGGGTCATGGAAGGCGTGCCCTTCTACATCATGCCCTTCGTCGAAGGCCGCTCGCTCCGGGCGCTGCTCGACGATAGCGGACCGCTCTCCTTGCGCGAGACGGTGTCCATTCTGCGCGACGTGGCGCGCGCCTGCGCCTTCGCGCACGCGAAGGGCATCATCCACCGCGACATCAAGCCGGGCAACGTGCTGCTCGCGGGCGGGGCGGCGGTCATCACCGATTTCGGAGTCGCCAAAGCGATCGCTTCGTCCGCCGAGCCCGAGTCAGCGGCCAGCGACTCCACCCTGACTCGCGCGGGATTCACGATCGGCACACCCGCGTACATGGCGCCGGAGCAGGCCGCCGGCGAACGCGACCTCGATCAGCGCGCGGACATCTATTCGCTCGGCGTCATGGCGTTCGAGATGGTCTCCGGCCGGGTGCCCTTCGAGGGACGCACGCCGCGCGAGCTGCTGACCGCGCAGCTCACCTTGCGACCGCCGGCCCTCGAATCCCTGCGTCCGGACGTCCCCCCCGCCCTGGCCGCCCTGATCCGATCCTGCCTGGCGAAGGACCCGGCGGATCGCCCGGCTTCCGCCGAGCAGGTGCTGACCACCCTGGATGAGCTACCGGTGACGGGCGGCAGCCATCCCTCGCTGCGGGTCGTGCGGCGCAATCGGTGGATCAAGCGGATCGCCGGTGCGGCGTTGACGGTGACGGTACTGCTCGCCGGCCTGCGATTCGCCACGGCGCCGAGGACCAGCGCGGGTGCCGAGCCGGTCACGGCGCTGGCCGTGCTTCCCTTTGTCAGCCGCAGCCCCGACTCGGCCGACGCCTATCTCGCCCAGGGCCTGACCGATGCGCTCTCGGCGGGGCTCGCCCGCGACCCGACGGTCCGGGTGGCTTCCCGACTGGCAACGGCCGAGTACGCCGAGCGTACCTCGCCGCCCGCGGAAATCGGCCGGGCGCTCAACGTCAGCGCGCTACTCGACGGCTCAGTGCAGCGGCAGGGCGACCGCATTCGCGTGACGGTGCAGCTGGTCGACACGCGGAATGGGGCGGCGCTCTGGTCCGAGAGCTATGACCGGCAGAACGCGGATTTGCTCGAGGTCCAAGCCGACATCGCCCAGGAGATCGTCTCAGCGCTGCAGCGGCGGCGAGGCGCCAAGCTCGCCAAGGCCGAGGGCGTCGGCAGCGGTTTCCGCGTGGCGGAGGCCTACGACCACTACCTGCAAGGCCGCTACGCCTTCGGCCAGCGGGGCGCGGCGCGGCTGCGTGAGGCCATCGAGCATTTCGAGGCGGCGGCACAGCTCGACTCCACGGCAGCGCGCGCCTATTCGGGACTGGCCGACGCATACGTCCTGCTGCCGCTCTACGGCAGCATGCCGGTGGACTCGGCACTCGACCGGGCGCTGCGCAACGCCAACCGCGCCGTGCAGCTGGATTCCGGCTCGGCGGAGGTCATGGCGTCGCGCGGGGTAGTGCACCTGCACCGGTGGGAATGGGCTCAGGCCGAAGCGGATCTCGATCGGGCCTTGCGCCTCGACTCGCGCTACGCTGCGGCACAACAGTGGCGGGGCGAGCTGGACCTGGTCACCGGTCGCTTTGGGGAGGCCGCGGCGCGATTCCGCTCGGCGGTGGCCCTCGAGGACGGCGCCCCGGTCCCGCTGGCCCTCTACGGCCTCGCCCTGGCCGCCGCCGGCGCGCGAGACACCAGCATCGCGGTCGCGCGGCAGGCAGTGCGCCTCGACCCGTCCCTGGCGACAACCCGCCTGCTGCAAGGGGCCGTGCTGCTCTACACGGCCGAGCCCCTGAAGGCCGTGGGCGCCCTCGAGGCCGCTCTCGCGCTGGAGCCCGAGAACGAGCAGGCCCTCGGGCTGCTGGGCCTGGCCTACGCGCGCCTGGGAGACAGCAGCCGCGCGCGCCTGATCGGCGCGAAGCTCGGCACGCCGCCGCTGCGGCCCAACAGCTATTCCGCTCTGGCCAAGGTGCTGATCGGGCTGGGCCAGCGCGACAAGGCGATGGCGACCTTGCAATGGGCGGTCGATCGACACGAGCCTTTCTTCGCGAGCGAGCCCCTGCGGTCGCCGATCTTCGCTCCCCTCGAAGCCGATCCCCGGCTGGCGGCGATTCGCAAGTCCGTCGGTTTGCGCTGACTCCTCAAACGATGCGGTCCCTGCTCGGATTCCTCTCGGCGGCATTCCCCGTGCTTGCCCTGGCGCAGAGCCCTGTCCCACCGCGACAGCTCAAGGTGGCGGAGGGGGTGTACCTGTTCATCACGGCTCCCCATAGCGACGTGGGCCTGGAGGGCAATTCCATCGCCATCGTCGGCGAGGATGGCGTGCTGATCTTCGATTCCAACGGTACCCCGGCGGCCGCCGCCGCGGTGCTTGCCGAGGTTCGCAAGCTGACCAGCGCGCCGGTGCGGTACCTGGTGTACTCGCATTGGCACTGGGACCACTGGTACGGCGCCGAGACCTATCGCGCCGCCTTTCCGGGATTGACCGTGGTGGCGCAGGAGAAGACGCGTCAGCTCATGCTGGGACCTGCTCTGGAGTTCAACCGGCCGGGAATCGAGACCCAACTGCCCCAGCACATCGGGACCGTCGAGCAGCAGCTGGCCCGCGCGACGGGCGAGCAGCCGGGATCGGCCGAGGCGGACCGGCTGGCGCGGCACCTTCGCGAGGACCGGGAGTTCCTGGAGCAGAAGCGCGCCGTGCACCACGTCGCTCCCGACCTGACCTTCCGCGATTCCCTGACCATCTGGCTGGGAAGCCGGCGGGTCCAAGTGCTGCATTACGACCGCGGCGTGACCCCGGGCGACGCCCTGCTCTACCTGCCGGCGGAGCAGGTGGTGATTACCGGGGACCTGCTGGTGAATCCCATCAGCTTTGCCCTGGGTTCGTATCCCAGCGGATGGATTCGCAACCTGGAGCACATCGCTGCGCTCGACGCGGCAGTGATTATTCCGGGACACGGGGAGCCGCTGCACGACAAGGCGCTGCTGGAGACCAATCTCGCATTGCTGCGACGGCTGCAGCAGCTGGGGAGCGAGGCAAAGCGCCGCGGGCTCAACGTCGAAGCGGCGCGCGCCGAAGCCGGGAAAGCGGTCGCGGCCCTGCGGGCGCGACTGACCCGCGGTGATGCGGGCCTCGACCAAGCCTTCGATGTGTATATGGTCGACTGGTTCCTACATCGGGTGTACGAAGAGCTCGACGGCCCGCTGACCGATGCGATCGCCCCCATTCCCCGGCATGGAGCGCCGGGCTAGCTCTCTTCCTCAGGGTGAATCGATCCGGACATCGAAGCTGCCATTGGTGAACACCAGAGGCCCGGGAGCTCCGGCATTGCCCACCAAGGTTCCCGCGAAGGTCCCCACTGCCCGACCATTGGCCAAACTGGTAATCGTGACCGTGCCTGTGCTGCCAAGCGCGCCCCAGCTCGTGCTGCCGTTGCTGGCCGTGACGGAGAAGCCACTCCCGAACGGATACGTGTTGCCTGCTGACACGACGGTCTGGGTGGTAAAGCTGAGATTGTAGCTCGAGCTGGTGCCGCCGAGGGAAAAAGCCCCTCCAGTGCCGAGGCCTACGACCGTCGCGCCGTTCCAGGCAGCCCCACCGATGGTCGCACTGATCTTGCTGCCACGATTGTTCGCGGGTGCCACCACGAAACCGGTTCCCAAGGGCACGTCGAACACCCCGTTGGTCACCACGCGGTTGCCGGTCGCGGTGCTTCCAAGCTGAGGCGGCGCGGTAAACTGGAACGTGCCGGCCATCCGGGTGCTGGTGAGCGAGGTGATCGTCACCGTCCCTGCGGCGCCACTGAAGCCGGTGTTCCAAAGGCCCAACACCCCACCGGTCTGACTGGTGACGGCTCCCGAGCCCCCCGCGTTGGTTCCTTGATTGACGCCGAGCGGATAGGTGCCTGTCCCGCCGATATAGCCCAGGGTGAGCATGATATTCACGTAGTTCTGCCCGGAAACCTTGGTGCCGCTGATAAGCTGGTAGCCGGGCACCGATTGGCTCGTCGCAACCTGGAGAGTGAGGGCGTCGCTCGTCCAGGCCACGCCATCGATGACCGCGGAGAAGGTACCGATGCCGTTTCCGCCGGGCCCGGTCGTGGAACTACCACAGCCCCCGAGCAGGACAAGGACGAAAAGTGATCGGATTCTCGACATGGGCTTCCCCTTAGCTGGAATCTTGAACCGGTCCGCTGGTTTCGCGTACGGAAGGCTTCCCCGATGGGCCAATCGGGCGTATGATCCGGAAGCTACCCGCTACCGGCTGCGGGCCGTCCATCCGCAATGCGCAGAACCGCAGGGAACTCCGTCATGGCGCCTCGCAGCACCCCGACGACCCACGGACTTACGGCCGGTGACCTGGGCACCTTAGTGGCCGACCGGCGTACTCTCGATCACCTGTTCAGCGTAACCTATGAGGAACTGCGGCGGCTGGCCGCCAGTGTCCGG
>DATCWE010000114.1:0-16653 GCA_036566495.1 Gemmatimonadales bacterium | reverse complement strand
GCGCTGCTGGCGCTGCTCGCCAACGCCGGCAAGCGGGGCGTCAGCCGGGACAAGCTGATCGCGGTGCTGTGGCCCGACAGCCCGGAACCCAAAGCGAAGCACGCGCTGGAGCAGCTGATCTATTCATTGCGCCGGGAGCGGGACGAGCCGCTGGTGCTGGGTCCCGACCCGCTCCGCATCAATCACCACGTGCTCGCCGTGGACGTGGTGGAGTTCGCGGCGGCGCTGGAACGGGGGGACGCTGCGGAAGCCGTACGGCTGTATCAGGGATCCTTCCTGGATGGTTTCTACCTGAACGGCGCCCCGGAGTTCGAAAGTTGGGCGGAGACGGAGCGGAGCCGGCTGGCGAGTTTGTACCGAGCGACCCTCGAGCGCCTGGCCCGCGAGCTGACGACGCAGAACGAGCTCGGACCGGCCGTGGAATCGTGGCGCAAGCTGGTCGCGGTCGAGCCCTTGAGCACCACGGCGATGTTGGGCCTCATGCGCGCGATGCTCGCCCGAGGGGACCGCTCCGGGGCATGGCAGCAAGGCAAGGCGTACCAGGACCTGATCCGTCGTGAGCTCAACCGCGATCCCGATCCTGCGGTGCGCGCGCTCCTCGCCGAGCTCGGCAGCCAACCCAAGCCCTGAGGCTACCTTGCCCCTGTTCTTAACCTCCTGCCTTTCTTACATTTATAGCATGCGACTAGAGCGATGTCTGAAGACCCCTGCTCTCGCGGAGCCCTCGCCGAGGCGCTCCGTCGTCGCAGCAGTGCATCTCGAACACCCGGATCCCGTTCGAATTCCGCTCGCCAGGAAGGCTGGCAGGACGCGATCGCCCGAGCTCACTGACCGACCGTCACCGTCTCAGACAGGACCCGGCCTTACCCTGCCGGCCCCTGCCCGAGCGGCTGCGCGACGCAGTGTCGTTTCGCGGCGTTCCCCCTCCACGTGTTCAGGCCCCCGGCGGGGCCCGACCGTCACGGCGAGCCCCGGACGATCCGACACCCTCATGATGTCCGGCCGGCGAGCTCCTCACCGCTGTGGGTATATCGGCGGCGCCGGCCCGGTCAGGGAACGGACCTGTGAAGCGCGAAATCCTCATCAACGGCGGCCCGCGGGAAACGCGGGTGGCTATCCTCGAGGACGATCGACTCGTCGAGCTGCTGGTTGACCGCGCCGATCATCGGCGCATGGTGGGCGACATTTACCTGGGCCGCGTCGAAGCGGTCCTCCCCGGCATCCAGGCCGCGTTCGTGGACATCGGCCACGAAAAGAGCGCGTTCTTGCATGCCTCGGATCTGCTCGAGCCCGACGAGGACGAAGAGCCCGAGGACGGCGCCGACGCGGACGACGAGCAGCCCGAAGACCCGGCTGCGGCCGAGCTAGCAAGCGAGTCCGCCGAAGGTCCCTCCGACACGCCGTCCGGACGCCCGCCCTTCGAGCGCCGCAAGTCCAAGCGCAACGGCAACGACCGCCCCTCGGGCGAGCACCGTCAGCGCGAAGTCTCCTCCCGCCGCCAGATCCCCGATATCGGCGAGATCCTGAAGAAGGGTCAGACCCTGCCGGTGCAGGTGACCAAGGAGCCCATCAGCACCAAGGGCAGCCGGGTGACCGCACAGATCTCCCTGCCGGGCCGTTTTCTCGTCTACATGCCGTACGCCTCACGCGTGGGCGTGAGCCGCAAGATCGAGAGCCGGGAACAGCGCGCCAAGCTGCGCGAGATGGTCACCCGCCTGCTGCCGGAGGATTCGGGCGGCGTCATCGTGCGCACGGTGGCCGAAGGGGTCACTGAGGAGCACTTCAAGCGGGAGATCGACGCGCTGCTCAACCAGTGGCGCAAGGTCAAGCGCAAGCAGCTCTATACCCGCAAGGCGCCGGCCCTGCTGCAACGCGAGGCGTCGCTGACGCGCGGGCTGATCCGGGACGTGTTCAGCGACAAGGTCGATGCCCTGCAGGTGGATTCGAAAGAGCTCTTCAACGAGGTCGAGCAATACCTCGACAGCGTGGACCCCGAGCTCAAGAGCAGGGTGCATCTCTACGATGAGCCGCTGCCGCTGTTCGACAAGTACGACATCGAGACCGAGATCAAGAACCTTTTCAAGGCGCGGGTGGACCTTCCCACCGGCGGCTCGCTGGTCATTCAGCCTACCGAGGCGCTGGTCTCGATCGACGTCAACACCGGGCGGTACACCGGCAAGAAGGATCCCGAGAAGACCATTCTGCGCACCAATCTCGAGGCCGCGCGCGAGATCGCCCGCCAGCTCAGGCTCCGCGATCTCGGCGGCATCATCGTGTGTGATTTCATCGACATGGAATCCCGCGGGAACCGCGACCGGGTGCTGCAGGAGCTCCGGGCCCACCTCGGGCGTGACCGCGCCAGAACCAAGGCCATGGCAGTGTCGGACCTGGGTCTGGTGGAGATGACCCGGCAGCGGGTCCGGCCATCGCTCTATGCTTCCATGACGACCGAGTGCCCGACCTGTAGCGGCTCCGGTCGGGTCTTCCGCCCCGAGGTTGTGGCGCGCCGGCTGGAGCGGTCGCTGTATCGGGTGGGACACGAGCGCCGCGAGAAGTCTCTGGGCGTCCGTCTCCATCCCGAGGTTGCGCTCTATCTCCTCGAAGAGGAGCCCAAGCTGCTGGGATCGCTCGGGAAATCGATCGGGGTCGAGCTGGAGATCCGCGATGATCCCATGATGCACCTCGATGAGTTCCGCCTGATGAGCCGCCCGGCGGGCCGCGACGTGACGGAGCAGTACGCCGTCGCGTAGTCGGCCAGGGCGTCAGGCAGGCGCCCCGGAATGGTGTGGCACCGTAGGGCGGAGCGCCGCCAGGTAGAATCGCAGCACCTGCTCGAGATTGCTCTCGCCGCGATCGCCCTCCTGGGGCGGGTGCGGTTCGTGGAGCACGCCGCTGATCCCCTCGGCGAGGCTGGCCGGCTCCAGCGAGCGGAGCAGACGCACGCCGTGGGGACGCATCCCCGTGTCCGACGCCAGCACTCGCGTTCCCATCGCCAGGGCCTCTCGCACGGATACCGAATCCCCGTCAAACTGGGTTGGACGGAGCAGCACTGCCGCCCGACGGATGGCAGCGAGAGTTCCTCGATGGGGAACGTCGCCGCAGAGCAGGAGGTGCTCCCGCACTGGGGAACCCTGAATCCGGCTCCGCAGTCGGGCTTCGAGACTGCCACTTCCGATGATGGCCAGGCCCGCGCCGGGGTGGCGGGCCCGAACCAGGGGCAGTGTGTCGATCTGCAGCTCCAGTGAGTATTCCGGTTCGAGCAGGCCCACCGTGAGCAAAAAGGGGTCGTGTTGCCCGGCGAATTCCCGGAGGGCTTCGGGCATCGCCTCAGGCTCGACCGAGAGCTCCAAGGGGTCGATGCAGTGCGGTTCGATCGTGGTCGTATGGGCCGGCGAGACTCCCAGGCGATGGAATACCGCTTCGATTTCCGGATTGACGGCGATCAGCCCCGCCAAGCGCCGGAGTACGTATCCAGCCAGGCTGCGGGGGGTGGCCTTGCGTCCGGCCTCGGAGCGAGGGTATCCGCCCGAGTGCAGCGTGAGGACGACCTTGCTGCCGGGAACGGCCGCCAGGGCGAGACAAAGGCCCAGATCGCGGCGGCTGAGGTGGCCGCCCAGGTGCACGTGGAGGATGCTGGGCCGCAGCGAAATCACCCGCGCGAGCAGGCCGGCTGCACTCTTGGGAAAGTAGTAGCCCCGCCCGTCGGGCTGTTTGTGGCGAGTGATGTTGATGACGCTGACCCGATGGCCCTCGCGGCGCAGATAGTCCGCCAGCGCCATGAGGTGGGTCTGCACTCCTCCTTGGGGAGGCGGCACCGGACCCAGCAAGACGACGTGCAGCTGCTCAGCCAAGCGCCTGGTCCAGCCCAAACGCGCGCGGAGCGCCGTCATTGCGGGCCGAGTCGAGCAGCCGCAAGCAGCCGATCGTGGCCCGGGCTCCGTCGAGCACGCCCACCGGATGGGCGGGGCCGCCCTGGATGGCCCGGATGAAAGACTGCATCTGCTCGGTGTAACCCTTATCGGCGAAGAAACGGCTGCGTCGCGGCGGCACTCCACCAGCAACCCGGAGCTTCCGAAAATCGGAGGAGCTTACGTTGACCCCTGCGGCAAAAGCCTCGAGCTGCTCTCCGCCGGAGCTGCGGTGCCCGACGGTGCAGTAGGTCAGGGTCGCGATGGAATCGTCCGCGAAGCGGAGCGTGGCGGTGACGTTGTTCATCCCGACCGGCTCGGAGCTTTGCTCCGGGAGCATGAAGGCGGACACCAGCGTGGGTTCGGCGCCCAGCATCCAGTAAAGCAGGTCGATGAAGTGCACGGCCTCACCCAGCAGGGCGCCGCCGATCGCCGGATCGGCCATCCAGAAGGGGCCGCTGATACCCGGTGAATTGACTCGGCACTGCAGTACCGCCGGACCATGGCGGCGTCCGAGGTGATCCCGCTGCGCGATGTAATCGGGGGCAAAGCGACGATTGAATCCCACCGCACAGACCCGGCCGCTGTCCCGTTGAGCCGCGACCAGCTCGGCACACTCGGCTTCCGTGAGCGCCATCGGATTCTCGACGAAAACGTGCTTGCCTGCCCGCAGCGCCCCGAGCGCCTGGGCGGCGTGCTGGGGATTCCGGCTGGCAATCAGCACCGCATCGATGGCCGGATCGTTCAGGATCTCCTCGTAATCCGTGGTGCAGTAGGCCGCGCGATAGCGCGAGGCGTAACTCTTGGCTCGCACGCCATTGGCCGAGTACACCGCGTGGAGCACCGCGCCGGGAGTGCGGCGCAGACTCGGAAGGTGGGCCCAGCGGACGATGTTTCCGGCTCCGACCAGCGCCACCCTGACCGTATCGCGCCGGGCGGGGGCCGCAGGGGCGACGGCGACCCTTCTGGCGTTGAGATCGGTACGCGGCTCGGTGGGGTACTCCAGAATGACCGCCAGACTCCTGGCCCCCGGATCCATGATGGTGGCATATGCCTTGGGCGCGTCATCCAAGGCGTAGCGGTGGGTCACCAGCGCTGCGGTGCGAAGCTGTCCCCCGGCGACGAGCCGGAGGAACTCCTCCATGTTCCGGTTTTCGGTCCAGCGCACGTAGGCAAACGGGTAATCGATCGCCTGGCGCTCGTACTCCGGATCGTAGCTGCCTGGACCGTAGGCTCGCGACATGTAGAGCTGAATCTCTTTCAGGTACATCTCGAGCCAAGGGAACTGGAGCTCGACCGCGCCGACGACGACGATTCTCCCCCGGTCCCGGGTCACCGACAGGGCGAGCTGGGCCGGCGCGGCAGATTTGGCGGCGGCGCAAATGATGGCGCAATCGACTCCGCGACCCCCGGTGAGGGCGAGTACGGCTTCCTGCGTGGCCTCGCCCGAGCTCAAGGCGTCGTCGGCACCCAGCGCGGCGGCGAGGGCCACCCGCTCGGCTACCAGGTCCAGCGCGATCACCCGCGCGCCCTGCAGCTTGGCGAGTTGAGCGGTGAGCTGGCCGACGAGGCCGAGGCCGATCACCGCGACCACATCCCCGATCCCGACGCCTGCAATGCGGACTGAATTGAGCGCGATGCTGCCAAGGGTCGCGAAGCTCGCGTCGGCGAAGCTGACCCCCGCGGGCATGGGGACCACCAGTTGGCGGCCGGTGACGACCAGCTCCCCATGGCCGGTTCCCTCCCCGCCATAGGCGACCGGATCGCCCGGACGCAGATCGGTAACCGTGGGATGCACCGAATCGACCAGGCCGGCCCCGCTATACCCCAATGCGGCCAGCTCGTCGAACTTGGCCCGCACTTCGTCGATCGTCAGGCGAGGGCCTTGCACCATCATCACGTCCCAGATCTTGCGGAGGTGGGAAGGATTGTTCCGGACCGTCCGCAGCACGCTGGGGTGGATGCTGGCCGTCTCGGTACCGCTGCTGATCAGCGAGGCGAGGGGGCGCACCACGACGTGATGCGGGCCGGCCCGCGGAGCCGGGACCTCTTCGACCACCATTTCCGTGAGCCCCCGGCGGACGACCTGCTTCATGTCACTCTCTCTGGTGAACGAAGGCCTACCAGCAGATGCCGATGTAGCTGCCGTCGATCTGATCGGGGCGAATCGCCCGG
This sequence comes from Gemmatimonadales bacterium, assembly GCA_036566495.1. Classification (GTDB taxonomy): domain Bacteria; phylum Gemmatimonadota; class Gemmatimonadetes; order Gemmatimonadales; family GWC2-71-9; genus JABFSM01. The sequence continues at coordinate 10,570 of DATCWE010000114.1, read as the reverse complement.
ACCAAATCGACCACGACCTGATCGCGCCGAATGCGCCCTTCGATGGTCCGGAATTCTCCCGACCCGTTGCCGATGATGATCGTCTCCGCCTCACGAATCACCGGATCCAGCTCCGGTCGCATCAATTCCCAGATGTGCGGGATCTCCCGCAGGATGTATTCCCGGTTGGCTCCGATGATCTGTGCCTGCGACACCTCGCGGTCGTAGATGCTGATCTCGTATCCCTTGCCGAGTAACAGCTCGATGAGGCTGACCAGAGGAGACTCCCGCAAATCGTCGGTACCGGCCTTGAAGGCGAGGCCCAGCACGCCGATCCGTTTCCGTCCCGCGGCCACGATCAGATTGAAGGCGCGCTCGATCTGGCGCTGGTTGCTGGTCAGGGTCGCGTTGAGGATCGGGGTATCGAGATCGAGCTCCTTGGCCCGCTGGGCCACCGCGCGGAGGTCCTTTGGCAGGCAAGATCCCCCAAAGGCGAAACCGGGACGCAAGTAGGCCGGGGACATATTCAGCTTGCGGTCCTCGCAGAAGATCCGCATCACCTCATGGCTGTCGACCGCCAGCGCCTTGCAGACGTTCCCGATCTCGTTGGCAAATCCGATCTTGAGGCCGTGGAAGCAATTGCAGGCGTACTTGACCATCTCCGCCACCCGTACCCCGGTCACCTGGACCGGCGCATCGATCCCCGCGTACAGCGCCAGCACCGCCTCGGCCAGCCTCGGATCGTCCGCGCCCACCAGCGTAAAGGGGGGATCGTAGAAATCCTTGATGGAGGTTCCTTCCCGCAGGAATTCCGGGTTCGAGCATACGGCGAAGTCGGCGCCGTGCCGTTTGCCCGACGCGCGCTCCACGGCGGGAACCACCACCTCATGCAGCGTGCCGGGGAGCACGGTGCTGCGTACCACGATCGTGTGGAAGCTCGCTTTCTGGCGGAGCGCCTGGCCAATCTGCTCGGCCACTCGCTGGACGAAGGCGAGGTCGAGGCCGCCGTTCGGCCGACTCGGCGTGCCGACGCAAATCAGGGAGACGGCTGTCGCCGAAACCGCTTCGCCAACGTCCGTGGTTGCGCGAAGTCGGCCGGCCCCCACCATCTCGCCCACCAGCTCGGCGATGCCGTGCTCCACGATGGTGGCCTTGCCCTGGTTGATGAGGTCCACCTTGGTCGTGGCGACGTCGACGCCCACGACGCTGTGACCCTCCCGGGCAAAGCATGCGGCGGAGACGCACCCGACGTAGCCCAGCCCGAAGACGCTCACCGAAGATGGCATTGGCTCCGATTCCTCTGCTCGCTCGTCAGCTCAGCACCCCGGCGGTCGCCGGGAGGGCTCTGGTGCTCTGGATCGTCTGCTCGCAGATGGTCCCGAACTGCGCCGCCACGCCGTCCCACCCGAAGCGACTCCGCACCAGGGTCGCGGCCCGCTGCGCCATGGCCTGGGCCTCGTCCGGGGCCCGCAGCAGCCGGACGACCGCGGCGGCAAACTCCGCCGGATCATCGGCAAAGAGGGCATGGGTCCCGGGCGCCACCGGCAAGCCTTCGGCGCCCACGGCGGTCGTCACCACGGGGATCGCCATGGCCATGGCCTCGTAAATCTTGAGGCGGGTGCCGCCTCCGATACGGAGCGGAACCACGAAGATCGACGCCGAGTTCATATAGGGCCGGACATCCGGCACCTCTCCGACCAGCCGGACCCCGGGCTGCTCGCGTGCCAGGGACTTGAGCCGGCTCGTCGGGTTTCGTCCCACGACCACGATAGTCGCGTTGGGAATCTCGCGACGGATCCGGGGTAGCACCTCGAGCGCGAAGAAGGCCATCCCGTCCTCGTTCGGCATCCAGTCCAGGGCGCCGGTGAACACCAGCTCGTGCGGCGCGCGCGGACGGGCGGAATCCGGCGAGAAATAATCGGTGTCCACCCCGGTGGGGACCCAGGGACACTCGTCGAGCCCATAGCGGTCTCGCAGCGTTCGTGCGTCAGCCTCGGAGACCGCGACGACCCGGTCGAAGCGACGGCACTCCTGGCCCTCGAAGCGTTCCATCCGTCGCCACTGGAGCCGAAAATAGGCCCGCCGGACCGCGTTGGGGGCCACGCTGGTGTGCCGTCGCCAGATCTCCGCTTCGACGTTGTGCTGAAAGAGCAAGCTGGGTATCCCCAGCCCGTCGGGCACGTTTTGACTCGGCGCCAGGAAATCGCACACGATCAGGTCGATCGTGCCGGAGGCGGCATACTCCCGGATTCGGCGCCGCATTTCGGGCGAAGCATACTTGGCGATGGCGTAGGGAAGCCGGCTCAACCCGTTGCGGGCCAGCTCGAGAAACAGTCGCGCGGAGTCCTTGGCTGTCGTCCGGAAGGGAATGCAATCCACGGCGTGACAATACTCGAGCGCCTGTTCGCTGGCGTTCGGAGCCGAGGTTCCATCATCGAGTGTCAGGTAAGTGATGTGGTGCTGCTTGCGCAGCGCGCGGAGCATGTGATAAGTGCGGATCCGGCCGCCTCGATTGACCGGATGGAGCAGCTCGGTCTTCAGCCAGAGAATGTGCATCAGGCGGCGCCCGCGGCGGCAACGGTCGCAGTCATCTCCCAGCCGTGATCCGCCGGCAGGTCGCCGTCGAAAAAGATCCGCTGCCAGATCTCCAGGTTGAGCAGCATCCAGAGCTTCTGATCGTGGCCCGGCTCTCCCGCGTCGTGCCGGGCGACGATCTCCCGCACGACTTCAGGACGGAAAAGCCCCCGCGCGAGCGCCCGCTCGTGCAGGACGTAGCTGTCCAGCAGGTGTCGGAACGGCCCCCGCAGCCAGGCGCCGACCGGGACGGGGAAGCCCATCTTCTTCCGGGCCAGAATCGGGGCCGGGAGCAGCTCCCGCATGGCATCGCGGAGCACCGCCTTGGTCGTGTAGCCGCGCAACTTGAGGCTGGAGGGGAGCCGCATCGACCATTCCACCAGCGGATGGTCCAGAAAGGGAACCCGGCTTTCGATCGACGCCGCCATGCTCATCTGGTCCTGCTTCATCAACAGCTCGTGCAAATAGGTCTTGGTGTCGGCATACAACAGCCGGTCCAGGAGAGTGGCGCTCGGCCAGCGATCGAAGGCCTGCCGCATTGCGCGATAGGGATCGGTGGCCCCAAGCTCGGCCTGGAGGCCGGGGGAAAACAGCCGCTGCTGCCAGGCCCTGGAGAACACGGCGAAATTGTCGAAGTAGAGCGACTCGAGGGTGGCCGGCAGGCCGACGAAGGTTCGCAGCAGGCGACGCCGCGTGGTGGAGTGCGCCGGCAGCCGGTCGACCAAACCGCGCACGGCGTGACGCAGCCCCGCCGGCGTAACCCGCTCGTACCAACCCCCCAGCGAAAGGTTCGCAAGGGTGACCCGGTACCGATTGTACCCTGCAAGAGTTTCGTCGCTCCCCTCACCGGTCAGCACGACCTTGACGTGCTCCGCGGCGAGCCGGGACACGAAATAGAGGGCGATGCTCGAGGGATGCGCGATCGGCTCGTCCTCATGCCAGACGAGGTGCGGCAATGCCTCGAAGAATTCGGCCGGCTCTGCCTGGACTTCGTGGTGGTCCGTCCGGCAATGCGCGGACACCATCCGGGCGTACTGGAATTCGTTGGCTTCCGGCTCGGCGAAGGCGACGGAGAACGACTTGACCGGCTCACTCACCATTCCGCTCATCAGCGCGGTAATCGCCGCGGAATCAATGCCCCCGGAGAGGAATACGCCGAGCGGGACATCGGCCATGAGGCGAAGGCGTACCGCCTCCTCCAGCCGCTCCCGGTACTCCCTGACCAGGTCAGCCGGATTCCCTCGATGGGTGTCGCCCGCCGGGGGGACCGCCAAATCCCAGTAGCGCTCGAGCGTGACCGAGCCGTCGCGCCAGCGCAGCCAGTGGCCTGCGGGAAGCCGGCGGACCCCGGCGAACAGCGTCTCGTCGCCCGAGGGAGCGTAATTCGCCAGCAGATCGGGAAGCATCTGGCGGGCGAATTCGGCGCGCAACAGACCCGATTGCAGCAGCGACTTGATCTCCGAGCCGAAGATCAGGGTCCCATCGTCGAGAGTGGCGTAATAGAGCGGCTTGACACCGAATCGGTCTCGGGCGAGAAAGAGCTCACGGCGCAGCGAATCCCAGATCGCAAACGCGAACATCCCGCGCAACTGCTGCAATGCGGCCGGCCCCTCGCGCTCATACAGATGAAGCACCGTTTCGGTGTCACACCGGGTGGCGTACTCCACTCCCGCCGCTTGCAGCTGCTGCATCAGTGCAGGGTGATTGTAGACCTCTCCGTTGTAGACGATGTGAAAACGGCCATCCCTCGAGTGCATGGGCTGTCCGCCGGCCGCCACGTCGACGATGCTGAGCCGCCGATGGCCGAGGCCCACTCCATCGGCGAGGAAGATTCCCGCGCCATCGGGTCCGCGGTGGGTCAGGATGTCCCTCATCCTGAGCACGGTGGCCTCGCTGATGGCCCGCGCGCTCGAGGCGGGAATGGCAAGACCGGAGATGCCGCACATAGGTCAGGCCCGGTCCGGGGGTGGTGTCGGAAGAATGCGACCCGCCAGCCGACCATCGACCGACCATTTCACACTGGAGGGGCCGGGCTCAAGACCGCCGAGGCTGATCAGGTGGTGCTCGCCATCCACTGTGACCTCGAGCTGAAACGCCGTATCGGAAACCTCCCACCCGAAGCGGATGTGGTCAGGCCGCTTGGTACAGAGTAACAAGACTGGGCAGCGAGAAACACCGGCCGACCATTCGAAGCTCAGGTGGGGCGCGCTCTGCGCTTGACCATAGCCGGGACTCACCAGTCCTTCAGCGTACGTCCAAGTTCCCGGTGCGGCCGCGAGCATGAGAAGACCCCGGCGGCCGCCCGCCGGGAGCAGCAGGGGATGGCCGTCGATCCATTCGACGCGAACCTCCACTCCGCACTGGAAATGCTGAGACACCTTCCGGGCTGCCCGGCCGCTCACGACATCTTCGACAACCCATCCTGCCCGCTCCACCGCGACCAGCGATCGTTGCTGCTCCACCGGTGGGTCCAGCCGCTCGAACCCGTCCTGTTCGGCGACGATCAGTCGTGCGCGCTCTCCCTGCACGACGCGAATCGTCCTACCGGTGGCCCGAGTCCGCCAACGGAAGGGGCCTCCCGGAATCGAGGAGGATTCATCGGCGATGGTGAGCCCGTTGTGCGCCGCTGTCCCGCGCAAGCGATCCCGAAGCTCGCCCACATAGGCGCCGGTGCCCGGGTCGACGAGCACGGGACGCCCATCCACGCAGGCTTCGAAGGTCAACACATCCGCGTGACCATGGCCGCCCGAGAGCGCGCCCACCGGACCGGCGTCGAAAAAGAGCCAGTTGGCCTCCCCGTCCCAGCTGTCCCGCATGAGATGCCAGCCGGCATTGCCGAGCTGAACGCTGAGCTCGGCTGGAGGCGCCGTCGGTAGCTCATCGTAACGATTGACGCCTTCGGTCCCGAGCAGCCACCACAGGCTCACCGGCGCGGAGCCGGCGAGGAACTTTGCCTCGGACTGCCGCAAGACCGCCCCGGCAAGCGCCAGGGTGCCGCGGGCGTCAGTTATGGAGGTCTCGTCCAGCCGCAGGAGCGAGCCGCCGTCATCATCTCCGACGAGCGGCAACGAGCCATCGGGCCGCACCAGGTGGACCAGCGCGCGCGTCATTTCACGCAGCGTGGTGCGCAGCGCTTCGGTTTGTCCCGGCGTCCATCCTCCCAGGAGGAGGGCGTGCAGATAGAAGTCGATGGTGTAGCGATGGTACCAGGGCGATTGCTCGAAGTGGGTGCCGTCCGGCTGGACTTGACGGGTCAGCTCCTCGAGAAGGATTTCCCGGCCCAAGTCCTCCCAGCGTTTGGGCGCCGGTCCATTCTGAAGCGCCAAGCCGAGGTACAGCAGGGCCAGCGCCTCTCCGGTAAGATGGGTGTTGGGGCTGAAGTAAGTGGAAAGATGGCGCTCCAAATGCCTTCCATGGCAATAGAGCCCTTCTTCAACCGCGCGAAGCTCGCCGGACTCGAATGCCGGCTCGGCTCCGAGCAACCGGATGGTCCAGAGCCACGAGATTGCGCGGAAAGCGACTTCGAGGCTGCTGGCCCAATTGATTCCCCACGCCGGCGGATTGGCTTCCAGCCACTCGGTCATCAGCCGGACCGCGTGCCGGGAATAGCGGGCGTCCCCCGAAAGCAGCTTGGCCTGCGCCAGCGTGACCAGGTACTGCTGACGATTCAGTTCCCAGAGGACCTTATGGTCCCCTACCTCGTCGGCATTCAGAAATGGAATCGCGCGCCAATGCCGCATGGGAGCCCGGCGGCCTTGCAGCGGCTCGAAATGCCAGTCAATGGGGATGGGCCACCGGATGTCCGACCATCCCAACAGGCGGAATCGACCCTCCAGCACACGATCGGCGTGCCGGAGGGTAGCCGGTATCGAGGCGGGCCAACGCGCCGCCACCGCCGTCGCCGCTCCCGTCGGGGCAGGCGGCCAGTATCCGCCGCCCGCACCGGCCGGCGCCAGGCGCGGCACCTCCTCCCGACCGACCGGAGACCAGCCGCGGCGACGCTCGGATACCATCGCCAGCATCTGTCTGGCGCGGTGGACCGCTTCCCGGGGAGTGCGAGGGATCTTCACCGGCGAGACCATACGGCACCCACGACTGTCTCCTCGGGTTCGGTGAGGCGCGCGGATTTCACAAAAATAGCCCTGCTGTCCTGGGTGTGAGCATCGGGCCTACAAGTGGCACTCTCCCCTTCCAGGGAGCATTGGGGCCCGGGTCCCTGCTGACGACCTCCTGTTCCGCCGCCGGTTACCCCTGCAGGAGCCATGCCTTCAGGCCGTCTAGCGGGCCGGAAAGTACCGGGCACGGCGGCGGGGCCAGAAGCCCGGCCACTTGCCCGAACCCCGTACTCCTGTTAAAGTTACGGGCTCTGACCTACACGGAACTCCGCCACGATGTACGCCATCATCCGCTCCGGCGGGAAACAGTTCAAGGCCGAAAAGGGCAAGACTCTTCGGCTGCCCCGCATGGAAGCCGAGCCGGGCGCCAAACTGACCTTCGACGAGGTGTTGCTCACCTCCGACGGAGACACGGTCATCGCCGGGACTCCCACGGTGAAGGGCGCCTCGGTGCTGGGTGAAGTCGTGGGAGAGGTAAAGGGCGAGAAGATCTACGTCTTCAAGTTCAAGCGCCGGAAAAACTACCGCCGCAAGACCGGGCATCGGGCCAAGTTCACCGAAGTCCGCATCACCGGCGTCAAGCTCAGCCAATCGAAGGGCAGCTGATACCATGGCACACAAGAAAGGCGTCGGCTCGTCCAAGAACGGCCGCACTAGTAACCCGCAGTACCTCGGCCTGAAGAAGTTCGGGGGCGAGCGCGTGGTCGCCGGCAACATCATCATGCGCCAGCGGGGCACCAAATTTCACGCCGGCAAGAACGTCCGCCGCGCCAACGACGATACCCTCTTTGCCCTGATCGATGGCGTCGTAGCCTTCGAGTGGAAGGACAAGGGGCGCCAGAAGATCTCGGTCTATCCGGAATCGGTGGCCTAGGCAGCAGGGAGCGGGCTGCAGAGAGCAGGGGGCTCAACCAGGAGCCCCCTTTTTTTGTACCTGCTACATTGAAACCTTCAAGAGCACGGATTCGTCAGTGGGGCATTGTCCAAGCGAGGAAAACAATGGCCGGCATCTTCGATCGCCTCAACGCCGAAATCGATCAGCTGGGCGACAAAGTGCGTACCGCGTTCGAGTCCAGCAAGCTGCACCTGGAGCGCAGCCGCCTTATCGGCATTCGCAGCAAGGCCGCCTACAAGCTCGGCATGGCCACGTACAAGAAGGAGCGGGGCGGGGAAGTGAATCAGGCCGAGATCGATGCGCTCTTTGCCCGGTTGGACGACATCGCCGCCCAAATCACCAAGCTGGATCGGGAAATCGACGCCGTGCACGCCGAATCGGTCAGCGTTGACGAGCAGCCCGCTCCGGCCGCCGAAACCGCCGAAGCCGAAGTCAGCAAGCCGGGAGGTAGCGAGTAGGACCGACCCTCCCCAATGCGGCAGGTCCTCCGGCTGCTGAGTCCTAGGGAAGCGGGACCCGGCGGTACTTGTCGCGCAGCTCGGTCTCCCGCGTCTCGAGCGACAGCAGACTTCCTTTGATGTAGACCCGCTCGGCGGCGCTGGAGAAGTCGAACGGATCTCCGGACCAGACTACCAGGTTGGCCACCTTTCCTGGCTGCAGCGTCCCGTAGTCTGCCAGTCCGAACGCCGCAGCGGGTGCCGCGGTAATTGCTTCGAGTGCGTCATCCCAGCTCATTCCGTTGCGCACCGCGTTGCCCGCGGCATACCGGAGGTTGCGCTCGCCGCCGGGGTCGCCCTGGGCGATGATGACGCGAACCCCGCCTTCCCGCAACAGCGTGGCGTTGTCGAGCCGGGCCCCCAGCCCGTCGAAGCTCGGGATGTCATGCAGGGGCTCCAGGATCACCGGGACGCCGGCGGTCGCGATTTCCCGCGCGATCTGCCACCCTTCGACCGCGCTGAAAAGTACCGTGCGGAGCTTGTATTCTCGCGTCAGCCGCAGGGCGTTCTCGATGTCGATCCGCCGATTGGCCGCTACGGCGAGGACTTCTTCCCCCCGCAGCACGGGCAACAAGGCCTCGAGCTCCTTGGCCGGTGCTGAAAGCGGCTGGATGGCCGCGCGCTGGAAATCCGGCTTTCGGCGCGCGTATTCGAGGGCATCGTTGAAAAGCCGCCGAACCCGTGCCATGGTTCCCCCCCGGCTGCCACCGCCCGCCTGTTTGCTGCTGCTGGAGAGGTCGAGCACCAGCGCGGCATTGCGCCGAACCAGCATCACCTCGATCCGATCACCGGCATAGTTCACCACGGGGACCTGTCCGGGGAAGAACTGTCCGCTCGGCGGCAGCAGGGCGGTGGTGATCCCGCCCGTGCGCGCGATCGGGATCGTGAATGCGGCGGGATCAATGCCTTCCGCGGGGTTGAACGACGGATTCACCTCTCCCTGGACGCCACCCTCCCCTTGGCCATTGAGCCCGGCAACGCCCAATCCGGCGCTTGCATTGGCGTGGATGAGGCCGGGCGTCACCCACTTGCCCGTCGCGTCGACCCGAATGGCCCCGGCGGGAATGCTCACATTGGTACCGACGGCCACGATCTTCCCGTCGCTCATCAAGACGGTCGCGTTGGTGAGCTTCGGGCCGGAGACCGGATAGACCGTGCCCCCGGTAATGGCGATGGTCTGCGCCTGCAGCGATGCCGTTCCCAACAGCGCAAACCCAGCCAGCAGAAACTGTCCTTTCGTGGTCATCGTCCCACCCCCGGCGCGGTCTGCCCGATATTGAAGTCGGTTTTGTATTGATGTTTGGGATCCAGCCGGTCAAAGACCAGCCATCCCTCGTTCCAGACCTTCTCCGCCTTCGAGTACACCGAGAACGGATCGCCGGACCACAGCACCACATCCGCCTGTTTGCCGGCCTCCAGCGTCCCGGTGAGCTGTTCGATACCGAGGACCCAGGCCGGGTTGGCGGTAATCCATCGGATCGCCTGGTCGCGGGTGAGGGTGATGCCCGCCCGCACTCCGGCGTAATAGGCCTTTGCCATGTCCTGATTCATCCGCTGGATGCCATCCGGGCTGTCGGTGTGAATCACGGCGCGCGCACCGGCATTGGTCACCAGGGCGGCGTTCTCCAGGATTTCGTCGAATGCTTCCATCTTGAAGCCGCCCCAATCCGACCAAACGGACGCGGCCGTCTGATTGGCGGCGAGCAGGTCCGCGACCTTGTAGGCCTCGATCCCGTGGTGGAAGGAACGGATCTTGAATCCAAATTCCTTCGCCAGGTCGAGCATCTGCGCCATCTCGTCGGCCCGATAGCAGTGGTTCTGGACCGAGATCTCCCCGCGCAGCACGCCAGCGAGGGTTTCCATCCTGAGATCGCGCCCCGGCGGGTCGCCCTTCTTGTCCTTCAGCCATTTGTCCCAGCGAGCGCGGTACTGTTCGGCCTGGATGAACGCCGCGCGATACCCGGCCATGTTGCCCATCCGGGTCGAAGGACCGCGATTCTGATAGACCCGCTTGGGGTTCTCCCCGCAGGCCATCTTCACGCCATAGGGCGCCCCGGGAAACTTCATCTCCTGCACGGTGCGCGCGGGTACCAGCCGAACCGTTGCCGAACGGCCCCCGATGAGATTGGCGGAGCCTGGCAGCACCTGCATCACCGTTACCCCGCCGGCGATGGCCAGGGGAATCTGCGGGTCCTGGGGCCAGATCGAGTGTTCGGCCCAGACTTCCGCCGTGACCGGATTGGTGGCTTCATTGCCATCACTCTCGGCGGCGGTGCCTGGTGCGGCGTAGACGCCGAGGTGGCTGTGCGTATCGATGATGCCCGGTGTGACGAACTTCCCGGTCCCGTCGACCACTTGCGCGTCGGAGGGTGCCTGGACGCTGGCTCCCACCGCGACCACCTTGCCGTCCCGGAACAGCACCGAGGCGTTGCTCAGCTCCTGGCCCGCAGCCGTGAGCACGGTGGCGTTGCGGATCAGTACCGGCGGGTTGGCCCGACGCTTATAGGTGG
>DATCWE010000015.1:0-2910 GCA_036566495.1 Gemmatimonadales bacterium | reverse complement strand
GGGGGCGGCGGCGGGGGCGGGTTTGGCGGAGGCGGCGGGCCGACGGTGCAGGCCGGAGACTACCTGGTGGTGCTGGACATTGGAGGGCAGAAGTACACCCGCAAGCTACGGGTCGAGAAGGCCGAAAGGATCTGGTAGGAGCAAGCGGTGACCGGTGACTAGTGACCGGTGACCAGTGTCCAGGAGCATCAAACAAGAAGCCCTCCGAGTCGATTCGGAGGGCTTCTTGTTATTGGTCACCGGTCACCGGTTACCGCTGTCATCGCCCCGGTTGGATCGTCAGCCCCACGCCGATCGTCCACACCCGCTCATGCAGGGAACCCTGGTTGAGCGGATCATCAGGGTTGCTGGAGACGTGCTGCATCATGGCGACCGTCGGGGTGAGGAACAGGCTGCGCGACAACTTGATTTCATACCCCGCCCCGTAGAGGTAAGCGAAGCCGGTTTCGCCGATACCCGAGCCTCCCTCGAGCTCCTCTCCGCTGCGACTGATCCCCACTCCGCCTTTGACAAACAAGCCCAGCGTCCGCACCGGATATACCTGTCCGACCAGCAACCCGCCGACCAGATAATCGGTGACCCGGAATCCCGTGGCATTGTCATTGTGGTCCCAGACCCAGGCGTTGATTTCTCCGCCGAGCCGCAGCTGGGGATTCACGGTGCCACCCAGGGCGATCGCGAACGAGGGCTTGACCAGGTCTCCGTCGGGGCGCTGCCAGCCGCCCGGCACGTTGCTGTAGCGAAAGTTCTCGCCACCGGCAGCGAGCCCCAGGTTGAGCCAGAACCCATGTCGATCGCTGTCGGGCGAGACGTCGATCAGCCCGCGGCGCCGCTGCGCCATGGCGTCGGTAAATGGGATGAGCAGAAGAACCGCCGCGAGCGCCGTCAGAGTCTTTGTCGTGTTGCGCATGGCGCACCCTCACGGATGGCATTGTGAATCGAGACCGTCACCAGGAGACGGATAGCCCCCAGCTGAGCAAGGGATGGGCCGCGTCAGGAGAGACGGCACTATCTTCTTCGCCTGACATTACTTACCCGGCTCGACCCCAAGCAGCTCGGGCCGCGGAGGTGTCCGCGGAAACAGACACAGGAACTCCTGGTGCGTCGCATTGTTCTTCTGGTCCTCTCGCTGCTGATCGCCCTTGGCTGCGCCGCCCTTGGGATCTGGCAGCTCAGTCGTCTGTCGGCTCGGCGAGCGGCCAATCATCTGGCCATGGCCGGGCGGGCGCTCCCCGCCCTGGATATCGGGGCCGACGCCTCCTGGCGAGCGACCGCCAATCGTCGCGCGCGGCTGGTGGGCAGGCTCGACGAGGCCCGGGAATTCCTCTTGCGAGGCAGAGTGATCCAGGGCGTGCCCGCCGTTCTCGTCGTCACCCCAATGCGAATCCTCGGCAGCGACACCGCCATCCTGGTGAACCGGGGGTACGTCCCGGCCCCCGACGCCGTCGACCCGGGAAGCGTGACCTGGTCGGAGGCGGGCCGCATCCGGTTTCAGGGCGTACTCCTGGCCATTCCTGACCGGGGCGATGGCGCCCCGCTGCGCCATGCAGGGCGGGAGACGTGGAAAGGCCTCGATCTTCAAGCCATGCGGGCCCGAGTGCCCTATCCCCTCGCCGGGGTGTACCTCCTGGCAGAAGCAGATTCGGGTGACGGAGTGGCCCACACCATCCGCGGTCGGGTGTACCCCTTTCGAGCGGAGCCGCCACCCCTCGATGAGGGTCCTCACTTGATGTATGCGGTCCAGTGGTTCGGGATCGCGGCCGCGGTAACCGCGTTCGCGCTGCTCTTCGTGTGGCGCGGCGGTCCGGGGCGGGCTTCAACGGTCCCTTGATCGGCTTCGTACTCCGAAACAGTCCCCCAAACGGACCTGCCATGAGATTCGTTGCAGCTGTCGCCGCTACGACACTGTTCCTCAGCGCCGCACCGGCCCGGGCGCAGGACCCCTTCGAGATCCAGGTCTACGAGTACGCCACCGTGCCCAAGGGCAAATGGAATCTGGAGACGCACTTCAACTACACGGCGCGCGGCGTCAAGGTTTTCGAGGGGACCGTCGCGCCGACCGAGCGCCAGGCCCACCTGACTTTCGAGCTGACGCGCGGCATCACCGACTATTTCGAGCTGGCCGGTTACCTGGTTCTGGCGCGCCAGGCTGGGGATGGTCCCGACTTTGCCGGCTGGCGCTTGCGTCCCCGCGTGCGCTTGCCCGAGCGATGGAATCTCCCGCTGCTGGTGAGCTTGAGCGCCGAAGTGGGCTTTCCCCAGGACGCGTACGAGGAGGCCGATGCGACGCTGGAGATTCGGCCCGTGCTCGAGCGCCGGATCGGACGAGTCGCCCTCGATCTCAATCCTGTCATCGGGCGCGCCCTCAAGGGACCCGGAAGCGAGGAGGGATGGGACTTCGAGCCGGGAGGGCGACTGGGCGTGACGGTGAGCCCCCAGCTCGACCTGAGCGTTGAGTATTACGGCGCGTACGGTCCGGTGAAGGACTTTCTGCCCGCCGCGCAGCAGGTCCACCAGTTCTTCGGAGGCGGTGACGTTCAGCTCAACGCGAACATGGTGTTGAACCTGGGAGTCGGCGTGGGGGCTACTTCCGCCGGAAACCGGACCGTGCTGAAAGCCAGACTGGGGTGGATGTTCTAGGCGCGCGGCTTCACGAACGGGTTGATTTGCAGCAGCTCCGGCCGGGAGGCGAATTCGGGACAGATGGTGCGGTCAAATTCGTAGGCTCCGCCCGTCTCGGCATCGAGCCAGGGAAACCCCCGGCACACCGCGGGATAGTACGGCTTGTTGTAGAGGGTACAGGCGTTATCCCGCAGGAAGCCGCAGCGCCCCTTGACCACTCGGGTCCGCCACTCGCCCCAGCGGGTTCGATAGATGAGCGCGTCCCCGTGCTCCGCCCGAATCGCCCGG
>DATCWE010000317.1:0-2422 GCA_036566495.1 Gemmatimonadales bacterium | reverse complement strand
ATCAGCTCCAGGCGGCGATCGCCGCCGTCCACGCCGAAGCGCCACGCGCCGGCGATACCGACTGGCCCCAGATCCTCGTGCTGTACGACATGCTCAAGCGGATGAGCGACAATCCGGTGGTCGCGCTGAACCATGCGGTCGCCACGGCGATGGTCGAGGGTCCGGGGGCGGGGCTGGCCCTGCTCGAGCCGCTCCAGCAGGACGACCGCATGCGGGGAGGCCATCGGCTCGACGCCGTGCGCGCGCACTTGTCGGAGTGGGCCGGCGAGCGCAGTGCGGCGATTCGGTTGTACCGGGAGGCAGCCGCGAAAACCACCAGTGTGCCGGAGCGAAACTACCTGCTGATGCGAGCGGCGCGGGCCTCGGAGCGCTCCGACCGCTAGTACCGGAAAGCGTATTGGACCTTGGCGAGGAGCTGATTGGAATCCAGCTCCCAGCGCTCGTCCAGCTCCCGCAGATTGTGGTTGTACACCACGAACAAGTCGCCGGCCGGGTGGAAGCTCCAGCGCAGCCGGGTGTTGCTGCCGACGCTCCTGGAGTCGGTGTCGTACTGCACGAAGCTGCTGAGGTTGAGGTCGGGCGAAAGGTTGAGCAGCGCGCGGACGCCGAGCAGCGAGGTGTCGAAGGCGCCCACCGGCAGCCGTCCGATGTCGTGCTCGGCGTTGATCCGCAGGGTAAAAGTCGCGCTGGGCTTCCAGTCGGCCGTGGCGATGAGCTGGTGGAGGCGTCCTGCGTAGAAGGGCCCGAATCGCCAGGTAAGCTGTCCCGATACATGGCGCCGCGCGGCGAATTCCACCTCCAGCCGATAGCGGGTGAAGTGGTAGCTTCCCGGCTGAATCACCACCGTGTCGGCAATGGGGAACGGCGCGTCGAGCCGCTCGCCCTGTGGAATCACGTTGGCCTCGATGCGGTCACCGCTCTCGAAGCGCCAGTTGACCGGCGCGAGGAATACCTGGTAGCTCTCCCAGCGACCATTCAGGCCGGTGGCCAGCGAGTACTCCTGCTCGAAAAACATCTGCCGGATGCCCCAGCGGTGCGGACGGGGCTGATAGTTGAAGCTCAGCCGGTAGAGCTGCACCCCGCGCCGGGGTACGAACCCGAGTGACGGATCGAAGCCGCCGCCGATCCGCTTCCAGCTCGCCGCGATGTCCAGCACATCGTTGGGATAGTCGAGCAGCAGCCCGAAGGCTGCGCGGTTGCCGCTCAGATCCTCGCGCCGGTTGAGCGTGCCCCACGCTCCCAGGGTCAGGTTCTTGTCGCCGCGAAAATGCGAGGTGTGGTAGATCGCGTCGGCCCCGCCGGTCCATGCGCCCGAGCGCCCCAGCGGATCGCCGAAGGTCGCGATGGCCCCGACGGTCGACTCCTCCAGCACATTCTGCTGCACCCGCACCGTCGCCAGGGTTTGCCCATCGGTCAGTCCCTCGACCGCGCCCGTGCGCGTGGCCAGCGCGCCGAAAGAGGTCTGTCCGGCGCGGCCGTTCAGCTTGGCGCCGATCCGCAGCGGAACCGTCTCTCCTTCGAGCAATCCGATCCGGCGGCTGAAGAAGGGAATCACGTCCTCGCCCAGGTTGGGGCCGAACTCGAAGATGTCCTTGCCTTCCAGAAAAAAGGTGCGCTTCTCGGGGAAGAAGAGCGGAAAGCGGGTGAAGTTGGTGCGGCGGGTGTCCACATCGGTCTCGGCGAAGTCGGTGTTCGCCGTGAGCGATCCCAGCAGATTGGCTCCGATCCTCTGGGTCAGATCGAGCGAGGGCCGCAGGGTGCCGTCGAGCTTCGCGCCGCTGGACGGGTGACCGCCTCCCGCCACCAGCGCCGGCCGCACGCTGAGACCCACACCCAGGGAAAACCGCGGCAGCTCGGTAAGCGTTCCTGCGAGACTGGTCTGCGTCGGCTGCACATTTTGCGCGGGGCTGGCCCAGCGGGTGATCTCCTGGTTGGCCTTGATCTGGCGCTGCACGTTGAAGCCCCAGGCGGTGCGCCCCGGCGAGAAGATCAGGCTGGCTACCGGAATGCGCAGCTCCAGCGACCAGCTGTTGCCGTCCCGCGCCGTGGCGGCCTCCCAGATCGCATCCCAGGTCGCATCGATCGATTCTCCCTGGCGCACCACCAATCCATCGAAGCGCGCGCCCGAGGGGTTGACGGAAAAGACATAGCCCGAGCGGCCGTCCTGGAAGGTGTCCAGCACCAGGCGCAGATAGTCCTCGTTGCCGGGGTCGGTGTCCCGGGCCTTGCTGAAGCTGGTGATGGGAATGCCCGGGGCGCCGTAGGCGATGATGCCGAACACGACCTGCCGCTCGTCGGCAAGCACTCGGATGACCGTGCGGCTGGCGGCGGGGCCGCCTTCGACCGGCGTAACCTGGGTGAGCGCGGCGATGGAATCGGCGCCAGCCCATTGCGCTTCGGTGAGCCTGCCGTCGAGCGCGAG
>DATCWE010000281.1:0-9320 GCA_036566495.1 Gemmatimonadales bacterium | reverse complement strand
CTTGATGAGATGCATGGGGATGTGTCCCGGCCCTTCGTTCATGACCTGCACGTCATACTCCCAGGCAATCTTGTTCAGCTCGCCCTGGGTCTCGAGCTCGGCGAACTGCGCGGCGTCGTTCGCGTCGGCGATGCTGCCCGGACGCAGGCCGTCCCCCAGCGAGAACGACACGTCATAGGCCTGCATGATCTCGCAGATCTCGCGGAAGTGAGTGTAGAGGAACGACTCCCGGTGGTGCGCCAGGCACCACTTGGCCATGATGGAGCCGCCGCGCGAGACGATGCCGGTGACGCGGCCGGCGGTGAGCGGGATGTAGCGCAGCAACACGCCCGCGTGCACCGTGAAGTAATCCACCCCCTGCTCGGCCTGCTCGATCAGGGTGTCGCGGTAGATCTCCCAGGTGAGCTCCTCGGGAATCCCGCCGACCGCTTCCAGCGCCTGGTAGATGGGCACGGTGCCGATCGGCACCGGCGAATTCCGCAGGATCCACTCCCGGGTCTCGTGGATGTTTTTCCCGGTGGAGAGGTCCATCACGGTATCGGCGCCCCAGAGGGTGGCCCAGCGGAGCTTCTCGACCTCGTCGTCGATGGAGCTCTTGATGGCGGAGTTGCCGATATTGGCGTTGAGCTTCACCGCGAAGCCGCGGCCGATGATCATCGGCTCCAGCTCGGGATGGTTGATGTTGGCGGGGATGATGGCGCGGCCCCGGGCTACCTCGCTGCGCACGAACTCGGCCGGCAGCCCCTCCCGCAGGGCCACGAACTCCATCTCGGGGGTGAGCTCGCCGCGGCGGGCGTAATGGAGCTGGGTGATGGGAGAGCGGCCGCGCAGGACGGACGCTGGGGTCGTCTCATCTACGTCCCTCACGCGGATCCAGGAACGCCGCAACGGCGGCAGCCCCTTCCGCACGTCGTGTCCCTCCGGGCCGCTGGTGTCGTACACCCGGAGCGGCGGTTCGCCGCCGGCGAGCGCGATCTCGCGCACGGGAACGCGAATGCCCTGGGGGCCTTCGAGGTAGACCTTGCTGGAATTGGGAAAGACACCGCGATAGGACGCCGAGGCCGGTGGGGACAGAGAGGACGGGAGTGGCACCCGGTCCGGCTTTCCTGTCCTCGCGGTCCTCACGGTCCGTTTGTCCGTCTTCATGGTCCGCCTCCCTCCGCCGGTATGAACCGGATCAGGTTCCAAGGGTTCCTCTCAACGACGGCGCTCCCGTCGTGCCCCTGGCGGTGGTTGCAAGATAGCGCGATCCGCTAACGGCGTCTCCCGAAGAGGTTCAGGAGAAACAGGAAGAGATTGATGAAATCGAGGTAGAGCTTGAGTGCGCCGACGATGGCATAGGAGCCGGTACGGCCGTCGGGCAGCGACAGGGCCATGGCGCGCAGGCGCTGGGCATCCCACGCCGTGAGGCAGGTGAACACCACGACGCCGCAGACCGAGAGCACGAACTGGAACATGCTGTTCTGCCAGAAGATCCCCACGATCGCGGCGAGCACCACTCCGAACAGCCCCATCATGGCGAACTGGCCCACGCCGCTGAGATCGCGACGGGTGGCCGTGCCGTAGAGCGCCAGCGCGCCGAACATCCCCGCGCTCACCAGGAAGGTGGAGGTGATCGATTGCGCCGTATACAACAGGAGGATGAAGGAAAGGAAGAGGCCGGTCAGCACGGAGTAGCCGACGAAGAGCGCCGCAGCGGTGGCGGGCGCCAGCCGCTGCACCCGCGCGGACAGGAAGATGACGATGCCGAACTGGGCGATGATGAGAGCCCAGAACGCCAACCGGTTGGTCGCGATGGCCTGGACCAGTCCGGGTACGCTCGAAACCCAGAGGGCGGTGCCCGCCGTGATGGCGAGGCCGCCGCACATCCACCCGTACACCGAGCGCAGGAAGCCGGCAGCGCGGGCAGCGGCTTCGGTGCCGACAGCCGGGGTGGCGGTAACCGGGGGATTCAACTCATCGAACGCCATCGCATGCTCCTGTAAGGGTCATACCGGACCCCTGGAATCTAGCCGAACCCAAAAAACCTGAGGCACCGGCCGGCCCTAAGGCCAACCGGTGCCTCGAGGTCAGCGCGGGCTGACCAGATGGGGCTCAGTGGGTGGTCAGGGTACCGAGCTCCCGGAACACGTTGCCGAGCGGGCTGAACACGAATTGACTGCCGCTCGAGCTGCCGCCCCAGAGCACACCCGCGAGCTTCACAGTGGGGCCGCTGCCCTGGAACACATCGGAGCCGCTGTCGCCGCCGCCCACACCGGCGCTGACGAAAGTCTGGCACAGCTGGACGATTTGCGAACCCTGGACGCCGGTGTTGACGCAGGTGTTGGTAATGACACCCGCGGTCCATCCCGTGGTCCGGCCGACCTTGCCCACCGTCGAGCCGGCCGCGAGGCAGCCGCCGATGGAGTTGCAGTCGTCCGAGCCGATGCTGAGCGAGCCCGTAATGGTCAGGCTCCCGTTGTTCGGGCCGGAGGTCGCGGCGATCAGGCCCAGGGCCTGGTTGGCGCCGTTGACGTAGGCCGCGCGCGAGGCGTCGCTGTAGCGGCACTTCCGTCCGCGCGGGCAGCCGTTCTGGTTCTTGAAGTAGACCGGATCGTCCACCTCGGTGGCAATCTGGGTACCGTCCACCGACTGGAGCGGCTGCCAGTAGGGAGTCCCTTCGGTCCCACCCTGGGTGTTGGTGCAGTGGGACGCGGTGACGAACGATTTCTGGGTGCCCAGCGTGGCATTGAAGCCAACCGAGCAGAGATAGCCGGGGAAGTTGATCTGCACCCCGGCGCGCACCGGGCGGTCCACCACGTTCTGCAGCGTGGCGAGCTGCACGATGGGCTGGGTCTGCTCGATGATCACCGCCTCGGCGGGGATGCCGAGGCGAGCCACCGCGGCGTTCACGTTGGCCTGGGCGCTGAGGTGCTCGACCCCGATGCGCACCCGGTTGCTGGCCTCATCGTTGTCGACGAAGACCGCGCCGGTCACGGCCAGGGCCTCGGGCGAGGCCTGCTGGAACCAATGCTCCAGCTGGCGGTAGCTATAGGCGGCGGTCAGCACCTGGAGCCGCTCGGGAGCGAGGCCACGGGCACTCAGGACCGCCGCCAGCGCCTGCTCCGCGGGCCCGCGACGCGCGCCGGCCTGGAGGTAGACCGTGGGAGTACCGGTCCGGTCGAGGAAATAGCCCCCAAACCCGGGGATCTGGCGGTCGAGCTGCTCCTGGCTCGGCGACTCCGAGGTCTGGAGGTTCCGGAGCTGAAGATCGGGAGAGGTGGGGGCGGGACTGTTGAGGTCCCCGCTACAGGCGGCGAGCAAAGCCGCGCCGGCCGCAGCAATACGGAGGGGCAAACGCCGGTACATGACTACCTCGATGGGAAGAACGTGGGTCCTGGTGACGCCCCATGTTAGGAGACTCTCATTTCTTTCGCCAGCCACCACTCGTTGGTGGCTAGATTCCGCCCACTCTTCGCACGCAGGAAAGTGCATGCTGCTTCGCTGGTGGGACCGGCTCCGGCCGTTCCCGGGAGGGACTTGGCTGTTCAGCCGGGCGATCGGGTTCGCGGTGCCCTACTCGGGGAGCATCGGCGCGCGAGTACGCGAGCTGGCGCCCGGATTCGCGCGGCTGACCCTGCGCGACCGGCGCAAGGTGCGCCAACACCTCGGCTCGGTGCACGCGGTGGCCCTGATCAACCTGGGCGAGCTGACCAGCGGCCTGGCGATGCTCACCGCCCTGCCGGCGGGGGTGCGCGCGATCGTAACCGGGCTGTCCGCCGAGTACTTCAAGAAAGCGCGCGGGTTACTGACGGCCGAGGCTACGGTCAAGCCGCCCGCGGTGACTGGCCCGGTCGATTTTCCGATCGTCGCGGAGATCAAGGATGCGGCGGGGGACCGGGTGTGCCGGGTCGAGGTGCGCTGGCGGCTGGATGTGAAGGTGAAAGGTGAAGGGTGAAAGGTGACCGGTAACCTGCTCTGCCGCGATGCGGCGATCGAGATCCCGCTGATCTGCGGAGCGATGTATCCCTGCAGCAATCCCGAGCTGGTGGCGGCGGTGTCGGACGCGGGCGGGATCGGGATCGTACAACCCATCTCGCTTACCTATGTGTATCGCCACGAGTTTCGCGCCGGGCTGCGGCTCATCAAGCAGCTCACGCCCAAGCCGGTGGGGATGAATGCGCTGATCGAGGCCTCCTCCCGGCGTTACCACGAAAAAATGGTGGAGTGGGTGACGATCGCCCTGGAAGAGGGCCTCCGCTTCTTCATCACCTCGCTGGGCAATCCACGCTGGGTCTGCGAACGGGTGCACGCGGCGGGCGGCAAGGTCTACCATGACGTGACCGAGCGGAAGTGGGCCCTCAAGGGTCGCGACGCCGGCGTGGATGGCCTGATCGGTGTGAATCGGCGCGCCGGCGGACACGCGGGACCGCTGAGCGCCGAGCAACTACTCGCCGAGGTTGCGGACCTGGGGCTGCCGGTGGCGTGCGCGGGCGGAATCGGGGACCAACACGATTTCGCGGCCGTGCGGCGGATGGGCTATGCCGGGGCCCAGCTGGGCACCCGCTTCATCGCCACGGTGGAATGCCGGGCCAGCGAGGCGTACAAGCAGGCCATCCTGGACGCGGACGAGGACGACATCGTGCTGAGCGAGCGGATCACCGGCGTGCCCGTGGCGGTGATCAACACCCCGTACATCCAGCGCATGGGACTCAAGGCGGGCCGGCTGGCGCGCTGGATGCTGCGCGGCAAACGGACCAAGCACTGGATGCGGACCTTTTACGCGCTCAAATCGATCTGGCAGCTCAAGCGCGCCTCCCTGGACGAGTCGGGCGAGAAGGACTACTGGCAGGCCGGCAAGAGCGTCGCGAAGATCGACCGGATCGAGCCGGCGGGGGAAATCGTGCGGCGGTTTGGAGCAGCGGTGAAGGGTAACGGGTGAAGGGTGACCGCAGGCGACGGCCAAGTCTACTTCATGTTCCGCTCCCCGAGCTGATACAGCATATTTCCTTCATGCATCCCGCCCGCTGGGCCGTTGCGGCCACGCTTTTCGCCAGTGCGGCCAGTACGCCCTCACCCGCGCCCATGCTGGAGTTTTCCGGCCCGCCGGGAAGCGCCAAGCCTTTTCTTACCACGACGCCCTCGGGCGGACTGCTGGCGACCTGGTTCGAGCCGCGCGACAGCGGCCGCTTTGCGCTGCGCATCGCCAACCGGCGGGAGGGACGCTGGAGCCCACTCGCCACGGTGGCGCTGCGCCCCAATTTCTTCGTCAACTGGGCCGACTTTCCCTCGGCGGTCGAGACGGCGGACGGCCGCTGGATCGTGCACTGGCTCGAGAAGACCGCCACCAAGAGCTACGCCTATCACATTCGCCTGAGCGTGTCAGCCGACCGGGGGGCCAGCTGGAGCGAGCCCGTCACCCCCCACAGCGACCGGTCCACCACCGAGC
Organism: Gemmatimonadales bacterium; assembly: GCA_036566495.1. Lineage (GTDB taxonomy): Bacteria > Gemmatimonadota > Gemmatimonadetes > Gemmatimonadales > GWC2-71-9 > JABFSM01. The sequence continues at coordinate 3,892 of DATCWE010000281.1, read as the reverse complement.
ACGGTTTCGTGGCCATGTTGCCTCGCCCGAGCGGAGGAGCCGACCTGATCTGGCTGGATGGGCGGCAAACCGCGCAGGGCGGCAGCGGGGCGGAGCGCGGCAGCATGGCCCTGGCAGCGGGCGCGATCGATGCGTCGGGGCGGGTTCTGGCCGACACGCTCCTCGACCGGAGAACGTGCGACTGCTGTCAGACGGCCCTGGCACGCAGCGCGTTGGGACTCCTCGCGGCGTACCGGGACCGCTCCGACGCGGAGGTCCGCGACATCGCCATCATCCGGCAGGTGAACGGCCGCTGGACCAAGCCGGCACCGGTGGCGGTGGATGGCTGGGTCTACCGGGCGTGCCCGGTGAACGGCCCCTCGATCGCAGCGGACGGGCAGCAGGTCGCGGTCGCCTGGTATACCGGCGCTCAGGAAACTCCGCGGGTAAAGCTCGCCCGTTCCCGGGACGCGGGGGCCAGCTTCGCCGCGCCGGTACAGGTGGACGACGGGTCGCCGATGGGCCGGAGCGAGGTGGAGCTCCTCCCCGACGGATCGGTTGTGGCGATCTGGCTCGAGCAGGTCGGCGACCGCGCGGAATGGCGGGCCAAACAGTTCCGGCCCGACGGCAGGGTTGGAGAGCGCTGGACGGTGGGCGAAGCGGCCGCGACGCGGGAAGCGGGCTTTGCCCGGGCCGCCCGGCTGGGCAAGCATCTCTATGTCGCCTGGACGGCGCCGGGGCCTCAGGGCGGAGTCCGGATCCACCGGCTCAGCCTGCCCTGAGCCGGGAGGAGCCGAGGCTCAGAAATCCTTGCGCCGGAACCAGCGCTGCCCGAGCAGCAGCGGCACCGTGGCGCAGACCAACAGCATGAGCACGGCCAGCGCGGCCCCGATGCCGCCATGGAAGAACCGCTCGTACACCGCACCGGTATACCCCAGCAGCGCCGAGATATCGAAGGAGAGCAGCAGGAGCACCCGGGCCAGGTCCACGGGGTTGAGGAAGACCAGCACCAGCAGGGGTCCCTCGAGAGGGTAGTTGCCGAAGAGCGTGGTGACCAGCAGGATCAGGCCGTCGTACACCAGGGTACAGAACAGCCAGACGAGCAGCGCCGCGCCGAGCGCCCAGGCGCGATCGTCGATCCGCACGGCCACACAAAGGGCGAACGCCGTGAACACCAGGGTGAGCAGCAGGCCCGCGCCGAGCAGCAGTACGCAATGCGAGAAGTAGCCCGGCTCCCCGCCGCCCTGCAGCAGGAGCGGCAGCCCGACACCAAGCAGGAAGGCTCCCGCCAGCGGCAGCACCAATCCACCGAACAGGCCCGCATAGAGCGAGCCGCGTCCCACCGGCTGGGCCAGCAGCAGCTCGATGAATTCGCGCGCGTTGTGGATGTAGAGCGTTCCGAACACGACGCTCACCAGCGGCAGCAGGAGCAGGACGACGTTGAGGAGCGAGAGCAGCGCGCGCTCGCCGCTGCCGCCGAAGCGGAGCAGGAGCTCCGTCAGCCCGAGCAGCAGGAGCCCATAGGCCAGGATCCAGCGGCTGCGGGCCACGTTGCGGAGCTGGGAGGCGAGCACCTTCCGGGCCATGCTCATCGGCCGGCCGCCTCCAGCAGCCGTCCGATGGCACGCTCGAGCCGGCTCTCGCCGCTCTGCTGCAGCAGCGCTGCCACGGTCCCGCGAAAGGCCACGCTGCCGTCGAGCAGAAAAATCAGATCCTCGGCCAGCTCTTCCACTTCGCTCATGAGGTGCGAGGTGAGCACGACGGTGGTGCCCTGGGCGGGGGCGCGCAGCACCTTGTCCTTGAGGATCCCGGCCGCGACCGGATCGAGCCCGGCGGTGGGCTCGTCCAGGATCAGCAGCGAGGGACGGAACAGAAAGGCGACCACGGCGTTGAGCTTTTGCCGGGTGCCGCCGGAGAGAGTGCGCACCGGCCGGTCGAGCGAGGGGGCGAGCTTGAACCGCTCGATCAGCTCCTCGTCGAGGCCCTCGCGCTGGCCGCGCAGCCCGGTGAGCAGGTGCAGCACCTCGTGGCCGGTCAGCTGCTCGGGAAATTGCGCGGCCTGCGGCATGTAGCCGATCCGCCTCCGATAGGAGGGGTCACCGTTCACCGCGATCCCGTCGACTTCCACCACGCTGCCGGGGCCGGGCCGCACCAGACCGAGGATCAGCTTGATCAGCGTGGTCTTACCGGCGGCGTTGGGCCCCACGATCGCGGTGATGCGGCCCGCCTCGATGGATTGATCGATGCCGCGCAGCACCTCCAGCCGGCCGAAGCGCTTGCGCACGCCGGCCAGGACCACCCGCGAAGGGATCATCGCGGACGCCGCATGCGGGGCCGCCGGTCCACCAGCGCCTCCGGCGTCAGGATCGGCAGCAGCCGCTCGGCGCCATCGAGCAGGTCCACGAAGGAGGAGCGCAGCAGGATGAGCGCGGGACTGCTCTGCTCCACCACCAGCGCGAACAGCCGCACCGGCCGGAAGGGCACGTCGCCAAAGCCGTCGCGATCGAGGTCGTAGCCCCGATAGTGGTCCCACCAGTTTTCCCGGAACACGCTGCTGCTGCTCCGGCTATTGGTGGCCACGTCGAAGGAGTTGCCCGCGAAGCTGTTGTCTTCGAAGACGTTGTCGCTCGCGTTGGCCAGGATTCTTACCGCCCAGCCGTTGGCCTCGAAACTGTTGCCCGCGACCAGGTTGCGGTTGGCGTCATCGAGGTAGAGCGCAACCGTGTTATGGACGAAGCGATTGCCGCGCACCAGCCCGTCGCTGATTTCCTTGAGCAACAGGCCATAGGCGGCGCTGCCCCAGTTGCGCTCGAAGCGGTTGTCGAGCATGCGCACGCCGCGGCTGTACATCACCGCCACGCCGGCGCCGTTGCCCAGAAAGGCGTTGCGCTCGTAGGAGCAGGAATCGGAGCGCATGAAGTGCAGGCCATAGCGCCGGTTGCCGGTGACGGTATTGCCCCGCACCTGGGTCTCTGCCACGAACTCGAAATAAATCCCGTCGCGCTGGCCCTCGACCGTGTTGTCCTCCAGCACCACATTCCGGGAGCGCCAGAGCTGGATGCCATTGCCGGTGGAGGGTACGCCGTTACGCAGCCCGTTCACGCGATTCCTCGCGATGCGGCACCCGGTCGAGGCTTTCAGATAGATGCCGAAGAAGCCGCCGGTGATGCGATTGTCCTCGATGCGGCAGTGGTGCGCCCCATTCACCAGGATCGCGGCACGATCCTCCATCGAGCTTTCGGTCACGCCGGAGAACACCAGGCCGCGGATGGTCACGCCGTCCGCCGTCACTTCGAGGGTGGAATGCGCTCCGCCCAGGAACACGGGGCTTCCCTCACCCTCGATCGTGAGCGGCAGGCCCACGACGATGCGAGGCTCGCGGTAGCTGCCGGCCCGCACCACGATGCGGTCGCCGGGGTGCGCCAGGGCGAGCGCCTCGGTGAGGGTGCGTACCGGTCCTCCGGGCTGCACCACGATGGTGCCGAGCAGGGCGGCCAGCAGCGGCGCGATCATCGGCCGGGATTGCTCCGCAGCGCGGCGAGGACCCGCTCCCAGGACAGCAGCTCGCCCCCGAGGGCGGTGCGCAGGCTGTCCGCGCGGGGACCCGGCGCGAGGGCGACGATGCCATAGTCCATCGGCGTGTGCAGGGCTGCGCTGCGCAGAAACACGGCGTGAGAGACCTCGAGCAGGGCGTGGGGAGGCAAGTAGTCGCTGACCCAAAGGGAGCGGATCTGCGCGGCGGGCACCCCGGCGGTGGCGACGAAGCTGCCGAGGCAGCCCACGTCATCGAACGGGATGGCCCGGCCGGTGGTGGTGAGCAGCTCGGCGCTGAAGCGCGGATCGGCCAGGGTCATGTGGCAATGCGCGCAGTTCTCGGCTCCGTATGCGAGCGGCCGCGGCCCGGGAGCTCCGC